>JADLDR010000253.1 GCA_020846535.1 Armatimonadota bacterium | reverse complement strand
GGACCGGTCATTTCGCACTGAAAGGACCGGGTATCGCTCAAGATGAAGAACGGCTGCCATTGATTTCGCTTCGGATCGCGGATCCTTTGTTGATGCCTTTCTTGTGGTCACATGCTTGGACAGCCGACAGGGGCTGGCTATCCTGTCCCGGATGGCTCCTGACATGGTCGGGCTGATCGGCACGACGATCACCCCTTATATGCAGCTTTTCCAGCAAAGATCTATCGTGGAGAAAGGTGTGGCGCGGCGGCATTACGGCCCGGAACGGGTGGATGCGTATGCAGGCACGGTTTTTTCCAATCTGATGTCGGTCTTCATGATTATCGCCACCGCAGCCACCCTCCATGTAGCCGAAAAAACGGATATAGAGCCGGCAGCCGATGCCGCCCGCGCCCTCCAGCCGGCGGCGGGCCATGCGGCTTCCATCATTTTTGCGGTGAGCCTGCTGGAGGCCGCTATCCTGGCTGCCGCAGTGCTGCCCCTGGCGACCGCCTATTCTGTCAGCGAGGTTTTCGGGCTGCCCAAAGGAGTCAATCAAGACCCCCGCTGCGCCCGCTTCTTTTTCCGGCTCTTTACGGCCCTGGTGATTCTCGGAGCCGCGCTGGTATTGATTCCCGGCATCCCGATTATCCCGCTTTTGCTCGGAACCCGGGTGCTGAACGGCATCATGCTGCCGGTGATGCTGGTGTTCATTCTGCTGCTGATCAACGATCACCGCCTGGTCGGCGACCTCAGGAATTCGCGCCGGTTCAATGCCGTCGCCTGGACGACATTCGCGATGGTTACCCTGGCAGTGGTTGAACTGCTGGGAAGCCAGCTATTGAGCCTGTTCGGGATACACCCATTCGGGAAGGGATGAGCTAACAGGGCTTTCGCTTGAATAACCGTTTCGGCATCGATGCAGTCTGCAAGGAGCGTAGCGACGAAGCATCCCCAGCAAGGAGTCGTCATGAACCGGAAAATCCATTTCCTTTTAGCGATCCTATTGGCCTCGGGCTGCTCCCAAGAGAAGGGCCGGGAGACATCAGAATCAGGCGTTTCCGAGGCGGCTCCCGCGCGAAGCGGCAGCCCCCAGGTAACCACAGTGGTCAGCGGACTGGAGGTTCCCTGGGCTATTGTTTTTGCCCCGGATGGCCGGATGCTCTTCACGGAAAGGCCGGGCCGGGTGCGCGTTTTCGAAAAGGGCAAGCTGCGCCCGAAGCCCCTTGCCGTCCTGGAGGATGTCGAATCTTCCGGTGAAACCGGCCTGATGGGTCTGGCGCTCCACCCGAAGTTTTCCCAAAACCGCTGGCTCTATCTCTCCTACGCTTATGGCAGAGGAGGCGCGAGAGTCCGGGTCGTCCGCTATCAGGAAACCGGTGGCGGCCTGACGGAGATGAAAATTATTATCGATAATATCCCATCCGCCCGCTTTCATGCGGGCTGCCGTCTGCGTTTCGGCCCGGACGGCAAACTCTATATCACCACCGGGGACGCCACCGACCGGAACCTGGCCCAGCGGCTCGATTCCCTGGCCGGAAAGACCCTCCGCCTGAATGACGACGGCTCTGTCCCGCCGGATAATCCGTTTGCCGACAGGCAGGGAGCGCGGCCCGAAATCTGGTCTTACGGCCACCGCAATTCTCAGGGCCTGGACTGGCAGCCCGGCACAAATTTGATGTTCCAGACAGAACACGGCCCCTCCGGTTTCGACGGGCCGCGCGGCGGGGATGAGGTCAACATCGTGGAGCGAGGGAAGAATTACGGGTGGCCTGCCGTCCACCACCGCCAGGAGCGGGCCGGGATGGTTTCGCCGCTGCTGGAATACACGCCTGCCGTCGCGCCCGCAAGCGGGGCGTTCCTGGGCGCAAACTTCTATTTCGGCTGCCTGCGAGGTGAATCCATTATCCGCGTCGTTCTGGACGGCAGGCGAGTTGTGCGCCAGGACAGGCTCTTCCGGGGCCGATTCGGGCGCATCCGTGAGGTGGCGGCAGGGCCGGACGGCGCTCTCTATTTTTCCACCTCCAACCTGGACGGTCGCGGCTCCCCGGCTCGAAACGACGACCGTATCTGTCGGGTGATTTTCTGATGGAGTAGAGGCTCGTGTAAGGGCGGGCCGCCGGGCCCGTCCTGCGGAGCCGTAAACATGCCCCGGATTCGGATAGCCCCCTGGCTTGTTTGATCTCCCTCAGAACAGAGTAAAATAAGGTAGCAATTAAAGAGATTACTTTTGGCTGTGGGAATGGAACGCAGGGAACAAATTCAAAGATGGGTTGTATTAGTTAGTGAACGTTTCGATTAAACTCTTTTATGCAATTTTTCATGAGTTTTTCTTTGTCCACGCAGCCTGTGCGCCCCGCGATACGATTTTATAACACTTCGCAGAGCCGAAATATTGAACAGCATTTTGCCCGAAGAGCCAATTTCCATCGTAAAACGCCTATAAGATTTTAGTCAAGGCACATTTTAATAGTAATTATTGTAATTAGCGCCAAAGTAATGTATCGGAGGTTTCTTATGAAGAATTTGGAAATACTTTTCCCACATGGCGTTGGCTTTCATAACGGCGACTCTGGTGGCCGGAATCGGCTACACGCAGGGCGGATTTTCCTCGGATACCCGGAACCGAAGCGGCCTCAGTCGCGCAGACATCAAGTTTATGAAAGATGTCGCCCGCGACGGTCTGGTTGAAGTCAAACTCGGCGCTTTGGCCGCGAAAAAGGGTGCCAGCGACGATGTTCGGACAGCATATGGTTCAGGATCATTCCAAAGCCAATGAAGAATGGAAACAACTGACCGCTGAGAAGCGAGTGCAGCTTCCCAAATCGCTTTCCCCCAAGCACAACCGGCTTTCCAAACTCTCCGAAGCGGCGTTCGGCCGGGCTTATATGCAGATACAGGTCAAAGACCACCGGAAGGCTGTCAAGATGTTTTCCTATCAGGCGAACCGGGGCAGCGGCGATCTGAGCCGGTGGGCAGGTCAAACACTCCCCACCTTCAAACAGCACCTTCAGGAGTCAGAGGGCATTTTTGCCGGGCTGAGGTCAAGCCAGACGACGTCCCGGCGCACGGGCGGGACTGATAATGCCGGACATGCGCAGCATATGAACCAATCCGGCAGCGACAATCGCTGACCTCACATGCCGGGTTGCAGAAAGCCGGATGATGGGGCGCGCCTGGCACTCCGGAAAGGAGGTGACAGGGACGCCTGGAGCGAGTCCGGATTGAGATTTCTTACGGTGTCCATTCGGTATGCGAGACGCAAAACCATGACATGGACAAAACGCTAAAACTACCGAGAGGAGAACAGCATAATGGCAGAACGAGGAGGTAAAGAAGAGCGCGGTTTTGCGGCAATGGATGAAGAAAAGCAGCGTGAAATCGCCAGCAAGGGCGGAAAGGCCGCCCACGAGAAGGGGACCGCTCATGAATTCACCTCCGAAGAGGCACGCGAAGCGGGCCGCAAGGGGGGTGAGAAGGTGAGCCAGGACAGAGAACACATGGCCGAGATCGGCAAGAAGGGCGGCGAGGCCGTCAGCCAGGATCGAGGGCATATGTCCGAGATCGGACAGAAGGGCGGCGAGGCCCGCGGCGGTCGCGGCGGGGACTCCGGCTCCGAAGAGTCCGGCAGCGGCCAGCGTGGAGGCAGCGCCGAGCAGCACCGTGGAGCGGGCCGCAAGGGCCACAAGAACGACTGAGCCGACATGATTCGCTATGGAAGCGGACAAACCGGCAATGTTCAGTCCGCTTCCATAGCGGGCTGTTTTTTAGACAGGCAGGCAAGCGAAAGTCCTGAACAATAAACTCTCATAACCGAATCAGGAGGAATAGCGATGAAAAAGCTAAATCTGATCGCTTCTGCCGCCCTGCTGGCGTTGCTGGTGGTTCCGGCATCTCTTCTAGCGGACGATTCCGGCGCGACAACGACCACAACGCAGACAACCACCACAACGACAACCACGGACACATCCGCCGGAACAACGGATACAACTACCACGGCTACGACCACGACTACCGCTTCCGGTGAGCCTATGTATTCGGACAGTATCGGTTCCGGCGATACAGTGGGCCTGCAATTCGATACCCGGCCCGTAGGGTCTCGCTACTGGCTGAATTCTAAAAACGCCTGGGCCGACAATGACCGCATCCTGCGGATCAACCCCTACGGCGTTCTCTACCAGGGCATCGAAGGACTTCAGGCCCGCACGCCCGAACCCGCTCCGGTCTACAATCCGGACGACAGCATGGTCGGCATGAACCCGTATCAGATGGCGGGCGGCACCCGGATGGATAAAGACTTCCGTTACAATGCCGCCTATGAGAATCACAGGCTCCTGCGGAACAACCCTTACGGCACTCTCTACAAGGATATCGATTTGATGTAGGCCCGGAACCGGCTGGAGGTCGGCTTCCGCCCCGATTTCAGCAAGGACAGGCCCGGCATCGGCCCGGATCCCAGCATTCTGCCGATGAATCCCTGGGGTTCCCGCCTCTCCGAACGGCTGACAGGAGAGGATGCCTGGCATCTCAACGCTCGCTTCCTGCGGCTGAATCTCAATGCCCATATTTATAAGGCCATCTATGCCATGCAGATCGAGAAGGGAGCCTACACCGGCATCAATGCGGAAACCCTGCAAAATCAGCAGAACAACCCGTAGTTCTCTCTAAAAGAGAGCCGATGTGTCTTATTGAAAACGGCGGCCAGCGGATCCATCCCACATTCGCTGGCCGCCAATCGTTCAGGTTGAAGGAGAAGCGAATGATATCCCCATCCTCCGAGCGCGTACCCCTGCACACGAATGAAGAAGTCAATGAAAGAATCCGCCGCCAGACGGAGGCCGATATCCCCTACTATACGGACAATCCGGGCGCTATCGGCCAGCGGCTGGAGGAACTGGACCGGGGATGGGATGTCGAGCGGTCTTTGGAAGCCAATGCCGCCACCATTTCCCTGATCGGTCTCACTCTGGGGGCTGCCGTAAACCCGAAATGGTTTGTTCTGCCCGGGATCGTGGCCGGATTTCTCTTGCAGCATGCCGTTCAGAGCTGGTGACCACCGCTGCCGATCTTCCGGCGGCAGGGCTTCCGGACGCGCAAGGCAATCGACTACGAACGCTATGCTCTGAAAGCTATCCGGGGCGACTTCGAGAACCTTCCGGCAGGCAGCGATGGAAACAGCCGGTGCGCCGCCCGGCACATTTTGCAGGCGGTGGAACAATAGCAGGATTGACGCGGAGGATATGCCGCCGGTGAGATAAGGGACAGCAGGGGTAGGGTGTAAAAGCCGCGGCGATTCGAGCCGTAAATTCCCGGCTGGCTATGGGCCGAGAGACCGGGCCGACCATGTGCCTGCTCTGATATTCAGAAACCACTGCTCTTCGTAGCGGATAGACATCCGGGAGCCGGTGATCCGGATGGGCAGCCAGATGTATTCGGATTTCTGATAATCGCAGGGGTCTCCGGCCCCTGACGAACCAGCGGCATTCCATCGGTCGCCCGTATAGATGAAGGTGACGCCGGACGCGCCGGTCACCGCGAAGATGAAACTTCCCTGGCTCCGGTAAGTTGCGGCGTCTCCGAAAGGCGACTCCTCGCTCCACGGCCCGGCAAGGCTGCTCGCCGTTACATAATGCCCCTGATTAGGTGACCATCCGGTGCATTCCGAGAAATAAAGGAAATACCTTCCCTCTCTTTTGAAGACGCAAGGCGCGTCCCGGTCGTGGGTGGACGGATGGCCTGCATTGGCTTCCACCGAAAGGTAGTCATCGCTCAGCCGGTCCACCCAGTGGCCAGTTCTATCCGTATTGGCGGAATAGAAGACATAGGCCTGGCCGTCATCGTCTTTGAAGACGGTCATATCCATAACGTGCTTTCCTCCGGCCCCGTAGCACCAGCCCGAGTAAGTATAGGGGCCGGTCACTGTATCGGATGTGGCGAAACACAGGTGGCCGTCGCTGCAATCGGCGCTGCATTCGGTCAGCATCATCACATACTTGGCCGTCCGGCTGTTGTAGACAACCTTGGGCCGATAGGCGACCTTGCTGTGGGAAAGATTGCCGGTTTCCGAAGCCGAGAGCGCGGTTCCCTCATAACGCCATCGCTGCAAGTCGGGCGAGGAATAGCAATTGACCCCATCGAAGAACCAGTTTCGATAGCGCGGCTTCTCCCCGAACCAGCACCACTTCTCTCCGACCTTGATCATGCTGCCGCCGTGGGCATGGAGCTTCCGGCCTTCCTGGTCAGCAGGATTCATCGCATTCCGGATAACCGCTATCGGCTGATTCATGGTTTTTACCTTCGCCTTCGGCGACACTCGCGCCGGCGCAGGCCACGCGCCTGATAAAAAGACGATCCCGGCTACCGCCGCCAGCAATCCGCCAGCGGCGACCCGCAACGATGGGAACCTCATATATCCCCCGATCCCTTCCCGGCGCTATGCCCTGACAGCTTCCGTCAGGTCTTGACGTGTCGTTCCATAGTTCTTCGTAAGGCCCGGGCGCGCAGGCGCATCGGTTCGGGATCCTCGGCATGGTGCGTGCCGAAGGGGAGTATCCTCAGCGCGACGGCCTCGGCGTTCGGGCAGAGGCCGGGCGCGTAATGCACATGCTCCGGCAGGGGATATCCGAAAGGCGTCTGCCGCCTGCGCTTCGCCTCCTGGAAAATCGATTCCAGGTAGTTGATCTCGGAATAATAATCGATAGATACCCCTTCCTCCTGCTCGCAGAGCCGGGCGACGTCCGGAGCGGTGAGAGCTGTCCGGTCAGGATCGATACGCACCGCATAAACCCAGTGATTGGGAGCGGTTTCCGGGTAGCGGTATGCGAGCAGCAGCCCCGGGCAGCCCTCAATCTCCTCGGCCAGCACTTCCGCCAATCTCTGCCGGGTCGCGCTGAAGAGAGCGATCTTCGAAAGCTGCGCCAGGGCGACCGCAGCCTGCAATTCGCTCATCCGGTGGTTGTGGCCGAAGGCGAAATGCCCCCGGGTCGGCATCCCGGCGACCGGCTTGGCCGAGGGATGCTCCATGCCGTAAAGGAATCAGGGCATGCCCGCATTCGAGCAGAGGACGGCTCGCCGGTAGATCTCCGGGTCGTCGGTTGCGACGATGCCGCCTTCCCCGGAAGTGATATGCTTGCTCTGCTGGAGGCTGAAGCAGGTTACATCCCCCAGCGTGCCAGCCTTCTTCCCCTTATAAAAGCAGTCGTATGCCTGGGCGCAGTCCTCAACCACCTTTAACCGGTGGCTACCCGCCGCCTGCAAGAGTTCATCCATCGGGGCCGGTTGGCCGAAGAGGTGTACGACCACGACAGCCTTCGTTCGCTCGCTGACGGCGGCCTCTATACCGTCCGTAGAGATAATCAGGGTGCGCGGATCGACATCGGCGAAGACAGGGATGCCGCCTGCGGCGAAAACCGGCAGGGAAACGAATATCGGCGCGGTCGCCGGGCAGATCACCTCATCCCCGGGCTGAATCCCGAGGCCGGTGACGGCGGCTTCGTTGGCGGCGGTGCCGGAGGAAACGCCGTATACATAGCGCCTTCCCAGGTGGGCGGCCATCGCCTGCTCGAAGCGGTGGGTGAAACGGCCTTCCATCCCGCGCCACAATTGCCCGCTTTCGATGACTTCCCTCAGGTTCGCCATCTCTTCCTCGCCGAAACATTTTAGAGACATGGTGCCATCAACTCCTCGAAAAGAGCTGAGACGGCCTCTCGGATCATCCGCTCCGCGCCGGGCCGGAGGACGGTGCGGTAGGGGTAGCGCAGGGCAGCGGCCATATCCAGCGACTGTCCGGCTTCATATCCGCCCAGGCTCAGGTCGGGATCGGTGGGGATATAGCTCTCGCAGCCGTTGGCGCAAGCTAGGATCATGGTATGGGGAAAAGGAGAAGCCTCTTCGATCCACAGGGCATAATCCACAAAGACTTCATGGGGCATTGCCAGCAGTCACCAATCCCGCCCTATCGCCAGGGCCTGCATTTCGAACCGC
>JADLDR010000252.1 GCA_020846535.1 Armatimonadota bacterium | reverse complement strand
TTTCAGGGCGAACACCCGGTTCCGCCCCTACGAGGATGGAGAACTTGCCTCCAGAACTGCCCTTTTACTCCAACGCCCTGCTTAGAGGAGGAGCCTGAATAGTTACTTCTGATTTTTAAATCAAAGTGCAAATTGACGTTGGATTATGTTTTTAGGACTTTCGCTTGTGGGTGGCACGCGAGGGTGCCAAAGCAAAGGATGACTGTTCGGTATTTAAATTCGCATAATCTCTCACAAACTTTTTCTCCGAATACTTGACTTTTTTGTCGGGTTTCGTTATACTAATGGTGGAGGATACGATGAAGATTACGGCATTGGAGGAATACGGACTGAGGTGCATGCTGCAACTGGCGAAGGCCGGGGACGGGGCCATTGTCACGGCGGGCCAGATCGCCGAAAGCGAGGGGCTTTCGACCGCCTATGCGGAAAAACTCCTCCGTCTCCTCAGCCGGGCCGGGCTGGCGAAAAGCGTTCGCGGGGTGAACGGCGGATACCGCCTGGGCCATCCAGTGGCCGAAATCACCCTGGGCGATGTCTTCCGCGCCCTGGGCGAGATGCCGCGCTCGGATAAAATCTGCTCCCAGTATACCGGCCAGCATGCCGCCTGTGTGCGCCACGGCGATTGCGGCGTCCGGCCCATCTGGGCCCATATCGTCCGCTACCTGAGCCTGGTGCTGGACAGCATCACGCTTACCCACCTTTTGGAGAGCGAGCGGTATGTGGAACACTGGGTTCCCTCCGTCACCGACAGAGCCATTTCAAGCAGCGGCCTCAAGCCGCTCCCTATGATAGAAGATTCAAAAAAAGCGGTCTGACCGCTCAAAGGAGCGAACAACGAAATGTCCGATCAGTCGCCGTTGCTTCAGATTGAAGACCTTCATGTGGAGGTCGGCGAAAAAGAGATTTTGAAAGGGCTGGACCTGACGATCAACCGCGGGGAAGTGCATGCCCTCATGGGGCCGAACGGCTCCGGGAAAAGCACCCTTTCCAATGCCCTGATGGGCCATCCCAGATATACCGTGACTTGCGGGCGAATTCTCCTGGACGGAAAGGATATCCTGGAGATGAGCGCCGATGAGCGGGCGCGGGCCGGGATGTTCCTGGCCTTCCAGTATCCGACCGCCATCCCCGGGGTGAGCGTCCTGAACTTCCTGCGGGCCTCGCTGAAAGCCATGCGGGGCGGGGAAGTCCCTGCAAGAGAGTTCCGCCAGGCGGTCAGGGAACAGATGAAAACTCTCAAGATAGACGACAGCTTCATGACCCGCTATGTCAACGACGGCTTCTCCGGCGGCGAGAAGAAGCGATTCGAAGCCCTCCAGATGGCCCTCATCAAGCCCGTGATCGCGATTCTGGACGAAACGGACAGCGGACTCGATATCGATGCCCTGAGGATCGTGGCGGAAGGGGTGGACCGGATGGCCGGGCCGGAGCGGGGCATCCTGATCATTACCCACTACCAGAGGATTTTGAACTACATCCGCCCCGATTTCGTGCATGTGCTGGTGAACGGTCAGATCGTCCGCTCTGGGGGCGAGGAACTGGCCCATACGCTTGAAGAGCAGGGCTACGACTGGATCACCCGGGATGCGCCGGAAGAGCAGGAGGTTTTAGTCAATGGCTAACACACAAGCATTGGAACAAATCGGAAACGATTACCAATACGGGTTCCATGACGATGTGGATTATATCTTTAAATCCAAGCGCGGCCTCAACAGCCGGGTCGTGGAAGAAATATCGGAGATGAAGAGCGAGCCGGACTGGATGCGTCAGTTCCGCCTCCGCGCTCTCGATACATTTCTGAAAAAGCCCATGCCCACCTGGGGCAACACCAGAGTCCTGAGCGAGATCGAATTCGATAACATCTTCTACTATATCCGCCCGGCGGAAAAGCAGGGTAAGAAATGGGAAGATGTTCCGGAGGAAATCAAGAACACTTTCGACAAGCTGGGCATCCCCGAGGCGGAGCGCAAATTCCTGGCCGGAGTGAGCGCCCAGTACGAATCCGAAGTGGTCTATCACAGTATCAAGGAGGAATTGACCAAGCAAGGGGTTGTCTTCCTGGATATGGATTCCGGGCTGAGGGAGCATCCCGATATCGTCAAGCAGTATTTCGCGACCGTCATCCCGCCGGGAGACAACAAGTTCGCGGCCCTCAATTCCGCCGTCTGGTCGGGGGGCAGCTTCATCTACGTGCCGGAAGGCGTCAATGTGGAGATTCCTCTCCAGGCGTACTTCAGGATCAATGCGGAAAATATGGGCCAGTTCGAGCGCACCCTGATCATCGCCGACAAGGGAAGCCGGGTACACTACATAGAGGGCTGCACCGCCCCGATCTACAGCACCGATTCGCTGCACTCGGCGGTGGTGGAGCTGGTGGCCCTGCCGGGAGCACATATCCGCTACACCACCATCCAGAACTGGTCGAAGAACATCTACAACCTGGTGACCAAGCGGGCGGTGGCCCATGAGGACGCCACAGTGGAATGGGTGGACGGCAATCTCGGCTCCAAGCTGACGATGAAGTATCCGGCGGTCTATATGGTCGGCAAGGGCGCTCGTGGGGAGATCCTCTCCGTGGCCTTCGCCGGGCCGGACCAGCATCAGGACGCCGGGGCGAAGATGGTTCACGCCGCCCCTTACACCACGTCCACCGTCACTTCGAAGTCGATCAGCAAGGGCGGCGGGCGCTCCAGCTACCGCGGCCTCGTGCAGGTCTATGACGGCTGCGTGGGCGTGAAAAGCAACGTCCGCTGCGACGCCCTCCTGATGGACGAACTATCCCGCTCGGACACTTACCCGACGATGGACATCGATGAGAACGATGTACGGATCGAGCATGAGGCCACGGTCAGTAAGGTCGGCGAGGAACAGCTTTTCTACCTCATGAGCCGCGGCCTGACCGATGCGGAAGCGACCACCATGATCGTCAACGGCTTTTTCGAGCCGTTCGCCAAAGAGCTGCCCCTGGAATACGCGGTTGAACTCAACCGCCTCATTCAATTGGAGATGGAGGGTTCGGTCGGTTAAGCCATGGCAGACACTATCGAAAGACCCATCACTATCGAAACGGTAGAGGCAATCGGCAAAGCCCAGCAGGAACCGGCCTGGGCCGTCGAGCTGCGGCGGGCAGCCTGGGAGCGTTTCGACCGCACGCCTCTCCCCTCCCGCAAGGAGGAACACTGGCGGCGCACCGACCTGAAAGCCCTGGGTTTCGAGGAAAGGCTGCTGGCAAACGGCAGCCTTTCCTTTCCCGCTTCCCCCGGCAGGCTGCCCGAGGAGGTGGCCGCCCTTCTGGAGTCCGACGAATCCTCCGTGCCCGGTCTGGCCGTATCGGTGGACGGCAGCCTCCATTCCGCCCGGCTCCACGGCGACCTCGCCCGATCCGGAGTCATCTTCTGCGGGCTGGATCAGGCGGTCCGCGAACACGGCGCTCTGATCCGCAATAAGCTGGAAGAGGCTCCTTACAGCCCTGCCGACCAGAAGTTCACGGCCCTCACCCGCGCCCTCTGGCGGGGCGGCCTGTTCCTCTATGTGCCCGGCGGCGTTGAGGTGGAAGCGCCCCTGCGGGCGTATACGGCCATCGGCAGGGCCAGCACGGTCCTGCCCTATCTGGTCGTCATCGCCGGGGCAAAAAGCAAGGTCACCCTTCTGGACGCCTGCCTTTCGCCCGATGCGGCCCATCCCGCGCTTGCCAGCGGGGTCACCGAGTTGTATCTGGGGCCGGAGGCCGAGGTTCGCTACGCGCAGGCGGTGCGCTGGGGCGATACGGTCTACCACTTCCACCGCGAGCGGGCGGCTCTGGCGAAAGACGCCCACCTCATCACCTGCTCCCTTTCCCTGGGGGGCCGGGTCTCGAAAACGACGGTGGAGGCTGTTCTGGAATCCCCGGGCGCGATGAGCGATATGCTGGGCATCGTCTTCGGGAAAGGAAGCCAGCACTTCGACTGCCATACCATCCAGCACCACCGCGCGCCCCACACCTCCAGCGACCTGCTTTTCAAGGTGGCGCTGGACGAACAGGCCCGCTCGGTCTATTCCGGGATGATCCATATCGAGCGGCAGGCGCAGCAGACCAATGCCTACCAGTCCAACCGGAACATCCTGCTGAGCGACAGGGCGCACGCGGATTCCATCCCGAACCTGGAGATCGAAGCCAACGATGTCCGCTGCACCCACGGCGCGGCGGTCTCCCCGCTGGATGAAGACCAGCTTTTCTATCTGATGTCCCGCGGTCTGCCCCGCCCCGAAGCCCGCCGCCTGATGGTGGAAGGCTTCTTCGAGCCGGTTCTGGACCGCCTGGCCGCCGAACCTCTTCGTGATGACATCCATCGCTGGATACAGGACAGGCTGGCAGGCGTGTGAGGAAGTGAAAAGCAACTGCCCCCTCAACCCCTGCCGGACTTCGGCGAGGGAAGTAGACTGTGAGTGCTTTGAGGGACTTCTTCAAAGCACTCACCATCTAAGCCCCCCTTAGCAAGGGGGGTTGGGGGGTGTTTTCCCGCATGATCCCTCATCCCCTGAATACCATCAACCCAATCGAACGGAGGAACCGGAGAATGGCGAATCGTGTGCGCGTGGCGAGCGTGGCGGATGTGGCTCCCATGCAGGCGATTGTGGTGCAGGCAGGCGGGCGCAGGCTGGCCCTCTGCCGGGTAAACGATGAATTTTACGCTATCGATGATGCCTGTACCCATGACAACGGCCCGCTGGGAGAGGGCGAGCTGGACGACCACCAGATCGAATGCCCGCGGCATGGCGCTCGGTTCGATGTCCGCACCGGAGCCGCCCTGAGCCTTCCTGCTGTCCGGGGAGTGAAAAGCTACCCGGTCACCGTGACGGGTGACGATATTTTCGTGGATGTTCCCTGAAACGCCGCCTTCAAAGGAAAGACCGATGATTGCCGTGAAATCGCTGGATGTACAAACGATCCGAAAGGATTTTCCGATACTGGGCCGCAGGATAAACGGCAGGCCGCTCGTCTATCTGGACAATGCGGCCACCTCGCAGAAGCCGGTCCAGGTGATCGATGCCATCAGCGCCTACTACGGGCTATACAACGCCAATGTCCACCGGGGCCTGCACACCCTGAGCGAAGAGGCCACCGTCGCCTTTGAGGAAGCCCGGGAAAAGGTCGCCCGCTTCATCGGAGCATCCGACCCATCGTGCCTCGTTTTTACACGCAACACCACCGAGTCGATCAACCTGGTGGCCTATGGCTGGGCGCGGAAGAACCTGAAACCGGGCGATGTGATCGTGGTCAGCCATCTGGAGCATCACTCCAATCTCATCCCCTGGCAGATGGTGGCGCGGGACACCGGGGCGACGGTGCGCTTTATCCTCCTGACGCCGGAGGGGACGTTCGATATGGACAGCCTGGACGAGGCCCTTCAGGATGGGGCCCGGCTGGTCAGCGTCAGCCAGATGTCCAATGCCCTCGGAACCATCAATCCGGTGGAGGAGGTCGCCCGGCGGGCGCATGAGGCGGGGGCGCTCGTTCTGGTGGACGGAGCGCAGGGCGCGCCGCATCTCAAAACTGATATCCGGGCGATGGGGTGCGATTTCTACGCCTTTTCCGCGCACAAGATGTGCGGACCTACGGGCATCGGGGCGCTTTACGGCCACCCGGCCCTGCTGGAGAGCATGGAGCCGTTCCTGGGCGGCGGGGATATGATCAGCCACGTCTGGTTCGACCGGGCCACCTGGAACGAGGTTCCCTATAAGTTCGAGGCCGGGACGCCCGATATCGCCGGGGCCATCGGCTTCGGGGCGGCGGTGGACTACCTGAACGCCCTGGATATGGAGGCCGTCTGTGACCACGAGCAGGAATTGACGGCATACGCGGTGAATGCTTTGAGCGAGGTGGAAGGCATCCGCATCTACGGCCCGAAAGATACACGCCTGCGCGGCGGGGTGATCTCCTTCAACCTGGAAGGCGTCCACCCGCATGATGTCAGCCAGATTCTCGATTCCGAAGGCGTGGCGATCAGGGCCGGGCATCACTGCTGCGAGCCGCTCATGCGCCTGATGGAAGTGCCGGGCACGGCCCGGGCCAGTTTTTACCTATACAACACATACGAAGAGTCCGATGCCCTGGTGCAGGCGCTTCATTCGGTCAGGAAGGTGTTTCATCATGTCGCTTCTGGACGACCTCTACCGTGAGATCATTCTGGATCACTACCGGAACCCACGAGGTCGCGATACTTTAGATCATCCCGATATCGTGCAGGAGGGAGCCAACCCCCTGTGCGGCGACGAACTGACCCTCTCCCTCAAGCTGGGGGACGGCAAAATCGAGCGGCTCCGGCAGGACGGACACGGCTGCTCCATCAGCCAGGCGTCCGCCTCCATGATGGCCGAAACCCTCCGGGGCCTTTCTCTGGAGGAAAGCGAAGCCCTCATGCGGCAGGTGAAGGCGATGCTGAAAGGCGAGTCGCACGACCCGCTGCCGGACGATCTGGAGGACCTGGCCGCCCTGGAAGGCGTTCGCAAATACCCGGTACGCATCAAATGCGCTCTGCTCGCCTGGACGACCCTGGAGGAAGCCTTGAAACGAATAAAGTAAAGACTGAAGCTAAAAAGGCGTAAAGATGCGCCGGGCAATAAATTACGAAGCCCGTCTCGAAAGTCTGCGAAGACGGGCTTTGCATATTACTGACAGTTTACTTCTTGGCTACCGGCGGCTTCTTAGATCCCGCTAGCGGAGCGGCGATCCCGGCCAGTTTGTTCTCGAAGTCCTTGCCCGCTGCAAAGCCGATGGCCCCGCCCGGCAC
>JADLDR010000251.1 GCA_020846535.1 Armatimonadota bacterium | reverse complement strand
CCCCTTTTGTGGTATCTTGCTTCATAGGGGTGTCCTTTCTCCGGTCCCAACCGGTTTGTATTCTCAATGGAAAGGATACCACCGCCTGCCTTTTATTTCAATTTACACACCTTTTGATTTTACCTCCACCATATCGGGAAACTGGCACCCTTTTGGGCCGCTTTGCGTCGGGTGGCGGCGATGAAGTGAGCTTCCCGGGACACGAGTACTGTGTGCGCCCCCCGCGAAGCGTCCCGCTCCCCCTGCCAGAAGGGTACGGAGGGTGCGGGCAAGGTGTCCCCCGCGTCTCTTCCACCCCAATATCATTGACTTTTGGGACAGCCTGCCAGGTTCGCCCCTACGGATCGGCCAAGATCGCTCCACATCTTAACCTTGACTCCGACGCCCTGCTTAGCTTCACTTTGCTTCGCTTCCTGCGCTCATACGGCCCGCGCCACGCTGCGCCTAATGCAGGATAACCACATGAAATCCCTTCACTTGCGTTCACCCTATCCGCCCCTCATTTGACACGCCGCCAAACTTTATGGTATATTAATGATTGGTATAAACCTTTACAAAGAGCGGGAAGGGCAGCGATGGTGAAAATCCTTCATACGGCGGATATCCACCTGGGGGTGGAGAATTACGGGCGGATGGACGCACAGAAAGGGATCAACACAAGGGTGCTGGACTTTCTGGAGGCGTTCGATTTCCTGGTGGATCGCGCCCGCGAGGTCGACCTGGTGGTCTTCGCCGGGGACGCCTATAAAAACCAGGACCCGACCCCGACCGTGCAGCGAGAGTTCGCCCGGCGGATCAAGCGAATGGCCTCCGAAGTCCCCGTTTTCCTGCTGGTGGGCAACCACGACGTGCCCAGCACCCAGGGGAAGGCCAGCAGCATCGACATCTTCAACACCCTGGAGGTTCCCGGCATCACCGTGGCCCGGACGCCCGGGGCGCATACTATCGGGACCCGCCGGGGGCCGGTGCAGGTGGCCGCCTACCCCTGGTTTCCCAAAAGCCGCTTCGCGGCCAGCGAGGAGTTTCGGGGGCTGAGCGTGCAGGCGTTCCAGGACAAAATGCGCGAGGCGGTCGTGCGACAGATCGAGGATCTGGCCGCCGAAATCGATCCCGCCCTCCCCTCGGTGCTGGCGACCCATTTCACGGTGGCCGGAGCAGTCTTCGGGGGCTACCGGCGCAGCGTCCTGCTGGGTCAGGAGATGGAGATCCCGCTCGGGGTGGTGGCGAACGCCGCCTTCGATTACGTGGCCCTGGGGCATATCCACAAGTTTCAGGAGATCAACGGGGGCCGTAGGCCGCCGGTCGTCTACAGTGGCAGCATCGAGCGGGTGGACTTTGGGGAGGAGCATGAGGCAAAGGGCTTCGTCATCGCTGAGCTTTCCAAAGAGCTAACCCGCTTCGAGTTCGTCAAGACCCCGGCCCGCCCGATGATCACCATCGATGTCGATGCCGATACCGAAAACCCCATGGAGACGATCCTGGAGGCCGTATCCCGCAAAACGCTGGACGGGGGCATCGTGCGCCTCATCTACCGCATCCCGGCGGACCGGGCGGCGGAGGTCCGCCCTGGCGAGCTGCGGGCCGCCCTGAAGGACGCCTTCTCCATCGCCGACCTGCGGCGCGAGTCGCCGGTGGCGGCGGACCGGGCGCGAAACCCCTACCTGACCGAGACCGTCCGCCCCCTGGAGGCGCTGAAGGAGTATATCAAGACCCGCCCGGACTACCAGAAGCGGGCCGATGAGATTTTAGCCTATGCGGAGCCGCTGATCGCGGAAGTGCTGGAAAGGCAGAGCATATGATTCCGGTCCGATTGACCCTGCACAATTTCCTGAGCTACGGCGATAACGTGGGGCCGCTCGATTTTTCGGGGATGCGGCTGGCCTGCCTGTCGGGCAGCAACGGGCACGGCAAGTCCGCCCTCCTGGACGCCATCACCTGGGCGCTCTGGGGCAGGGCCAGGAGCAACCAGGACGACGACCTGGTGCGCCAGGGCCAGTCCGAGATGCGTGTGGAGCTGGACTTCGAGTTCGACGGCAACCTCTACCGGGTGGTGCGGAAGCGATCCCTGGGCAGGCGCAGCGTCCCGGACCTCCAGTTCCAGGTCTTCGAGGGCGAGGGCTTCCGGGCGCTGACCGAGCCGAGCGTCTCCCAGACCGAGGGCAAGATCCGCAAGCTCCTCCGCCTCGATTACGACACCTTCATCAACTCCGCCTTTCTGATGCAAGGCCGGGCCGACGAGTTCACCGGCAAAAGCCCCCGCCAGCGGAAGGACGTTTTGGCCGAAATCCTGGGCCTGCGCCTCTACGATGACCTCGTAACCCTGGCCCGCGAGAAGGCGAGGCAGGCCGACGCCCGCCGGGAGAGGGCGGATCTGGCCCTCAGGTCTCTGGAAGCCGAGATCGCCCGCGAAGGGGAGTACCGCGACCGGATCGATGCCCTGCAAACCTCCCTGGAGGCCCTTCAACAGGAAACGGAAACCCTCCAGGCCGATTGCGACGCCCTTTTCCGGGAGAAGGCTGACCTGGACAGCCTGGACGCCCGCCTCCAGAGCATCGTTCACCGCCTGGCGCAGGAGCGGTCCGCCGAAAGGCAGCTTCTTCAGCAGATCGAAGCGGCCCGGCAGACGGTGGCCCGCCACGAATCGCTGCTGGCCGAAAAGGAAGCCATCACGGCCTCCTACGATCAGCTTCTAAAAGTCCGGGCCTGCCTGGAGGAATGCGAGGCGAAGTGGCGCACCCTCCAGGGCCAGGAGCGCGACCGGATGAGCCTGGAGAACGCGCTGGCCCAGGAAAAGCACCGGCTGGAGATGGCGCTCCGGCAGGAGGAAAAGGCCCTCCGGGAACTGCGCGAGCGGTGCGGCGAGCCGGACAGGATCCGCGCCGGGGTCGCCGTCCTGGAAAAAGAGATCGAGGCCCTCGCCGGTCTCGATCTGGATCGGGTGGACCGTCAGATCGAGACCGAAAAGCTGGCCGCAGAGATCGGGGCCTTGAAGCAGGATCTGGAGCAGAAGAAAAAGGAGAACGAAAAGATCGTCTCCAATCTCAGGCAGCTTTCCGAGCCGGGGGCCGAATGTCCCCTGTGTCGCACCCCTCTCTCCCCGGAACACAAGGAGGAGGTTCACCGCCAGCTTCAGGAGGAGCAGGCGGCGCTCAAGGCGGAAGGGCTGTATATCAAGGAACAGATGAACCGGAAGGAAGCCTGCCGAACGTCCCTGCAAAAAGAGATCGAAAAGCTGGGCCAAGGCCTGAAGGGGATGCCTGCCCTCCAGGGGCAGCTCGGGCGGATGCAGCAGTCGCTGGCCCAAGTGGAAGACAGCCTGGCAAAGCTGCCCGGCCAAGAGGCGGCCTGCGAAAAAGTGCGGCAGGAGATGACCGGAGAAGCGTACCTGCCGGAATGCCGGGCCGAACTGAAAGCGCTCGGCGACTCCATCGCCGCCCTCGGGTATGACGAGCCGCTACACAGCCGGATGCGGGAGGAGGCGGACCGCCTGCGCGAGTGTGAGGAAAAGCGGCTCCGGCTGGAGCAAGCGGAAAAGGATCTCGGCCAGGCCAAAGCCTCCCTGATGGGCCTGGAAGCCCTCCTCGCCCAGCGCCGCGCCGCCCTGGAAGCCGACGAAGCCCTGCAACGGCAGCTTTCCGCCGACCTGACCCGCCGTCCGGAGGTTCTCAAAAAGCTCCAGGATTGCCAGACCGGCCTGACCGCCCGCCGGTCGGAGGAGAGGCACATCGTCGGCGATCTCCGCACCTTCCAGACAGCCTACGAACGCTGTCAGGAGATGAAGGAAGAGGCCGCCGGAAAGCGGGCCGAACGGGACGCCGGGGCGAAGGACAAGGGCATCTACGACGATCTGGCCGCTATCTTCGGCAAAAACGGCATCCAGGCCCTCATCATCGAAAACGCCATCCCGGAGATCGAGGCCAAAGCCAACGAAATCCTGGCCCGGATGACCGAAAACGGGATGCGGGTCGCCTTCGAGACCCAGCGGGCTGCCCGCTCCGATGACCGCATGATCGAAACCCTGGACATCAAGATCAGCGATTCCCTGGGGTCCCGCAAATACGAGCTTTTCAGCGGCGGGGAGGCGTTTCGGGCCAATTTCGCGATCCGGGTGGCCCTCTCGCACCTTCTAGCCCGCCGCGCCGGAGCCAGGCTGCAAACCCTCTTCATCGACGAGGGCTTCGGCAGCCAGGACTCCGAGGGCCGCGCCCGCCTGATCGATGCCATCGAATCGATCCGCGAGGACTTTGACCTGGTTCTGGTCATCACCCACTTCGACGATATGAAAAACCAGTTCGACATCCGTATCGAAGTCACTAAAGACCACCTGGGGTCTCAGGTGATGGTGGTAACGGGGTAGGTTCAGAGCCAAAAGCGATATTACCGATGCAGCCAGACAGGAGCGCAGCCCTAATCGATAGAGCCTGCGAGAATTGTAGTAAGCTGTCCGTGTAGGGGATCCGGATATCATTGCGAGGAGCGCAAGCGACGCGGCAATCTCCAGCGTCACAAAGACACGCGAAGGCTCTGTCCGTGAGTACTATGCTGGAGATGGCTTCGTCGCTTGCGCTCCTCGCAATGATATCCGAATGGTAGGCGCGTCTCTGGCGTTCCTTGCAAGGACATCCGGAGACCCTTCCGTTGACGCCTCGCCCGATCTCCTCTATAAT
>JADLDR010000250.1 GCA_020846535.1 Armatimonadota bacterium | reverse complement strand
TTCCGGAGGTGGGGCCGTCTGGCGCAGGAGTTCCTGCATCCGGCGGGCGGGATTGCGGGCGGCCTGGAGGGGCCGGGTGGAATCAGGCATGGGCTTTCTCCTGTGCGGGGTCGAAACCGCCGTCGCGGATGGCCTCGGAAAGGTCCTCGGGAGAAGCGGCCGGGCGGCCATGGGCGAAGGCGTTGAAAAGCGTGTTATCCCCCAGGATGCAGAGTCGGCGCGGGATGCCCTGGGAGGCGTTGTAGAGGGGCCGGTGCAGCGCCTCGGGGAAGAGCCGGGCGAAGTCCCCCCCGGCGACCCGGAGGCGGTGGCGCATCAGGGCGACCGAGTCCGTGAAGATCAGCGGGTCCAGGTTGCCCCGGCGGGCGATCCGGGACCGGAGGGCGGGCTGGTAGGAGAGCTTCCGGTCGAAGGAGGGCTGGGCAAAGAGGGCGAGCTGGAGGAGCTTGGTCTCGGCGGTCTGCTCGTTGGAGAGAAGTTGCAGGGTCGTCATATTGGGGGGCGAGATCGTCTGGGCCTCGTCCAGGAGCGCGACCACCACTCGCCCGGCCTCATAGTGATCGATGAGGAAGCCGGGCAGGAGCGCCTTGTTGGTCTCGACATAGCGGGACGGGTCCAGCCCGAAGGAGGCGACCAGGAGCCGGAGGAACTGGGCCGGCGTATAGGGGGAAGGGTCGGAGAGGTAGGCGACCACGAACCGCTCCGGCTCCTGCGCCCAGCTCTTGAGCAGTAGGTGGGCGATGGTGGACTTGCCGGTCCCGATCTCGCCCTTCAACAGACAGACCCCCATCCGCTGCTCCACCGAGTCCTGAATCCGCAGAAGCGCGATCTCATGGGCCCGGGTGGCAAAGGCGAAGCGCGGGTCCGGGGCGGTGGAAAACGGCGCCAGGACCAGCCCGAAGTGCTGGAGATAACCGGCCACAGCCAACCTCCTGAAGTGGGAAGTTTCAAATAACTTGAATGATAGTATCAGGTTCGCGCGAAAATGTCAAGCGCCTCCCGATCCGCCCGCTATACGGCACCCTCCCCTGCGGTCACGCGCCCTCCTCCGGCTCCTCGCCCAGCAGCTCGGTCGGCAGGACGGCTGCCCCGGCCTCGCCCCGGCGGGCGATGAGCATCTTCAGGGCCTCCAGAACGAGATCCTGCTTTTTGACCCGCTCGGGCCAGGCCCGGTGGACGTACTCATCGAGCCACTCGTTGACCGCCTGGGGCAGCCGGAAAGTCACCGTGACACTGGGGGTGCTGGCACGCTGCGCCGCGTCCTCGATGCGCTGCGTCAGGACCGGCGCGTCCTGCTTGGCGGCGGGCGGGCGGCTTTTGCGAGCCGGTTCTCGTTTGGGTGGCGCGGAGGCCGCCTCCTGGGGACCGGCAGACGCCGCCGCATCCTCCCCTTCCCCGCTGTCCGGCGCGTTCGTAGCAGGGGCAGCCTGTTTGCCTGTCATATTGTCATATGGCTTGCCTGTCATATTGTCTGTTTGTCTGTCATATGACAATATGACTTGCGTGCTTGTCATATTGTCATATGATTCCCCGGCTTCCGTTTCCGGCGCATTCGGCTCCGGGGCAGCCTCTTCCGCAGGCGGCGGGGCCTTTTTGGGCCGGCCGCGGCCCGACTGCTGCCGGTCCCGCTCGATGATGCGGGAGAGAATATCGCCTTCCTCTTCCCCGGCGGCGCTTTCCGGCAGGAAGGAACCCGGCTCGATCAGCGGCTTACGCCTGGGCATGGCGCACCTCCTCTGAGAGGTCTAAAAAGTCCTGGGCCGCCGGGTCTTTGGGGCGGTAGAGGGGGAGGGGAAGCCGGGCGGCCTGGGCCTCCCCGATCCTGACGGACCGGCGGATCGAAGCGCGGAAGAGGTCGTCTCCGAAGCCGCGGGCCAGTTCCGCAGACACATCCTGGGAAAGGTTGGTGTTGTCGGCCCGGTTGGAGAGCGCCCGCACCCGGGTGAGGCCCGGATTGACGGCCCGCACCTCCGCGATGGTGTCCATGAGCTTGGCGACGCCCCGCAAGGAAAAGACCCCCATATCCACTGGCACGATCACCTCGGTGGCGGCGGTGAGGGCGTTCAAGGTGAGCAGCCCCAGGGACGGGGGGCAGTCGATCAGGATGTAGTCATAGGCAGTCAGGTGCGCTTCCAGGGCCTGCCTGAGGCGCATCTCGCGGGCCACCGCCCCGGCGAGCTGGTGATCGGCGGAGGCCAAGTCCAGGTTCGCCCCGGCGAGCGACAGGTTCGGGAGGGCGGGCAGGGGGCGGATCGTGACGCGCTCCAGCGGCAGGCGCTCCAGGAGGACGTTGTAGAGGGTGACCTCCAGGTGGTCCGGGTGGGCTCCCAGGGCCTGGGTGAGGTTGCCCTGCGGGTCGCAGTCCACGCACAGGACCAATGCAGAGCGGGCGAGCGCGGCGGCGAGGTTCGCGCAGGTGCTGGTCTTCCCGACCCCGCCTTTCTGGTTGGCGAAGGCCAGAACCCGGCAGGGACCGGCGGGCAGGCGCGCCCCGGAGAACACATCCGGGTAGAGGCGGGCCAGGTCAGAGAGGCGCACCCGCGGACGCGCCCCGACCTTGATTTCCGGCAGCGACCCGTCCCGCACCCGGCGGCGGATCGTCATCTCGGACACGCCGCACCGGGCGGCGGCTTCGGCAAAGGAGAGCAGGGACACAGCAGAACCTCCGGATCGGCCCCCGGGGGCCTGGGGGCTGGCATTGTTATGAGCCGTTAGGCAATGATAACAAATATCGCAGGCAATGTCAAGGGATTTTGGCCTGCCCGGAGGATTTTTGAGCGGCGGGGGGAATTCAGAGAGCAGAATGCCCTGAAGGAGACCCTGGCCCATGGAAGCCCTGCTCGATATCCCCTTGGATCTGGATGAGGCCGCCCTGATGGCCGCCGCGCATGTGCCGCCCGATAGCGAGGATGCCCAGGATTTCCGGCAACTGGTGGCGACCGCCCGGCAGGTGGGCCGCCCCAAGGCCGTCTACCGGGAGTGCCGGGTGGAGGTGGCCGGGCCGGAGACCGTCCGCCTGGAGGGGGTCCCCTTCACGAGCCGGGCGCTGCGCGTGCAACTGGAAGCGGCGGAGCGGGTCTTTGCCTTCATCGCCACCTGCGGGCGCGAGATGGAAACGGCTGCCCCCCCCGCCGGCGATTTTCTGGCAGGCTTTTGGTGGGACACGATCCAGGCCGCGCTGCTGGGCTGCGCCGGCCGGTATTTGGCAGAACACCTTTCGGGCCGCTACGGGCTGGCCCATACGGCCACCCTCAGCCCGGGGGCCGGCGATGCGGCGGTCTGGCCGATCCGGCAGCAAAGAGAGCTCTTCCGCCTGCTGGGGGAGGGGAGCGCCCGGATCGGGGTGGCGCTCGCCGACTCCTTTCTGATGCTCCCCCGCAAGAGCGTTTCGGGCGTCCACTTTCCCAGCGGGGCGGATTGTGCCGCCTGCCGGCTGTGCCACCGGGTGGACTGCCCCTCTCGGCGCGCCCCCTTCGACCCCGCCCTCTGGGAGGCGTCCGCAGGCCCGGCGGGCTGACGCGGGCCGGGCAGAGGTCGCCCCCTTCATCCGCGCTTCCGGTGGGCGGGGAGCCGGATTCAGGATCATCAGGAAGGCAGGAGGGACCGCGATGGACGATATGGAGCCTCTTCCGGACTGGACATGCGTGACCGAACAGGCCGCGTGGCAGGCGCGGGATTCGATGGGCGATCTGGTCTTCCGGGACCACCTGTGGATTCTGGGGGGATGGTTCGGAGCCGAACTCGAAAACCCGCGGGACGTCTGGAAGTCCCCGGACGGTCGGCGCTGGACGTGCGTGCAGGCGCAGGCCCCGTGGGGTCACAGCGATCTGCCGGCGGTGTTCGCCTTCGGGGACCGGATGTGGCTGATGGCCGGGCGGAAGCTGCCCGAACACACCTACTCCAACCTCGTCTGGTCTTCGGAAGACGGCGCGGCGTGGACGTGCGAAGGCCAGGCGGGCTGGTGCCCCCGGGTGGCGCCGGCGTTCGCCGTCTTCCGGGGCCGGATGTGGATCCTGGGCGGCACCCGCGACTTCTACCGGCACGACGACCGGATGGTCCTAAACGACGTGTGGGCCTCGGCGGACGGCCGCCACTGGGAACTCGTCACGGAACGCGCCGGCTGGTCGAAGCGCGGCCACCACCAGGCGCTGGTCTTTGACGGGAAGCTGTGGGTCCTGACTGGCGGGCGCTGGGCGCCCCAGCACGAGGCGACGAACGACGTCTGGTGTTCCGAAGACGGCCGGGACTGGACGCAGGTCACCGCCGCCGCGCCGTGGGGGCCGCGGCTCTGGGCGGCGACGGCGGTCTGCCGCGGACGGATGTGGCTGATGGGCGGCTGGTCCAAAGAACACGGCAACTACGGGGACGTCTGGTGTTCCGAGGACGGCGAGCATTGGACCGAGATGAGTGCGTCCGTGATCTGGCGGCCGCGGCATGAACACTCCGCGTTCGTCTTCCAGGACCGGCTGTGGGTTGCCGGGGGCTACGCCGAGTCGCTCAGCAGCGAGGTCTGGTCCCTCGCCCTGCCCCGCGGCGGGTGTCCGTCCGGCTGAGCGCGCCCGGCCCGGCCAGCGGCGGCGGGCCGGGCCAGCGGTCGCCCGGCAGGATTCTCTCCGGGCAGGGAACGGCCCTGCGGCAAGGCGGCCGGACGCTTCCGGTTCTACACGGACAGATACCTTGCGCTGGAATCCTCGGGCCTAGCGTGGGCGTAGTGGCCGGTGGTGGTCATGGAGGCGTGACCCAGGGTGGCCTGGACCAGATGGATCGGGGCCCCCCGGTCGAGGGCGTGGGAGGCGTGGGCGTGCCGCAGCCAGTGGGGGGAGACCGGGGCGGGGATCCCCGCCCTTTGGGCCGCCGCCCGCACGATCCGCTCCACCTGCTTGACCGTGAGCGCCCCGCCTTGTTTGCGGCTGACAAAGACCGGGGCGCCGGAGGCCGCTCCGTTGCGCCAGGCCGAAAGGTCCTACCACAATTTCACCGGCAGGAGAATCACCCGGGTCTTGCTCCCTTTACCGAAGAATGAGACCTGCTCGGCCTCGCCCCGGGGGAGTGAAGTCCTCCCACCTTAAGGCGACCGCCTCGCTGACCCGCAGGCCTGCGCCGTAGAGGAGGCGCAGGGCTCCGGGCGTTGGCCCAGGTGCGATTATGCATCGACTCGTGCGGCTAACTGCTGGCGGCGCAGGCGTTCCAGCTCCAGGGCCACCGCCCGGCTCTCTTTCCCGCTGTCCATCTGGAGCGCCAGAAAGGTGTTCTCCGCCCGCAAATGGTCTCTGGCCGCCTCCAGGATCGCCGCCTGCTCGGAAGGGGGCAGCCTCTCCCAGAGGGCGTCCTGGGCCGCCTGGCGCGCCGCTTCCTGCGCTTCGGTGGCCTGCCGGGTGGCCGCCTCCTCCTGTGTTCGGGCTTCTTTGCGGGCCTTGGCCTCGGCCTTTTGCCGGGCTCTGCGGCAGGCTTCCGGCGGTGCCCAGTCCTCGGCGATGGCCGTCACCAGGGCGGCGGCGGGGTCGTCGGCTTTGCGGTAAGGGAGGGCCTCCAGTTGGGCCTGAATACGGTCCGGGGGGGAGCGGGCGATCAGGGCGTGGGCTTTGCGGCGGGTGACGCCGGCGGCGCACAGGGCCTCCAGGAGGGCCGGATCGGGGGCGGCAAGCGGGGCCCCGCCCGGCGGCGTTTCGGTCTGTGCATCGGGTTCGGGCTTCCGGCCTCGGGCAGAAGGCGAAGCCTGAGACGCAACAACAACACTGGCGGCAGGACAAGGCCGGGCCTGTACCGTACATTTTTCGTCGACGGGTTGTTGTTGTTTCTCTGTAGAAATCTCCGGAGTAATCTCTGTATTTGTCTCACGTTTGAGTGGAGATTGCCTCACGTTAGAATGTAGGGTATCTTCCGTTTCAGTGGGAGGTATCTCACGTTCTGGCGTAAGGTATCTCCCGTTTAAATGGGAGATACCTCCCGATAGCGATTCGTCCGGTCCGGGATCGGCCTGGGATGGCGGCGTCGGATCGATGATCGCCTCACGTACCACCTTGGTAATCGCTTCGATTGCTTCCGGGACGGGCTCGATGAACAGGATATTCGGGAATCCGCGCGCGCCCTGGAAGACGGTACGCAGTTCCAGCGTGACATATCCCTGATCGCGCAGAAAATAGAAGGCTTCCTGTACCTGGCGCTTGGTGTAGCCGAATGCCTGAGCATAGGATTCGTAGGAACGCTGGAGTTTGTCGCCTTTGAATTTCTTCTGCCAGCCTCGGAACTCTTTGGTCTCCGGATCATGATAGGGCCGGGCGCGATACCAGTAGACGACATCCGAGAGGAGATCGATGGCGATAGCGTGGGGTTTGCCATCGGGATAGCGGATATAGCGAAACCAGCTATGGGGCGTGATGTTGCCTTCCAGGTGCAGGCTGCTGACGCGGGCCACCACGCTCCCGGAGGGGACAAGGGGTGTGCTTTTCATGTTGGGTTGCTCCTCACAGGGCGCTGCCGGCGCAAGGGGGGCTTGCACGGACGCCCTATTTGTGGTAAGATAGGAGCGTAAAGGACTTTCATGTTGTCCTTTTGCTCCGGCCCCTGTCGGTCTCGTTCACCGGCAGGGGTTTGTTTTTGTACGGCCCAATCGCCACAGGCCGTGGATGGGTACAGACTGCCAGTAGTATAGCACCCGGACTCTTCGTTGTCAATCCTTATTTTCCCGGACACCGCACAACGCCGCGATTGGCCGCTCCGCAGTGCCCCGCCGGCCGTTGCTGGCCGCCAGTTTCTTGGGATGCTTGCGCTTCGGGCTCCTGTGTTGCCTCGATTATACCGCCCCGGCTCGCTCCCATGCAATCAGACAAAATGCTGATCTTTTGCGCTGCGGATATGGAAAAATGTTAATAACCCAGGACTTTCGCTCGAACGCCTCTTCCGTGTGATCGGATCCATACCCGCCTATCCTGATGGCCTCTCCTCATGAATAAGCGGCCTCGCAAACGCGGTGGCATGGCGACCTCCCGGCCAGTCTGCCGATTGCACCGATGGCATCGTCCCGATGCTCGTCCGTTCTCAGCCGTTTTGCTGAGTGGACAGCGATCAAAACCCTTATTTCTGCCGATTGTTTTCCCATAGCCGCTCCTTTACAATGATGAGCAGGAAAGGCCTTTCCGCTCCCGCGATAGCCGCGTCGGCGGGGCCTTGCGTCTTTTCACGGGCCGACGCCCGGCCCGGTTCTCAGCAGCGAACAAGGAGCCTGTCCTATCCAGAAGACGCCGCCATCTGCCCCGGCAGCAGAGCATACGGAACCTGTCTGTTGCGAGGTTTTGCCTACGTGCGGCTCCGGGAAACGGATATTCGCTCTCCCCCTTGACCGAGAGGATGTTTCCTATGGAGAAAAGCGATCCCTTACGTATCTTGATTGCGGACGACCATCGGTTGATCTGCACGGCCATGCGATCTCTGCTGCCCACCCGAAGCGACCTGACGCTGGAAATCGTCGGTCAGGCCCATGAAGACGGCCATGTCCTGATGATGGTCCAGCAGCTTTGCCCGGATGTGGTTTTGATGGAGATGGGGATCCCGCAAATGGGCGCTCTGGAACTGACCCAGCTCCTCAAAACGCGGCATCCGGTACTGCGAGTGCTCATCTACAGCCTGCATTGCGAAGCCTTGTCCCCTGCGGTCTTTATGGAGGCCCGGGCCGACGGGTATCTGCCGAAAGATTCCATGGAAGACGACCTGTTCGCAGCGCTTCGGCTGGTGTTTCACGGCGGCATCTATTACGGCCCGCCCGCCCGCGAACCGGCCCCCGCGCTCCGCCCGGCGCCTTCCGCCGATGAAATCGATCCCAGCGTCGAGGCCGCCTTCGAGCTTCTGACGCCCCGGGAGCAGGAAGTGCTGCCGCTCCTGGCCAAAGGCTTGAGCTACCGGCCGATAGCCGGCCTGCGCTTCCCCCGCCTCTCGCCGTTCAGCCCCAGAAACTCCGTGACCTCGGCCTCCAGCAGTGCTTGCAACCACCCCTGAATCCGCTCTCGCATCAGCCCTTCCAGACTCTCCCAACAGACCCCATGCGCTTCTTGGCCCGTTGTGGTATCTTTCCGTAGGGGTGTCCTTTCTCCGGTGTCTGCCGGTTTTGCTTTCTCAACAAGAAAGGATAGCGCCGCCTTGCTCATCTTGGCAATTGATACACCTTTTGATTTTACCCCTTCAAGCGGGGCCCAGAAGAACAGACGTCTCCGATTAGGGGCTATGAACTTGCAAGACCTTCATGATCCGCCCATCGCTTTTTTCTCGTGCCAATTGCATTGCAGTGCGTCCTACGGAATCTGTGCTATAGATGGATGCGCCGTAGCGTAAAAGGCACCTGACCGTTTCGACATCGCCCGACTCGACGGCCCACAGCAAGGCCGGCATGCCCCCGACTTGGCTCCGTGCCGAAACCCCCTGCTGCAATATCTGCCGCACCCGGCCCAACTGGTGGGACCGGATCGCACCCATCAAGACGAATCGTGCGTAATCCGTACCCGGGGTCGCGCCCGCCTGTTGGAGACGAGTGATGAGAGCGGTGTGGCCTTCCCAGGCGGCCCACTCCAGCGCGGTGTGGCCGCCCCAGTCTTGAGCCTGAATGGAGGCACCCGCTTGCAGCAGGACTTCCACCGCAGCCCGCCGGTTCGCACTGACTGCCCACATCAGCAGTGTGTAGCCTACCTCGTTGTCCCTCAGGTTGACATCCATCCCGTGGGCCAGGGCCTCCCGAAGCAGGCCCACATCACTGACCAAGCGCAGCATCAAGTCTCGATTGGCATAGAGGCGTTTCGGCTCAGCCCCCCATGCCAACAGGCTATGGAGCATAGCCCGATGCTGGCTGTCAGCCCGATGGGCCGCCCACCACAACGCGGGCCGAGAATCGCAGCCCAAGGTGTTGGGATCGGCTCCGTAAGCCAGCAGGGCGTCAACGATCAAAGGCTGTTGATGCTTGATGGCATCAATCAGAACGGTATCCGGGATCGAGGCGGGATCCACCGGCGCTCCTCGAAACCAAGCGTGTGTTTGGGATTGGCAAAGCTTCCAAATGGATTGGGGGGATCCAAGCATCCTCATGTTGGGATTCGCCCCCGAGGATAGCCAATATAACGCCTTGGGGAGATCGCCCAGGCGAGTGGCCTCCCCCAAAGCATGATTCTGATAGGCTTGATGCAGGGGCTGGATCAGAAGCCCAACCACAATAAAACCGGCCACCCCTAACCACCAAAAACACTGTCTGGTATGTTTGAAGCGATTAGGGATCATATTTTGATTTCCCTCGTTCCCCAAAAGCTATCTACCCAGTTTCAACTCAAGCTGAGGTTCAGTTATGCCTGTGAGCATAGCAAAGGCATCGCTGAGTAACGCCCGGTAGCAGCCGGAGGGCGGAGCCTATTGGGGAGATTCTCTCTGACCTCCGTGCTGTCTGAGAAGCATAATCATGGCGGTACGCCCTTTCGCTTCTGCTGTGTCTAGTGGCGTTCGGCCTGTTTTGGTTTTTACATTCACCCTAGCACCTTGGGCAATCAATAACGCGGCCAGGGCCTCCTGTCTTTCCTCAATCCTTATCTGCTTGAAGGGAGGTTGACCCCACTTGCGCGGGACCATTACATCTACGCCCTCTAGCAGCACTAATTTAATTTCAGCCCCTTCACCTCCATCAATCGTGTAATGCAGTGGTGTGCGCCCCCATTGGTCTTGAGTATCTATCATGGCTCCCTTGTCTAGTAATATCGCCGCAATCGTATTTCTCCCATTTCCAGCAGCTATATGTAGTGGCGTAACACCTTCGACTGTCTTCACATTGACCTTAGCTCCATGGGCGATCAAAAACCGGGTGATCACTTCATCGCCTTTAATAGCCGATAGGTGCAAGGGTGTCATCCCATCTCTATCTTTCGCGTTTATATGAGCGCCTCTACAGAGAAGTAGTTTTATAACGTCTTTACGTCCATATATGACGCTGTAATGTATAGGAGAGCGGCCATATTCATTTTGAGCGTTCACCCAATGAGGATTGCGTTTGAGCAATCCCTTGATAGCCTTTAGATCCCATTTTGGCACTGCTTGATGGCCCGGGTCTGTTTGCCCCACAAGATTCACGGAAAGCAGGAAGCCTGCCATGACAATTATCGCTTTCCAACCCATTAGAACACCTCCTAAATGATCTCATATGACTGTGATATACGATCTCAACGAAGACTTTATAGACGCTTCACTTGGGCTTCCCCCGAAAAAATGGGTAGCCTGTCAAGGCCGGTTTGAAAAGGGGTCTTCCGGTCATTTGGTGAGAAGAAGGGTTTGCCTGGGATTCAGGAGTCCGTGGGTTTCTCGCTCCTGGTCTCCATCGGTTTTTCGGCACACAAGACCAGCTTCTCAAGAGGCCCCCGGCCCCTTCCCAGGCGAGTTCGGTTTGTCGTCACTGGTTGCGACCGGCTGGCCTTTACGCGACCGGGCACATCGGCAACACGCGAGCGCGCAGCAAATCGAGCTTGGCCCGGCCATACATCTGGCGTTTGAGCAGCTTGAGCCGATGGATATGGCCCTCGGTGGGGCCGTTGGACCACGGCAAGGTTAAGGCATTAGTCACCGCCGGCTGGTCCTGGCGTAAGCCCTTGGCAAAGCTGACCAGTTCGGGAATGGCACTGGTTTCGGCCTGCACCAGCCACGGTTCCAGGTCGGGGGCAGCCCGGTCCTGGACCAGCCGCTGAAAGGCATGGGCTAAGGTCTGCGCCTCGGTGATCTGCGGACACTGTTGGTGCAAAGCGGACAGGAAGGCCTGCTGCCAGGCGGGAGGGGCCGCATTATCGGGTGGGGCCGCGGCGAGCAGCCACCAGCGCACTGCGGCGGGCGAGGGCACCTGTTCGGGAGCACGCTGGGAGCCCGGCGGATCCGAGGCCGATCCCGGGGCGGGCCAGGAGCGCAGGTGATCGGTCAGGATCGTATAGCCACCGGGGTAGCCTTGGGCTTGCAATTGGCGAAAGAGTTGGGCGCCATTATGACAGCCGGCTTGCCATTGCTGTTGAAGCCACGGGAGGAAGGGGGTTAACAGACCCGGCTGAGTGCCTCGCCGAAGCACCGGCGGGGGCGGTCCCTGCGGATCCTGCAGAGAGCGGCGGACCGTATGCCAATGATGGCCGGTGCGAAGCGCAATGGCGCGCAGGGAGAAACCGGCCTGATGGAGCCGTTGGAAGCCCTCGTAACGCGCTTGGCGCTTCGCCTGGGTCGCCTGGCGTTCCTGTTCTTGGCGTGTGGGCGGAGGAGAGGCCTTCGGTTCGGAGACCGGGCGACCGGTGGGTAGCGGCAGCGGAGGCAACGCGGCCGGAAGATGGCCCATGGCCTCCCGCAGATGGGTCTGATGCCGTTGGAGGAGCCGTTCGAAGGCATCGCCCAGATTCCGTAAGACATGCCAGCGATCCACGACCTGTTGGGCTTGCGGGGCGCCTTGCCGGATCCCTTCCCTATAGGCATCGGCCCGGTCCCGGCTGACGATCTCGACGTCCGGGTGCGTCTGCAGCCATTCGGTCAGGCTCTCGGCCGTGCGGTCGGGCAGTAAATCGATCACCTGTCGGGCTTCCAAGTCCACCAGGATCGTGCCGTAGCGATGCCGCCGGCGAAAGGCCCAGTCGTCCACGCCCACCACCCGGACAGGCGTCGAGGCCGGTTGGGCCCCCTGAGACACCCGTCGCAGACAGCTTAACAGCGTATCCGGACTGACGACCAACCCCAGGCAGATGGCCATCCGGGCGCCGGCTTCGCCGCCGAGGGCATACCCCAGGCTGTAAAGCACGCCTTGCAGCCGTTTCGTCTGGCGGGCGTAGCGGTCGGCCAGGTCGGGCAACGGCTCGGTGAAGATGTGCCGACGACAGGTGGGATTGTCGCAGAAGAATTTGCGGGCTTGTAGATGAATCCGCACCGACACCCGGTTCCAGGGGACGTCCGCAAGGGTGCGCCGATAGGTGCTGTGCCGATGTTGGGAGGCTTGGCTGCAGACAGGACAGCAGGCGAAAGGGGCGACCGTGTGCATATGCAGCACCACCGTGTCCGAGGTCGTAGTCATCCGGTCGATCTGGAGACCAGGTTGTTTGGGAAGAAGTCTTGGCGTTTCCATAAGCAGCTATACGGCGTCCGGTGGGCTTCTCCTTTGGCTCACCAAATGCCCGGGAGAGCCATTATAGCACCGGCTTTGACATAGCCGGACACCGGTCTACAAAGGGGCAATAATAAGTCAAGTTACCGCTCGGCAATTTGAAGAGCATGGCTAATTATGCTATACTGGAATAATTATCAATTCAGTTTACGGGAGTTCGCGATGCGCGAAACCATTATTCATATCTATTGCCTGTGTACCGATTCTCTGCACATCTAGGCCATCAGGATGATCCCCAAGCCCTGATAGATACGACGGAAGTCATGACCGTGGCGATGGTAGCTACGACCTTCTCCGCCGGAAACCAGGAACTCAGTCACATTTATCTCACAGAGCACGGCTATAGACGGCGGATGCTCTCCAAGAGCCGTCTAAATCGACACCTGCATGCCATCCCGGAAGCCACCTGGCAAGGCGTGTTGGCCCAGCTCAGCCAGGTGCATCAGCAGAAGAACACCGAACAGGTCTATCTGGTGGACTCCTTTCCGGTAGCGGTGTGCGACAATTACCGCATTTCTCGCTATCGGCTCTACCAGTGCGAAGCCTTTCGCGGCAAGATTGAATGCTTCTTCTATGGCTTACGGGTGCATCTGCTCGTTACCCAGCCTGCCAGCCGGTGCAGATGGTGTTAGCTTCCGGAGCGGTGGCCGATGTGCGGGTCTTGCGGGACTGGCCGTTAGGCCTGCCCCAAGGGGCCACACTCTGGGCTGACCTGGCCTATACCGACTACGCCTATGAAGACCTGATCCGCGAGGTGGGCCTGACCTTGATCGCCAAGCGTAAACGCAACAGCCAGCGGCCCTGGCCCGCCTGGATGACCTTTCTGTGTGAGCACCTGCGCCGGCGCATCGAGACGCGTTTCTCTCAGATCACGACGCACTTCGCCCGCAGCATTCACGCAGTGACAGCGCGGGGCTTTGAACTCAAAGTCTTCTTAACCGTCCTAGCTTATAGTATTATCACTTAACTGGCAACTTGAGTTATTTAGCGAGAAAACTACTAAAGCTCAAAGAGGTTAGAAACCATATATATCATAGGGAAATGGACAAGTAGCCGGAGTAGGTGCAGGCGGACCGCCAGGCAATCCCTTGCACTGTAATGCAGTGAGTTCACCTAATGATGCTTGCTTTATAATTCCACTATACCCGCAACACTCACGTCGAGCTTTAAAAGGATCGTTTGGGCCCATAGGAGGTGGTAACTGATCGCATTCATTACTTTTCCATAAACTGTCTGCACAGTCAAAAGAGACGCGGTATGCCTTACATTCACTATATCGCATATTTGGCGTAACGTAGTCGCGGGCCCAGCGACGACATACTGGCTCAATGGGGGCATTTCTATACTGCTTTTGGAAAAGTTTACAGCAATCACGGTCCAGGGTAACATGAACCTGCTCATGGTCCTTAAGACACTTTGTTGCACAACCCATATTAACGAACACTCTGCTTGAGATGTCGTTACCGAAAGGTTTGCAATAAGTAATACCCATTATACCACGATCACTTAAGTCAGTTTGCAGCCAGTCTTCATAACTCATGAATGGTATTTTATCGAAAATGTTTGCCTGCTGAGTCAAGATAGAGCATGTATCCTTCACTATAAGCCCAGTAGGATCTATTCTGCTTATCGGATCGTTTTTAACATACCCGTAACGGTTAATGATTTCATGTATCCTCAATGGATCTAATGTTGTCCACCGCCCCATTATACTACTATAATGCCGTGCCCGGACATGGATATCCGCAAAACTCTTCCCCGTATTGCGATAGCCCTGACTCCCCACCCACTGAAAAGCCGGATCGCTCCCGGCTCCCGTCTTCGCCAACAAGCCTCCATAGGGCTTATACCGATAGGTGTTGACCACTGCCGCGCTCTGATCCACCGTCCCCGTCACACTCCCCAGCGCATCGGTGAGGTAGTCCACCCGGCTGCTCCCGGCGGTCTTCTCGCCCATGATCTGGCCTCCGATGGTGTAATAGTTTGTGGTTGCCATTTGAACTCCTCCTTTGACCTGAATATCCTGTTACTCCTTGATCTGTCCTCTAACTCGAACGGGGCGGTGCCTTGTTATGCGGGGCTATCCCCGTTTGACGCTTGCCCGGCAGCGCCCGCCCGCTCCTCTTCCCCCGCCACCTCGGCCGGGCTTTCCGGGCCACAGCCGAGGGCTTCCTGCAGGTGGCGGATTTGTTCCTGTGTCTGCGGATGGCCCGGATTCAAGGCCAGCGCCCGCGTCATCCAGTCCAGCGCCACCGCCCATTCCCCCTGCCGGATCGCCCCTACCCCCAGGCAGTAGGCCGCTTCCGCCACCCCCTGCTCGTTCAGGAGCCGCAGGTGGGGGTCCGCCTCCGCTTCGCGCCCTTCGGCCAGCAGCCGCCGCACCCGCACCAGGCGAGGGCCGAGGGCGTCGGGATGCGCCTCTATCGCCTGCGACAGGAAGGCTTCCCCCTGGCCGTTCCCGCCAAGGGCCTGGTGGAAGTCGACCCCCATGCCCGTCCAGTTTTCGGAAGGGCCTTCGGCAGCGTAGAGATCGCCCCAGAGCTGGCGGGCGGCGGCCATGTCCCCGGCGTCCAGGGCCGCTTTGAACCAGTCGGTGACGGTCGGGCCGAAGCGCGGCGCAGCCTCCAGCGCCTTGTGCCACCAAGTTTTGGCGTCTCGGTAGCGGCCCATCGCCATACAGACCCCGCCCAGGTTGTGATAGGTTTTGTAGCCCAGGATGCCCATATCTACGCTGGCAAAATACCGGGTGATATCGCTTTCCAGCACTTTTTCGTAGTGGCGCTTGGCCGTTTCATAATCCCCTTGCAGGGAGAGCCCTTGCGCTTTATGAAAATGCAGCTCCGGATCGTCCGGGATCAGGGTCAGCCCTTCCTCCAGCACCCGCAAGCCTTCGGCAAGATCGCCCATCTCGCGCAGCGACATCGCCCATAAGGCATAGGCTTTCCGCACGTGGCTTTCTTCGGGCAGCGACACCGCCAGGCACCGTTGCAGCCACTCGGCGGCCTCCGGGTGCCGGCCGATATAGTGATAGGTCATCCCCAGATTGAAGAGGACGAACGGGTGGTCCGGGCGCTCGGCCAGGTCCAGGTGGAGCAGCTTGAGATCCCGCTCGCGTTTGCGGGCCTGCCCTTCCGGGGAGGTGTCGTAGCCGCTGTGCAGCACCACCGCCTCCAGCCGCGCCACCTGCCCGCCGGCGGCCCGCAGCGACCCCAGCACTTGCTCATGGATCCGGCCCTCGAACCGGACGCCCGGCAGGTTCCGAAACAGCTTCAGGTGATCGACCCGCGTGCCCCCGGCGGGAGTGCCGTCCTCGATAAACTGCACCGGCACAATGAAACCGGCCACCTCCGCCGGCGCGGTCCGGACCGCTTCGAGGATCGTTTCCCCGGAGGTCCAGGGCAGGGTATCGTCGGCGTCCATCCAGAAAATCCATTGGCCGCGGGCGTGGCGGAGCGACTCGTTGCGCGCCTCCGCGAAGCTGTCGGTCCAGGGGAAGTCGTAGACCTGGGCCCCCAGTGCTTGGGCGATGGCGGCGGTGTCGTCGGTAGAACCGGTATCCACCACGATGATCTCCCGGAAGAAGGGCTGGGCGGAGGTCAGGCAATCCCGCAGGACGCGCTCCTCATTTTTCACGATCAGGCACAAGGAGATATCGGCCTGCCGGGCCTGGGCCTGAACGCGCTGACTCATGAAATCGGGATGCCGGGCCGGGTCGAACGTGATCCGCTCGGGCCGGAGGCCGGCCAGATGGGAGGCAAACCCGCTGTCCAGGTCGGCCTGCCATTTCCGGCGATAGAGGGCTTCATTGTGCGCCAGCAGGTGCCGGGTGTCCAGCCGCATCCGGGCCATGGTGCGGGACCCGGCATGATGGACGAAGCTCTGCGCGGCGATCACCAGCCGGTACCCTGCCCGGCGCATCCGGTAGCACAGATCGTTATCCTCGAAGGTGCCCAGCCCGAACCGTTCGTCGAAGCCGCCGACCTCTTCCAGCACACGGCGCTTGACCGCCAGGCAAAAGCCCACCAGCATGTCGGTTTCGACGTCGCCTTCGGTGTCCTGGGCGCGATCTTGGGCAAAGAGGTCCAGCGTCTCCAGGGAGGTATAGGTGACCGGGATCTGCTGCCGGTGGCCGACGCGATTGCTGTAGGGGCCGCTGGCCGCGATGCTGCCCGACCGCCGGAGCGCTTCGATGAGCCGGATCAGCCCGATGCGCGGCACAACGGTATCGCTGTTGAGGAAGAGGACGATCTCCCCGGAGGTGGCTTCCAGTCCCTGATTGCAGGCTGCCGGGAAGCCGCGATTGACCGCGTTCCGGAGAACCCGGACGCCCGCAAAGCGGTCGGCTTCGGCAGCCGCCTCGTCGGGCGAGGCGTTATCCACGATGAGGATTTCTTCCAGGAGATCCTGGCATGGCGCCAAGCTACCCAGACAAGCGGCCAGGTCCTCCGCGCCGCCATACAGCGGGATGACGACCGAAACGCTCGGCCAGCCGTGGCCGAGCGTTTCGGTCGTCATCCGGTCGTCCTCCCCGGAGAGCGCACGGTATTGCTTCATCGCTGCTTCCAGGAGGGGAGGAACCGGGATGCGTTCGGCAAACCCGTAGGCTTCCGGGTGCGTCGGATGGAGGTGTGGCCGGGCTTTCTCGGACGGCCAGGCCTGCCAGACCGCTTCGAACCAGCCGGGCCGAATCTCGTCCGCATGGCTGAAGGTCGCCAATTTGCGCCGGATGCGTTCGGGCGGGCCGACATAGGACAGATGATGCAGCAGCCCGTATTCCGGGGGCAACAGCAGGCCGGTCCCGCCGACCGCCTGACGCGCCTGTTCAAAGCGGCAGGGGCCCAAGGCGACCAACAGCACCGGCGTCAGCGCCTCCCGGGGACGGATGATATAGTCCGGCGAATGCCAGTAGGTCGCCATATGGCCGTAGACCCGATCCACCAAGCCTGCGGCGGCGATGCGGAGCAGGCTGTCCCGCAGGGTCGGTTCGAGGAGTTCATCGCCATCGAGGATGAAGACATGGGTATAGCCGCGGGCGCGTGCCGCATCGAGCGCGGCGTTGCGTTGCTCGGCTTCCGAGTTCCACTCGCCGACAACGACTTCGGCCCCGGCCTGCCGGGCCACTGCCGCGCTTCGCTCCCAGTTCCCTGGCTGCCCGTGCCAGGGAACCCGGCTGACACAGGCCCAGACGTCGGCGGCCTCAGCCACCGAAGCGATGGATTCGGCTAAGTAATACCAATCATCGTGCACGCAATAGCAGGCGGCAACCCTGGCCTGCGCGGTCGATTTCTGAGTCATGGGTGTCCTCCTTGTCCCGTCGTCCGGCCTTCCGAGCCGGAACGGACCCGAGCGATCCTGACCGCTATTATAGACGACGGCCCACCTGCGCCACAATCGGGAAAAACGCTGATTTTACGGGACGGCGACTCGGCGGTTCGACGGAGCCGCTTGCGGGGGAGTGGCGTCAACTCCTTGAGGGCGGCAAGGCTTCAAGGCGGCGGGGCGGATTGAAAAATCATCTCAAAGCGCTCTCCGGTTGTGGAAAAACGGCAGTAGAGGGCTTGCCTCCGGATCTTTGGGCGGGGGCAAGCCGGAGATCTCTCCTCGTGCATCTCCGGTTTTTCCCTGAAAGGCGGCGGCTCCGATTTCGGCGATTCGACGGATGGTCAAGTCGCGTCCGCTTCGCTACAATAGCTGTATTCGAGCCCGACCATGGCTCGGAACGATGGTCTTCAGCGACCGTTCATGACTCTCCCCTGTCCTGTGATGAAAGGCTGATTGCCATGGAGAAAAAGCATGTTCCTCACCTCCTGATCGCGGAGGACCGGGCCCTGTTACGCGCAGGCCTGAAGCAACTTTTGGCCGCATCGGGGGCGGCCCAAGTGGTCGGGGAAGCTGCCAGCGATGCCCAAACGCTGGCCCTCGTCCGTCAGCTCCAGCCGGAGATGGTGTTGCTGGAATGGACGCTGCCTCAAATGGGCACTTTGGAATTCCTTCCCTTGCTGGCGTCCCGGCATCCGGGCGTCCACATCCTGGTGTATACGTTTCATCGCGATGGGCCGATCTTGGGCGACCTGCTGCAAGCCGGCGCCAAAGGGTATCTGCCCTGGCAGGCGACCGAAGCCGATCTGCGCCAAGCCATACAGACGGTGGCTCAGGGCGGCGTCTATCTGTATCCCACCCTGGTGGATACGCTGGTGCATGACTATCTGGATTATGCGGTGCAGCATGCGCCGGACCGGGATGCGGAAGCGGCCTGGGCGAATCTCACCCCCCGGGAGCAGGAATTGCTCCCGCTCCTTGCGGAAGGGTGCGCCCAGCATTTGATCGCCGACCGTCTCTGCATCAGCGTTAAAACCGTGCAAACGCACCGGGACAATATCTTCGAAAAGCTGGACATCCACAGCCGGGAAGACTTGATCCGCTTCGCCCGCCGGAAACGACTTCTGGAACCCCCTCGACGGTCCTGAGGGGCCGATAGCGCCGGAACAGGCTCCCCGGGAGGGTCTTCCGGAGCCTGTTTTCCTCGCCCGATCCCCGTTCTCTCTTGGTTTGGCCTGAGTGTCCCCTGCGAAAAATCGGTGTTTTGCCGGATTGCTATTGCCTCTTCCAGCCTCTACAATAAACGCAAGGATGCGGCGGCTCTGACTTGCCCGTGAATCGCGTGGGATTCACAGGGAGGCGGACTCCGTGCCCTACTCTTTCATCGTGGGCCAGGAGAGCAATGGATATTCGTGCGCTTCATGAAGCGGTGCTCCGGCAGTGGGCAAGCTCGTCTCCTCCGTTCGCCCAAGAGGCGCGTCTCAAGGCGGCGCTGGCGGCGCCAGGAATGCTCTATTATCGCTATCTTTATACGCTTGTGCGTATTCTCCAGCCGGGACGCATCCTCGAACTAGGGACCCAATCGGGCCTGTCGGCGCTGTGTATGCTGTCGGCCTTGCCGGAGGCGGGCCGGCTCATCACCGTCGATAGCCGGCCCGCCTCGGGCTACTGTCTTCGCCCTTTCCGAAGCGATCCGCGCCTCCACCAGGTCATCGGGAACGATCTGGATAGGGCGATCTACGGCGATTTGGATCTGGCGGGCCTGGATGTGCTCTTTATCGATACCGAGCATACGTATACCCAAGCGACGCAAGAGTGGTGTCTTTACCGGCCCTGTCTCCGACCGGGAGCCATCGTGGTCTGCGACGATATTCACCTGAATCCGGGGATGGAGCGATTCTGGCGCGAACTGCCCGCGCCGAAGCTCGATACGGGTGACGCCATTCATGCGAGCGGCTGGGGCCTCTGCGGTTATCGGGCCGACCCGACGGAGGCGGACGCATGGATGTGCTGACCGATTGGCATGCCGGGTATGACCATATCCTCTTCGGAGCGACCGGCGGGTTGATCAGTTTGCTGGGCCACAACCGGGACGTGCTGCCGCTGCCCCGGCTGGTCCGACAGAACGGGCGGCAGGGGATCTATCTGGGCTTTCTCTCGTCCCTGATGATCGGCGCCTTCTGCGGATATGTGGTCAACCACCACCCGGTCTTGACCGGCGCGGCCGGCTATCTGGGCATCAAGCTGGTGGACAGCCTGGTCCGCAGGCTGCTGCCCGACACCCAAGAGGGCCCGCCTGAGGCGGGGGCGGGCCCCGGGTCGGAGCGGGCGGACCGTCGGCTTCCCCCCGATGCGGCCCAGCGCGCAGCCAAGACCGGGGAAGGCCGCGAGCGGCGCGATCACCGGAAGAGCGAATCACGGTAAGGAGGCAACCGATGCAGAAGCAAGTGCAACAGAAGCTACGACAGATCCTCCGGCAAGGGCAGGCGGCCTGGCGGCGCTGGCGCTGGCGTCAGACCCGGGCGCGCAGGCCCGGCCTGACCCGCCTGAATCTGGGATGCGGCAGCAAGCCGCTGGCCGGCTACCTGAACATCGATCTGACGCCCGGGCCGGGGACGGACTTCGTGACCGATATCGCCGACCTGTCGTTCCTGGAGACCGGGGATTATACGGAAATCCGTCTGGATGCCGTCTTCGAACATCTGTGGCGCTGGGAGCAGGCGGCTTTTTTACAGGAGTGCCACCGCGCCTTGACGCCAGGGGGGAGCCTGGTCCTCAACTGGCTGCCGGACTTTGCCATGATCACGAGGCTGTGGCAGAACCGGGCGCCCGGCCTGATCGGCCCGGCTTTCAGCCTGTATGAGGTCTATCGCTTCACCCACGGGGACCCGGACCCCTGGAACGCCATCCCCCAGATCCACAAGGACCTCTTTACCCAAGCCTCCATTGTCCGGCTGTTGGAGACAGCCGGGTTCGGCCCGGTGACCGCCCGGAATGTCTGCTTCGACCGGGAGCCGATCCCGCTCAATTTGCGGGTCGTTGCCTATAAGCCCGGCGCCAGCCCGGTTCGGTCCGGGGCCTCCGCCGAAGCCGCCGCCGTCCTGAAGAAGCCGGAGCGCCGGGCGCTGAAAATCGGGCGTTTCCCCGATAGGCAGGCGAGCGATGCGGCGGTAACATAGACCCGCTCCTGCGCGAAACGCCTCGCCACGAGACCCGGCTCGGAAACATACGGAGGGCCGTCACAATGTATAACGAGACCGTGATCGCCTATTGCCAGCGGCGGGATACGATAGGCCCGCTCCCCGGCGCCACACACTTCGGCAGCGCGGGCATCAACGGCGACGGCACCTATATGGCCCTGTGGCTTTCCGCCCGGCAGGGACGCATCCTCCGGGCCGCCTACAGCACTATCGGCTGCCCGTCGGCCATCGCCTGCGGGAGCTGGACGGCGGCATGGCTGGCGGGCCGGACGCTGGCCGAGGCCCGCGCTCTGACCGCCGAAGCGATTCTGGCCGGGTTGGGGGGCTTACCGGCCGGAAAAACCGCCGATGCGCGGCTGACGGTGGCCGCTTTAGCCAGCGCGCTCGATGCGGAAGGAGGTGAAGGAGAATGAGTCCGCTTCATTGTTCGGATGCCCTGCCCTTTCAGCCCCGCCGGGAGCGATTGCCCGGCCAGGGCTGCGGCTGCGGGGCCGGTTCCGCCCCGGACGGCTCGGCCGTCTGCGTGCGGGGCAGCCAAGGCAGCCTGCCGACGCCCGGCCCTGCCGTTCATTACAGCCCGGGCAGCGCCAATATCGGCACCACCGCCTGTCCCTAACGGATGCGCCCGGCCCGCCTGGCGGGCCGGGCCGACCTTCTTTGCGCGTTCTATCAAGGAGATACGACCATGCACCCTGTCTTTACACCCGCAGCTCGCCCGGCGGCCCACCAGGGGGCGGAGCGCGACAACGCGCTCTACCATCCTTATCGGCCCCTGCCGGGCGGCCCTGCCGGAGAACTCAAAATCGATCCGGATATCGAATTGATCGCCCAAGGCTTCAACCTGGGGATCAGCTTTTTCTACAGCTCGCAAAGCGATGCCAACGGCGAATACGGCCGGGGCCGCTCGGCCAGTGTCGCCGGCCACATCCTCTCTTCGACCTCCGGCAGCACCGTGACCCTTGTGCGAGGGGATTTCACGGCGCTGCCCTATACCCGGGTCGGCTCCTCGGGCGGGATCACCACCTACCAGGCCGTATCGGGCGTGGGCGCGGTCACGACGCTGAGCTACGACGGCGCCGCCTTCACCGAGTATTTCAACGACGGCATGCAGCTCGTCTACCAGGCCCAGGTCGGCGGGGGCAACCTGGTGAAACATGAGCTCATCCGGGCGCAAAATGCGGTCGGGATCCGGCATACCTATACATACGGCGCCGGGGTCGAAGCGGGCCTGCTGAAGACCATTGAAGTGCCTGGCAGCCGGAAAGTCACGCTCATTTATGCCGCCGGGACAGGAACATCGCTGCTGAGCGCCATGCAGGACTGGTACAGCCGGCGCACCACGTTCCAATACGACGCCAATCGCTATCTGACGACCCTCACCTCCCCACTGGGATGTCGCACCCGATATGGCTATTCGCTCGCCGGCACCGGGAGCGTGACGATGGTGCATACCATTCAGGACCCGCGGGGGTATGTGACCACCTATCTGTACGACAGCAGCCGCCGGGTGGTTTCGATGGCGGCGGGCACGGGCATCTGGACCTGGACGTACAGCGCCGGAGCCAGCAAGCAGATGGCGCTCCTGACGCCCGCCGGCGCCCGCACCACCTACAACTACGACGCCAACGGGGACCTGACCAGCCTGAACCGCCCGGAAGGCTATACGACCACCTACACCTACCAGAACCGCATCAAAGTGAAGGAGCAGATCCCGGCGGGGGTCATTTATAGTGTCACCTATGACGCGAGCCTGTGGCTGATCGCCGCTGCCGATGACGCCCTGGGCCAGCGGACGACCTACACCTATGACAGCTACGGCAACCTCACCCGGCAGACGCATCCGGATAACAGCGTGATCACGCACACTTACTCCGGCACGGGTGCCACCCGGCTGCGGGCCAGCACGATGGACCCGCTCGGACGGCGCACCACCTACAGTTATGACGCCGACGGACAACTGAGGACCGTCCAGGACGGTCGGGGACTGGTTACGACTTACAGCTACGACGCCTACGGCAATATCGCGACCGTGATGGCCTCGGACGGCTCGATCACGACGCTGGCTTATGACAACCTCAACCGTAAGACAAGCGAAATGAACCCTTTGGGCCAAATCACGACCTATACCTATGATGCCGGCGACAACCTGACCAGTGTCAAGAATCCGGCCAACGAGATGACCACCTATACGTATGACGGCAACCTTTTGACCGCCGAAAAGGATTGGGTGGGGTGGGAAACCCTGTACAGCTACGGACGTTTCCAGAACCGCACGACGGTGACCGATCCCCTGGGCTATGTGACGACCTACGCCTATGACACAATGGGCTATCTGGAAGCGACTCAAGACGCTTTGGGCAAGCGAAGCACCCTTGTCTACAACAGCGCCCGGCAGCAGACGGCGCAGATCGATCCGCTGGGCAAGCGCACGACCTATACCTATGACCCGAGCGGGCGGCAGGAGACGGTGCAGGACGCCCGCGGCAAGATCACCACGACCGTGTACGACGCTCAGGGCCAGGTGATCGCGCAGATCAATGCCGACGGCTACCGGACGACGACCAGCTATGACGCCTTGGGGCGTGAGATCGGGGTGCAGGACCCGCTGGGCAAGCGCACCACGACCGTGTATGACGCCGCCGGGCAGCGCATCGCCCAAGTGGACGCCCTGGGCCACCGGACCAGCACCAGTTACGACGGAGCCGGGAACGTGGAAGCGACTACCGACCCGCTGGGCCACATCACGACGACCGTGTATTTCAGCAACCTCAACCGCATGCAGGCCAGCATCGAGGCGACCGGGGCGCGCACCACCTATACGTATGATGCCGCCGGGCAGCAGACCGCAGCGCAGGATCCGCTGGGCAACCGGACGACCTATACCTATGACGGCGCCGGGCGGCAGTTGACCGTTCAGGACGCCCTGGGCTATATCGCCTCCATCGTGGTCGGCAGTTCGGGCACGATGATGATGCTCCCGCCGACCTCCTGGGAGCGGCGGATCAATCCGCTGGGGCAGGAGTCGCGGACGACCTACGAGGCGCCCGGGCGCATCGAATCCCAGCAGACGGACCTGGGGTATCTGACGACCTTTCTCTATGACGCGACCGGACGGCAGACCGCCATTCAGGACCCCTTGAACCAGCGCACCACCACTGTCTATACCGATGCCGGGCAGGTGCAGGCAACGCAGGATGCGCTGGGCAACCGGACGACCTATAGCTATGACGACGCCGGCAACCAGACGGAAATCCTGGATCCGCTGGGCAACCGGACGACGACCGTGTATGACAACCTCAACCGGGTGCAGGCCGCCATCGATGCCCTGGGGAATCGGACGACGTACGCCTACGATGAAGCCGGGCGGAACACGAGCATTCAGAACCCGCGCGGCTACCGGATCACGATGACCTACACGGACCGGGGCGAATTGCGGAGCGAACAGGATCCGCTGGGTTACCGCACGACCTACAGCTATGACGAGGCGGGCCGGCTCCAGGCGCAGCAGTGGCCGACCGGGGACATCACCACGTTCGCCTACGACAGCGGAGGCCGCCAGACGGGCATCCTCTATGCCGACGGCAGCCGGGTCACCTTCCAGTATACGGCAGCCGGGAACCGGACCACCGTCATCGATGCGACCGGAACGACCACCTTGGCTTACGACGCCGTGGGACAACTGGTGGGGAAGACGGTGCCGGGGAGCCTGGCGCAGAGCTATGTCTACGACGGGGCCGGACAGCGGACGAAGCTGACCGACCCGGATGGCGGGGTGCGAACCTATACCTATGATGACGATGGCCGCCTGTCCGCCTTCCGGGACCCGGACGGCAACCGCACCACCTACCAGTATGACAACGCCGGGCGGGTGACGACGGTGCTGTATGCCTCGGCCCTGCGGCGGCGCTTCACCTACAACAACGCCAGCCAGATCGTCTCGATCCTGGATGAAACCACCGGCGGGGCGCTGCGGGCCCGCTTCACCTTCAGCTACGACGCAGCCGGGAACCGGACGGTGGTGCGGGACAACGCCGGCAATTGGACGACTTACACCTATGACAACCGGGGGCGCTTGACCCAGGACGCCACCAGCGGGCCCAACGCCCACACCTACGCCTACAGCTATGACGCCGCCGACAACCGGCTGACCGCCAACGAAAGCGGCACCCTGACGACCTATACCTACGACGGGGACAACCGGGTGGTGACGAGCCTGGCGGGGGCCAGCCGGACGACCTACACGTATGATAGCAATGGGAACCTGACGAAGGTGCAGGAACCGGCGGCGGTGACGACCCTGGGCTACGACAAGGCGAAC
>JADLDR010000249.1 GCA_020846535.1 Armatimonadota bacterium | reverse complement strand
GGCAGGCGGCTTTTCGAGCGGTGCGGCAAACCGGCTTTCGTGACATTGGGGCCGGAGGGCATCCTGGTGTTCGACCGCCAGGGCATCGCCCGTGCGCCCGGCGTGCGGGTGGAGGGGGAGATCGATATCGTGGGGGCCGGGGACAGCGCCACCGCCGGAATCGTCACCGCCCTCTGCGCGGGAGCCAGCCCTGCCGAGGCCGCCCTGGTCGGCAACCTGGTCGCCTCCATCACCATCCAGCAGATCGGCACTACAGGAACAGCCACACGGGAGGAGGCGCTGGCCCGTCTGGAGGCTATAAGATAGGGGCTGGCTCATCCCTCATGACATGCACATGAAATGATCCCGTGCTACAATACCCGCAGTTTATAAGCACAGGAGGCGATGTTTCTTTGGAAACGCGCTGGCGGATCGAGTTGTTCGGGGGGCTGCGGCTCCGGCGCGGGGAGCAGGCCATCGCCCGTTTTCGCACCCGCAAGGCCGGTTCGCTGCTGGGCTATCTGGCCTATTACCCGGATCGGCTGCACTCCCGCGAATTCCTGATAGAGATGCTCTGGCCGGAGGAAAACATCCCGATAGCCCAGAACAAGCTGCGGATCGCCCTCTCCTCCCTGCGCCGCCAACTGGAGCCGCCGGGCGTCCTGACAGGCAGCGTGCTGACGACGGATCGGGTGCGGGCGGGCCTGAACCCGGCTTCGATCACAACGGATGCGGCTGACTTCGAGGCCGCCCTCAGGGCGGCGCAAGGGTCGGGCAGCCCTTCGGAGCAGGAATTCCAGTGGAATATCGCGGCCAGCCTCTATTGCGGCCCCTTGCTCAAGGGCTATGAGGAAGACTGGTCACTGCCGGAGCAGGAGCGCCTGGAGGCGCTCTATTTCGAGGCGCTGGAACACCTGATCGGGCGCTGCGAGGCCCGGGGGGATGTGGAGCGGGCGCTGCGGCTGGCCCACCAGGGAATCGGCATCGATCCTCTGCGGGAAACAGTCCACATCGCCCTGATGCGCCTGTCAGCTGCGTCGGGCCAACCGCTGGTGGGCCTGAGGCATTACCGCGAATGGGAGGGACACCTCCGCCGCGAGCTCGACGCCGAGCCGTCCGCCCCTGCCCGCGCCCGGGCCCGGGAACTCATTCGCGGCCTGGCCGGAGCCGCCCCTGCCCCCATAAATGAACCTGCCTCCCCGGAAATCACCTCCGGCCCCAGCCAGCCCCCCTTACCCTCCGGCACGGTCACCTTTCTCATGATCGAAGGAAGCGGCCTGAACCGGCAGTTCCGGCAGGCGCTTGCCAGGCATGGAGGCCGCCTGATCGAAGATCTCGGCCCCTGCATGGCCGCTGTCTTCGCCCAGGCCCGCGAGGCCCTGGCCTGCGCCGCCTCCCTCACCCGCCAGGCTCCTTCCCCTCTTCATGCGGCCCTCGATACGGCCGAGGCGCGGCCCGTCCAGGGGCGCTATCCTGCCGATGCCCTCGCCTGCGCCCGGCATATCCTGGGGGCCGGGCATGACGGCCTGCTTCTCTGCTCCGAAGCCACAGAAGCCCTGCTCCGCCACCTGCCCGGATATCAATGGCGCGGCCTGGGGGCGTACCGCCTGCACGGGGCGGACGCTCCCCGGCGACTCTTTCAGGTCGGCCCGTCCGATACGCCCCTGCCGCTCTGCCCGCCTCTGAAAGCCTTACGGGCGGATCAGGCCCATTTGCCTCTGCCTTCCACTCGCTTTTTCGGGCGCGAGGAGGAGTTGGCGCAGCTGGTTTCTCTGCTGCGGGAGCCACAGGCGCGGCTGGTGCCCCTTCTGGGAACTGCCGGGGTCGGCAAAACCCGGCTGGCCCTGGAAGCGATGCGCCGGATCGAAAGCGACTACGAAGGGCCTGTCCGGTTCGTTTCCCTGGCTTCTCTCCCGGACGCCGGGCAGATCGGGGAGGCGATCCTGTCGGCACTCCGGATCCCCAGGCTGCCCCAGGTGGAGCCGTTCGACCAGGCGGTGGCCGGCCTGTCCTCTCACCGGCAGGTCGGGCTGCTGGCGCTGGACAATTTCGAGCGCCTTACCGAAGGGGGAGCCGTCCTGGTTGCCCTCCTGCTGGAGCGGGTAGAAACCCTGACCGTTCTGGTCACCTCCCGCCAGAGGCTGAACCTGCCGGAAGAGCGCGTGTTTCCGGTGTCCCCGCTGCCAGTTCCCACAGAGGACGCCTTTCCCGCCGGAGAATCGCTCAATCCCTGCGTGAAGCTGTTTTTAGACCGGGCGCAGCGAGCGCGCCCCGACTTTCAGATCACGCCCGGCAATGCGGCAGCGGTCTTCGCGATGTGCCGGAAGCTGGAGGGCATCCCGCTGGCCCTCGAACTGGCCGCCGCCCGGATGCGGGCGCTTTCTCCCCGGCAGATGCTGGAGAAGCTTTCGGACCGCTTTCACCTGCTGACCGGCGGGGGCCGCTCCGCCTCGTACCGCCAGCAGACCCTTAAAGCCACCATCGACTGGAGCTACGACCTTCTGGCCGAACCCAAGCGGCTCCTGCTCAGGCGGCTGGCCGTCTTCCGGGGCGGCTGGACGCTGGCCGCCGCGGAAAGCGTCTGCGAGGGAAGCGGCCTGGAATGCCGCGATGCGCCGGAACTGCTGACCGCCCTCATCGACCGCTCCCTGGTCGAAGCGGAAGAACACTCCGGGGAACTGCGCTACCGCATGCTGGAAATGATCCGGGAATACGCGCAGGAGCGGCTGGCGGAAAGCGGCGAAGAAGCCCGGCTGCGGGAAAAGCACCTTGGCTACTATCTGGCGCTGGCGGAGGAAGCGGAGCCGAGGCTGCGCGGGCCTGAACAAATAGAGTGGCTGGACCGGCTGGAAGAGGAACTGGAAAACCTGCGGCTCGCGCTCTCCTCCGCCGAAAACGGGGCAGGGCTGCGGCTGGCAGGCGCATTGGGGGAGTTCTGGTATTTGCGGGGTTACTGGAACGAGGGACGAGGCTGGCTGGAGAAGATGCTGGCCCGCTGCCCGGATCAGACGATCTGGCGGGCAAAAGGCCTCTCGTGGGCGGGGTATCTGGCAGGTATGCAGCAAGATTACACTCCGTCCCGGGATAGGTTGGATGAAAGCATCGCTCTTTATAGAGACATCGGGGACAAGAGGGGCCTGGCCTGGGCGCTGTTCCGGCGTGGCTATGTCGGAGTTCAGTCGGAGTTTATAAGGGAGAAAGACACCCAGGACCAACTGGACGAGAGCTGGAGCCTCTTCAAGGTGATCGGCGACCGGGTCGGCATGGGCGAACTAATGAATCTGGCAGAAGATCCCGAAGACAGCCTGGCTCTTTATAAGCAATTGGGCGACAGAGTAGGCATGGCCTGGGCGCTGCTCCATATGGGGTGGATTGCTGCATCGCGCGGTGAATATGATACAGGCCGAATGAAGATGCAGTCCGGATTGGCGCTGATGCGGGAACTGAAAGACATCGCAGGAACTGCCCGGCTGCTGCTCTGCCTGGGCTCGAAAGAGGCGGAGCGGGGCGAGTTCTCCCTAGCTCGGGCGCAGCTGGAGGAAAGCCTATTACTCTACCGGGCGGTTGGCAATAACTCCGGCGTAGCTTATGCCCTGATGGGCTTGGGATATCTGGATTTGCATTCAGGCAATGATCATCTCGCCCGGGACAGATGTCAACAGGCGCTCGAAATCTGCTTTGATGATATCTCCGAATCGCAGATGCTTCTGGGGCAAATAGCGTTGCGGCAAGGGCAGACAGTTGTCGCCAGGGCATGGCTGGCAAAGGCTCTGCCGTGCATCCCGAAACGCTGGACATCAAGCTACTGGATCTCAGCCCTCGCCAGAGCGATGGAATTAATGGCCGCAGTCCTCATCTCGGAAGGTCAGCCCGAACGCGCCGCCTGCCTTTATGGATTCGCCGAAACCATTCGCCTATCAATGTCTGTGATTCTTCCTCCCGTCGAACGTCCCGATTACGAATATCGAGTTGCCGCCCTCCGGTCCGCTTTGAGTGAAGAAGAATTCAGCAGCGCATGGGCCAGAGGGAAGGCGATGTCTATTGAGGAGGCTATTGCCTATGCTCTAAGCCTCTAAGCCAATATCCGTCCGTGACATGATTATGAAATGGCGCGTTGTTATAATAAGCACATGTCTTTTGGCATGTGCTTTTTTTTGTTCGGGAGATATGGAGGAGCGCATGAAATCGTCTGCTATCCCTGGAACGCTGATTCCATTCCTGATCATGATAAATGGCTGCGCTCGCGTAAATCCGGCTTGTCCGGGCGGACGGGCTTTAGTACCTTTCCCAATCGAGACAGCCCAGCCTGCCGCGCTGAGAAAAGTATCCGGCGGTTACCGGGGCTGTGTTACCTCAGCGGCGCTTTCTCCGGATGGCTCTCTGATAGGCATCAGCACAACCGCAACCCCTGTCGTCATTCTCTGGAACACGCGCACCGGAAAGGTGCAGCATCGGCTAGTCGGCCACACAGGGATCGGCCAGACAGTCGCCTTCTCTCCCTCAAGCCAGAAGGTAGCCACCGGCTGCACCGACGGCGACATCCGGCTCTGGGATGCACGATCCGAAAAGCCTATCAAGACCATCCATGTAAGCCGCAACGCTGTCAGATCGGTGGCTTTCTCTCCGGATGGCCGGTGGCTGGTCAGCCGGGGTGACGGCAGGATCGTTCGCGTCTGGGACAGCCACAGCGGTCGCTTGATGCGAAAGCTCGCCGAATCGGAGGCTATCATCCAATCCTTCGCTATCTCCCCCGACAGCCGACTGCTGGCGACCGGCAGCAGTCTGGGGAGCATCCGCCTCTGGGAGCTTGCCACAGGCAAGCTCAAACGAACGCTGCTCCGTCCCGGGGGGCCGGTTTTTTCTCTGGCCTTTGCTCCGGACGGCAGACATCTGGCAAGCGGGGGGCTGCTGCAAAACGATGGCGACCTTGCTCTGTGGAATATCGGCAGCGGCATGGCCGAACGATCCTGGACGCCCCACCGGGGCCGTATCAGCGCCCTGGCTTTCTCACCCGACGGCAAAACGCTGGCGACAGGAAGCGGAGAGGATGACGGCGATATCGGCCTATGGGATACAGATACCTGGAAGCTCATGCAATCCCTGCCCGGACACGGCAAAACGGTACAATCCGTCACCTTCGTGCCCCACACATCCTGGCTCCTCAGCGGCTACAGCCTTGACACCATCCGCCTCTGGGATACCCGCACCGGCGGCCTGCTCTGCGAGCTTTGCCCGGAACGGCAGGAACCGAGACGGCAGGCGGCTTCCGGGTTGATGGAGCGTTAGTGCAAACCGCCTCTTGAAAAGCCAACCGCCCCCTCAGTCCCCCTGCCGGGCTTCGGCGGGGGGAGTGGCCTTGGGGGATTTTGAGAGAGTACCAAAAGCACGCACGATCCAAGCCCACTTCAGCAAAGGGGTTGGGGGCCTCCCGCTGCCAGCCGACCGAGAGCTTGTCTGCATCCTCCTTCTCTTTCCCCGTAGCCTGCCTGCATAGATCATAACATAACCCAAGTTTCTATCTACCCGAATTGAGGTCGATGCGTATGGGGCGCGATGCATCGCGCCCCATAGCGATCCAGATCAGGATGCCTGTTATGCCGGGGCGGGGTTGGGGACTCTGAGAGACCGTTACCTAACCCCCCGTCCCCCTTCCCGAAACGGGAAGGGGGAGTGGATGGTGCCGTCAATGACCGCACACTCTGTCCCCCTCTCCCAGGATGCGCTCCGGCGCATCCCTTGGGTTTCGGGGAGAGGGGCCAGGGGAGAGAGGTAACCCAGGCCAGGGGAGAGAGGTCACCCCTCCCCCATGGCCCGATGATGCTTGCTCTTATCTGGATAGCTATGGGGCGCGATTTATCGCGCCCCTACCGCGCAAACGACACCCAACCCGGTTAGGTGGCAACTTGGGTTATTTTTAGATCACTTCTATCACTTTTGACCATAGATCACCCCGGCCATCTTGTTTCAAGCGGACCACTCGGCTGCTCCCGGATCGGCTTGCAATGCTTCAGCGCCTCCCCGAAAGGGCGCTCCGGCCTTCCTGTCGAATCATAGCCTCCAGGAATGGCAGCCCCTCCGCCTGCCGATGGCCTGCTCTGAAACCGGGCCGGAATTCAATGTGTTCGTCCTGACACCGGGGGCGGCAGGGCCGTAAGCAGCCTGAAGGACGGGCCGATCCCGGCGTAAAACAAAGAGGGAGAAGCGCCGGTGTCCGGGCTCCTCCCTCCGTATCAGCGGAGATCGGTCCATCATCCATCATCCATCAGATCTCTCCGGGTAGCTTCCGCATAAAGAGTGCCGCAAAGGATCATATCGGAGGCGGCCTGGATCAACGGGAAAGCGCCGGAAAAGCTCTCCTCATAAACAAGGTTATGAGCCTTGTGTATAAACGATCTCCGCTTCCGGGCCGTCCCCGGCCCGAAGGCCGGAGCGGCCACGCCGCGACGGCTATTCCAGAAGATCTTCGGGGACATCCATTTCGACTTCGCGCGCGTTTCCGGATCGGATCGCCTGCTTGAAGGCCAGGGCGCGCCGGGCTGCGGAGGCGGCCAAGTCTTGAGCCGCCTCCACAGAGATCACCCGCCGGGCGTATTCGCTGTCCTTCTCCCGTGCGCGCAGGGCCATATACTGGTAGCTGGGCGCTTCCTCCGGAGAGACCGCCTTGGCCCAGAGCGCCTTGACGCGGTTTGCGCTGGCGATCAGGTGGAGGACGCGCTGAAGCGTCATCCGCTCCCCCAGCACCTCCACTTCCACGCGCAGGTTATAATCGGCCTGCGCCTCCTGAAGCCGGGCAATCCGGGCCTGAAGCGCTTCGTATTCGCCGAGGATGTCGCGGGGATCGCGCTTGCTCTCCTCATCCGCAAAGCGATATAGAGAAGCCTGAAACTGTGTATCCAGCGTTTTGACGCGCTCCTTCAGGAAATCCAGCGCATCCAGGATGCGGTTGCCGGTCACCACCATAGAACTCTTCACCCTTTCCGGTTCGGTCTGATCCGGGCGGCTCTGGCGCACGATCCCGCCCGGCGAATAAGACCTTTTCGGGATATACGCTCGTTTTTACCTTGAATAATGATCAGGCGCGGCATATCGACAGCATCATAAAAGGCATGAGCCGTTGATCATCGCTTTCCTGGGCCGCTCCTTCGGCGATCCGGACCGTCTTGAGCGCGAGATTACTCCAGGGCCAGCGGGGAGTGGAACGCAAAATACACATGATAATCTGCGCCTTCCGTGCGGCCACTGCCGTTATGGATCGTCCGGAAGTGGCATGAGAGGTCCTCCCTGCGGAAGGTTCGCATACCTCCGTTGACCCAGTTTTCCATCTGGTCCGCACTGACCTCGACAGTCTTGGCATCCCCGACCAAGTCGTCTTCGCCTCCCGTTGCGATGGCAACCACGGCGTCGATCACCCCAGCCGCAATAATGGAAAGCACACAGGGAACCGGCCCCGCGTCTTCAATGGTAGCGCCACAGATGGTCAGCGCCACCTTCCAGGCCAGATCGGTCGCTTCCTCGATCTCCTCCGCATTGCCGGAATCCTGCTCCCAGACCCAGATGGTGACGATCAGATCCCGGGCAGCCAATCCGTTGACCCCGCCCCATGCCAGGGCGATGCTGCCGGATTTCGGGCGATATTCTCCGGTATCCACATCCCAGTAATACGGCGGGTCATGCCGTTGAGGGTAGCGCCTGGTGACACTGTTGCCATACTCATCAAGAACCGACACAATGATATAAATCTCGTCCGAATCGGTGAGATGGTCCTCGTCGGTCTCATAATGGCACCACATCCCATTGAAATACAATTGATATAAGGAGGCTCCCTGGCCTGCCAGGCGAATCGGGGATGAAAACAGATCAGCCGGAAACAGAGAACGCTCGGGCCGTTCGTTCCGGCGAGACTTTTCTTTGACAGGCGAACGCCGCTCCGGACCGCCCTTATCGGCATCCAGTTCATCCGCCGGGGATTCGGAACGGGAATGCTTGCGCGTGAGGCCGGATCGCTTGTCCCGCATCTCCCGCGAACCCGCCAGTTTAGACGATGGGTAATCTTGCCGCAACTTTTGAAAGGCCAGCCGGTACCTCTCCTCAAATCGGTCCGAATCGGCTTCTTGATCAAGGGAACGAACGGCTCGTTGCCGCTCTCCGGAAATCCGGCGGGAGGCAGAAACCATGCGTTTGGCGATGCTACGGCTGCGAGGATTTCCGGCCAGACGTTTCTCTAATTGCCTGTCCAGGTCGGTTTTGTTACGCACGTTTCTCGCATACCGGTCCAGCAAGGTCAGGATTAAGGTTGCGGCCTCGTTTGCCGTGCTGTTTGAACGTTGGATCCGACGTTGACGTGCCGGATCGCGTTTTACCTGTGGTGGCTTCTCCTGGGCTATGCCGCTTAGAGAAGTGATCAGGATGAACAGCAGCGCCCATGATGTGAGCAACCCGTGGCGAGATCGAATTCGAAACCGCATGATAGTCCTCCTGTCCTTTTCTACGTGCGAAAAAACACAAAATGCAAAACAATTACCACCTATAGATTCATATATAGCGACATTATATCATCAATTCATTATGAGGTCAAGATTTATTTTTCGGGATCAGGTCACGACTGGCAATGGAATCGAAAAGGGGCGCTGCCAAGAGGCGACAAGAGGATGCTGCCGTCAGGGAGGCTGGATTGAGCAGAGTCTTTATGAATTATCTGTGGAGGTTGGATCGGTTGACCGGGGAGGGCGTCAACGGGCTTCTTGCGGCGAACGGTTAAGAGATTATCATGATTGTACCGATTTCACGTTTCGAAATCCTCCGGAATTCCTCCTGTTGAGATAGGCTCCAAGTCTGGCAGCAAACTGGGCATACTCGCCGGAACTGGCTCAAGGAAAGATGCGGGGCCGCGGGTAACCCGGAGAGCGGAGTGACGCACACTTTCGCATCGTCGCCCGCCTTCATAAAGCGTGCCGCAGCCGATCCTCATGTCTACAGGTTACACTCCATTTTGCGAAGATTCTCTCTTCAGCGTCCGGACCAGCCATCCGGCGCAGTTTTCGGGATCATCGGAAAGAGCTAACCGCTCCGGCAGAACGGCGTAAACCTGATGCGCAGGAGCCAGAAAGCGGTCTGCCACCACGTCGGAAGCGGGGATGTTGCGGCCATCGACCGGCCTTTCGATCCGGACCGGACGAGGGAAAAGGGAGGCGATGGCCGGCCCCAGGTCGCCTGCCGCCAGAGCGCCGGGCACAATACAGTCCAGAGGAAGATAGCAGTAGGCTTCGTCCAGCGCCGACCGATAGCCTGCCATCAGACCGGAGGCCGAAACCGCCTGCACGCTTTCTTCATAGAGCGCCCCCAGCACAGCCAGCAGGCCGCCCAGAGGTTCGGCATAGCGGGGCGTCTCGCCTTCCCCGATGAGCGGGTCCGTCAGGCCGGGAGGATTGGGTTCCGCCGGGGAATCGCCCCACAGGGCCAGGCGGTCGCTTTCGATCTCCTCCAGCGTTTCCAGCCAGCGGATCACCGATCTCACATCGCGGAGCCTTGCCCCGAGCATCGTCCGGCCCAGCATCAACCCGGTGGCCGCGATATCGGTATCCGCTCCCTGCCAGCTGCGCGTCCCTCCGGGGGCCGTCTCGCCGGTTCCGCGCACATCGGGCAGGCAGAGCGCGACGCCCGACTCCAGCAAGGCCGCCGCCGCATCCGCCTGGGAGCGCAGCAGCGACGCCTTGCCGCCCTGGGACAGCCCGATCACCACAGGCAATCTGTCCGTACCGGAACGCGACGGCAGAAGGAGCAGCAGCGGAATCTCGATGCCCGGCTCCGGTTCCAGAAGGACGCGCAGGCCGCTAAACCCGTCCTGCAAGAAAGGCTCGCGCTGGCGCACGGCAGGAACCCTGCCCGGCTCGATATCGCCAAGCAAGCCCGTCCATGCGCGGCGAAGGGATTGGCGCATCGCCTCCGGCTTCGATCCAGCCAGGTGATGCCCGGCTTCCGAGATCCGGGCGTCCGCCGTCTCTGCCCAAAATTCATAGAGAGGGCGGACCGGGCCGCTTCCTACGGGGGGAAGGCAGCGAAGCGCCTCTTCCGGCATGCGGCGGGAATATTCTTCCGGGATGGGGATAGAGAACCACCGTTCCATCGCCGCATGGATCCGCTCCCGGTGTACGGGGCCGACATTGGTGCAGTGGGTCGCCTCCGGCGGCTGCCCGGTCAGGACGCCCGCGCCGTGGGTATAATCCAGATGATCCCCGGCTCCGTAGAGGTTATAGATTTGCTGAAGCCGGGGCCAGACCGGGTCGCGCTCCCTGTCCCAACTGAATTCATGGGCGTAAACGAGGGCGCGAGGGGCGAGCGATCCCACGATCACCCAGGGCAGAAAGCCCTCGCTTCCGCTGCGGGCGAGGCAGCGCGTGGATTCCCAGCTTCCGCTGCCCATATAGTCGAAGGAGTCCTCCGCATCGTCCGGCAGCGGGTAAGGGCTTTCCGGCTGCGGGCCTCCGAAATTGAAGGGGACGATCCCCGATATGCGCGAGTCGAGCGCCGCGCCCACAGCAGCCACATCGCCCCCGCCCGCCACCGACCCGATCAGGATGATGCGCTCCGGGTCGACCTGGGGTCGCCCAAGCAGAAAGTCCACGGCCCGGGCGACTTCCAGGGCCATCCAGCCCATCAAACTGTCGCCGATGAGGGCCAACTGGATGCCGGCGATGTGGCGGAACCGGTATTCCTGCCGCGGCCCCGGGCGGTGCCAGCCGCGCTCTCCGTGGCCGATCAGTTCGGGAACCAGCACCGTGCAGCCTGCCCGCGCCCATGTCATGCTCATATCCTGCAATTCGCCCTGCTCCTTGGGCCGGTGGTGGCTGTGGATGAGGATGAAGGCAGGGCCTTTCCCCCGGGGAGACAGGGGCCGGTAGAGGTTTGCCGGGATCGAAACGCCCGGGAAGCCCTCGAAGGTAAAGTTTTCGACCGCGAAACCCTCCCCTTCGAGGGTATTGAAGAGGCGGAAAGGGACGGGCCGGGGGAGCGCCGGGAAGCGCCCCAGAGACCGGCGAAGGCGCTCGATGCGCTCGCTGCACAGCGATTCCCAATCTGCCAGGAAGCGCGCCTGCCGCCAGGCCGCCGTTGACTGGCGGCTGGCGGCTTCCTGCTTCGCCTGCACATACCGGGCCAGCATTCCGGCCATTTGCTCCCGGCGATCCGGCGGAAGAACCGCCGCATCCAGATTCCGCAGGGCTGTTGCCAGATCCGAAAGCGCATCCATCTGGAAATCCATCCTTTCCGGGTTGATTATAAGATACCTTTCTGGACTTTCTCTTGATAACGATTCAGGGCGGCGGAAGAGGGCGATCCATCGGGTCGCCCATAGGTATCCAGATCGGGGTGGCTGCCCCGCCGGGGCGGGGGGCGGGGCTTTGAGAGACCGTTACCTAACCCTCCGACCCCCTTCCCGAAACGGGAAGGGGGAGAGATTATCCCTCAAGCAACGCACGATCTCTCCCCCTCTCCCAGGAGGCGCGCCAGCGCATCCCCTGAAGGCTTCGGGGAGAGAGATAACCCATCCCCAGGACCGGAGGATCTTTCCCCTGATTTTGGCCCCTATGGGGCGACCCGATGGGTCGCCCTTCCAAGTAAAATCCCTGTCCTTAGCTCTCCCGCCCGGCGCATCAAATCTTTATTCCGCTCGTAGAGATCCCGGTAGAGGTGGTAGGAGGCGTCGTAACGGCCTGCGGCGTCCGGGCCCGGGCGGACGGTTTCTTTCATACGAACCCACCGGGAGGCATCGCGTGAGCCGTCAAACAGACCGATCCCGACGCCCGCCAGGAAAGCGTCCCCATAGGAAGCGCCGATCTGCTGGGCCGGGATATGCTGCTCGATCTGCGCGATATCGCTGACGATCCGCATCCACAGCGGGTTTTGGGCACCGCCGCCGACCGCCAGGATGCGCTCGATAGCGACTCCCTCCTCGCGCATCACCTCGATATTGTGGCGGACGGCGTAGCCGACCGATTCCAGGAGCGCCCGGTAGATATCGGCCCGGGTGTGGAGGAGGTTGAGGCCAAAGATCATCCCCTTGGCGTCCGGGTCGTGCAGCGGGGTGCGCTCTCCGGAGAAATAGGGCAGCGCGACCAGGCCCCGCGCTCCAGGCGGAGAACCCGCCGCCTCTTCGGATAGGGCGGCATAGGCGTTCGGCCCACCTTCGGCCTCCGCCCGAACCTCTTCCGGGGCGAACCGGTCGCGGAACCATTTGGTGAGACTCCCGGCGGTGGCCGTCCCGCCCGCCAGGACGTAAGTGTCTTTTTCCAGGAAATCCGCGCCCCAGAACCTGCCGGGGACATAGGGCCGGGCGGTTTTGACGATGAAGAAGGTGCTGCTCCCGTACATCACCATCATATCCCCGACCTCCGACAGCCCGGCGCTGATGGCCTCCGAAGCGGCGTCCGCCGTGCCGGTGATGATCGGCGTCCCGGGGGAAAGGCCCGTCTCCCGGGCCGCCTCCGGCGTGACCCGGCCTGCGATCTCACAGGTCCAGGCGATTTTCGGGAGCATCTCCGGGGGTGCGACATCGGCGAACCGGTCCGACCATTGATGTGTTCCGGGATCGTAAAGGGGCAGAAAGCCGCTGGCGTCGTAGACATCGATGGCGGCCTGGCCGCAGAGCTTGAGGTTGAGATAGCCGCTTCCGTTGACGATCCGGCGCGTTTTCGCCCACACCTCCGGCTCGTGCCTCCGGATCCATAGGATTTTGGGCATGCCCGACTGGCTGGTGAATTCCAGGCCCGTTTTCTCCCGCAGTTCCTCGATCTCCCGGGTGGCGCGCGTATCCACGCCGTAGAGGATGGCCGGTCGGAGCGCCCGATCATATTCATCCACCGCCACCACCGCCGGCGAAATCGTGCTGATGCCGATCCCCCCGATGCGGGCCGGATCGATGCCGCTTGCCTCCAGAAGAGACCGGCAGATGACCTTGAAATCGTGCCACCAGACCGCTTCGGGGTCGTGTTCCACATAGCCCGGCCCGGGAAGGCTCAGGGCGTGTTCCACCGACCGGCTGGCGATCAGCTCCCCTTCCGCGGTCACCAGCGCCCCTTTGGAGGAATAGGTTCCGATATCCACGCCCAGCAGGCAGCAGGATGTTTTCATAGCCGAAACTCTCCGTTGACCAGGATGGGTCTGCCGTCCACCAGCACCTGGCCGTCGGCCCGGATGTCTTTGATGATATCCCAGTGGATGGCGGACATGTTGGTTCCCCCGCATTCCGGGTAGGCCCGCCCCAGGGCGATGTGGGCGGTTCCCCCGATCTTTTCATCGATCAGGATATCCTTGCAGAACCGGTCCACATGGGGGTTGGTTCCGATCCCGAACTCGCCGACCAGGCTCGCGCCCGCATCGCGCCCCACGACCGATTGCAGGAAGTCCTCGTTTCGGGAGGCCTTCGCCTCCGCCAGCCGGCCCTTCTCCCAGCGCAGGAAGATGCCTTCCACCAGCCGCCCGCCCAGCACGCCGGGGAACTCAAAAAAGATGTGGCCGTCAATCGTCTCCTCGACCGGGGCGGTGGCGATTTCGCCGTCCGGCATGTTGAACCGCCCGTCGCCGACCATCCATCTCCGGCCCTCTATCGAAAAGCGCAGGTCTGTATTGCGGCCCAGGATGCGGACATTCCGGCTGCCCGTCAGGGTTTCCGCCCACCGCCTCCACAGGGCGCTCTCCTTCTCCCAGTCCAGCAGGCAGGCCGCGAAGAACATATCGAGAATGGTTCGCTCATCGGTTCCGGCCTGGCGGGCGAATTCGGCGTTTGGAACCCGGACGAGGCACCACCGAGTTTTCTCCCAGCGCAGGGTGGAGATTTTGCCCATGGCCGTCTGGCTGGCGGCCAGGCGGTCGGCGGGGATGTCTTTGTGGATGTCCAGGTCGTAAGCCCCTCGCAGGCCGAAATAGACGTCCGCCCACTCCATCCCGCAGGCTTCGATTTCGGGAACCCAGGCGCACTGCTCCAGGGAGCCGTCCCTGAGAATCGAGTGTCGCAGGCTTTCGGAGAGAAACTGCGCCTGGGGCAGAGCGCCCGCCCGCACCGAGGCCGCATAGACCGCCTCCACCAGAGGGTAGGCCTCTATCTCGCCCATGGCGATCATCACCCTTTCCCCGGGCCGCACGCGGGCGGAATAGTTGACCAGAAGTTCCCCCAGCGCCTGCCATTGCTCGCGGTAAATGGTCGGGGCAGTCATCCTTATTCTCCTTTCACCTGGCGCGCCTTGGCCATGAACTCCTTCACCCTCCGGGGATCGACTTCATTCCAGATGTAGCCGTCCCGCTTGAAGGCCGTCCCCACCACCGCGCCGTCGGCGATCCGAAGCTGCTCCTCCACATTCTCCACCCTGACGCCCGTGTTGGCGAAGACCGGGGTTTCGGGCGCGACCTCTTTCACCAGCCTTAACGCCTCCGAGGAGGTGGCGACCCCTGCGGTCAGTCCGGAGACGCAGAGGCCGTCCGGCCCGGCGTTGAAGACCGTGGAGCGGGCGATATCGGCCACTCCGCGGTTCCCCAGATAGGCGGCGGCTTCGGGCACGATATTGAAGAGCAACCGCACATGCTCCCCATGGATGCGCCGCCGGTGGCGCACTACCTCCCCGCAGTGGGTGTTCCAGAGGCCGAAATCCGAGCCGTATACCCCGGTGAAGATCTCCCGCACGAAGAGCGCCCCGGTCGCCACCGCCAGATCGATGGAAGCCTTCGGATCCCACAGCACATTGACCCCGAAAGGCACTTTGATTTCGTCCAGCATCTCGCCGATGATCCGGGCCATCGTGACATAGGTGATCGGCTCCACGGTGGTCAGGTAGGGCAGGCTCGCCTCGTTGGAGAACATCACGGCATCCACGCCCCCGTCCTGGAGCGCGGCCAGGTCCGCCCGGGCCTCTTCGATGACCCGGCCCAGCCCTTTATCCGCATCGTACCCGGGATCGCCCGGCAAAGCTTTCATATGGCACATCGCGACAATCGGTTTGGCGGTATGAAACGTTTCTTTCAGCCAGTTCATGGTGCTTTTCCTTTTCCAGGACTGTCGCTTGTCTGTCATTGCGAGGAGCGCAACGACGCGGCAATCTCGTTTTTGACCTTAGTCTGGAGATTGCTTCGTCGCTTGCGCTCCTCGCAGACTGCATCGATACACCTCTGCTTGTAGAGCCAAGCGAAAATCCTCTTTTTATTATTCTCGGTGTTCATGAAGGCCGCACAGCCTCCAGTTGGGAATTTATAACACAGATGGCGGAGGGAAGTCAAGGGAAAAAGGATTCCGGAGCGCATCCCGCGTTTCAGGAAGTTTCAGAGCAAGGATTCAAGGACAGGTTAAAACCTCTACTCGTTAGGTAAGTTTTATGGTGTATAAATTCATGCTTTCCATACAAAAATATTTTGCGTTACCCACTTGACTTTTCTCTCCTGATTGTGATATCATTTGCATAACTTCAGTTTGCTTGGAGCCGTGAGGATGATCCGCCCTGCTCATTCTATACCTTCCAAGATTGCTCCTTGCCTGCTTCGGTACAGGGAGCCGTCACTCCCCGGTGACCGCCTTTGGCTTGCCCCTTGCCTGTCCCTCTTGTCAGACTATCGCTATTGTCGAGCCCGTCATCTTTCACCCCTCCACTCAGCCAACTGAGCAAGCTTGATTGCCATGCAGGAAGCATTCCAGCGACAAGGAGGAAGTGCCATGAAAGCGAATCGGTTTGTGCTGGGGTTGATTCTGGCGCTGGGCGGACTGAGCCGGGCCTGGAGCGCACCCAGCGTCAGCTTCAAAGTCGGCTGGTTTCCGCCGGGCGGTTATTATCAGCCGATCCAACTGATCAACGCCGGCGAGGTGGGCAGTTCTATCGATGCCTTCGTGGATATCACCTTTCCGAGCACCGAAAACTACACCATCACGCCCAAGGACATCGTTTTCACGGAAGGCAGCGGCTGTCCCGGACAGACCACGACCTTCTCGGCTTCCATACTCATGTGCTCGGTTCTGCCGAACTACCCGTCCAGTGGGCAGACCACCAAGCGATACCATCTGCCCCAGTTGTTCCCGACCCAGAACCATCACAGCGGGGCATGGACGGTGAGCACGTCAGCCGATTGGGATTATCAGCGAGTGATGCCGCCTCCCCCGCCGATAGTGAATGGACATTTGACGCTGGCCCCCATCAGCATCACGACGCGCAACCTGCTGCTGACCGATGTGAAGAATGGAGTCACCGGGCAGCCGGAAGGATATTGTCTGTTCGACCCGGACGATCCCGCCCTCAACACCATCCAGGTGCAGTATACCATTGATGACAAAAACTGGGGTGTAGGCGATCCGAGAAATCAGACCCAGATAACGGTCTATATCTACAAGAGCGACCAGACACTGGTAAAGACGATTACAGAAACCCGCCCCGGCCCGGGAGCATATATCACGCCGCCCTGGGACGGGCGCAACGGACAGGGACAACTGATCCCCAAAGGGGTCTATTTGTTCAAGGTCTACGGACTACAGCCGACAGGGGCGCACCATAACGGGCCGGATACCGATCAGGACAAGTCCGTTTTGTTGACGATCTCCGAGAGCAAGTCTCAGGTGACGGCCTACAACGAAGCCAACGGCGCGAGTACGATCCGGGCGAACTACCGGCTCTTCGACGCCGGCAACCCCCGACAAAACGCTTCCCAGGCGAATGTCCGTACCTTTGATCCCTCGCCGGAGCAGGTGGCCGGCCCCACTTCAGGGGGAGGGGTGACCAATCCTCCCGGAGCGCCGAATCCGGTGTGGAATGAAGTGATCTTCCTCATGGCGATCACGATTCCGGGCGAGTATACGCACCTGGTGTCGGCCCTGGACAACCATCCGACGGAGGACAAGGCGCATCGGCCCCATCTTCCGGCGCTCCAGAGAGGCCATAGAGTGCTGCACCCCTTGGCCGACAACTATGACCTGTTCGGCCAGACCAACCGAGCGGACCTCAAGGCCCGCACCCGGCAGAAGTGTCTGGCGGATGGCACGGCCTATGCGGCCTGGGCGCGAGGGGGACAGGGGGCGGAGGCGATTATGGACGATCTGCCCCAGGACCGGCTGTTCCACTTCGCGGGACACGGCGACCCGAAAAAGGATGAAGGGCAGCACCATCTGGGCGGAGGCATTCTGACTACCACCGATCCGATCCTGGCGCAGCGGGCCGAGCCCGAGGAAGAAGGGTACTTCATCGAGGATCTGGATCTGAGCTATGTGAGGCTGGCGGTCTACGAAGGCTGCAACACGGCGGTGACCCATCCAGATTATGGTAATATCATGCTGAGGACGGTCTCGCAGGGTGCCCAATGCGCGGTCGGCTTCACGACCGATATCCGGTATTTCCCCGATACCAACTACCCTGATCAGCCTTCGCCGTATATCACCTGGGCGGATGCTTTCTGGCAGGCGCTGGCCCAGGGGAAGACCGATCTAATCACTGGCAATCCAAATGGAAACCCGACAACGGTTGCAGAAGCTCTTTCATGGGCTGCTGAACGGGTTAAGAGTAATTATGGCGGGAACTACTTTGGGTTTAACAATTTCAGCCGCGCTGGGAATGACGCTCTCAAGATCGTCCCGGCGGGATAACAAGGAGGCATGGCAATGAAAGACAGAGCGAAGATACGGCTCCGCGGAATCGTCAGGATGGGTCTCGGCCTGCTTCTGACAATCCCTGTTGCGGGCGTCGCCTCGGAAGCAACGGATCAGGCGGAAGCAGCGGTTTCAAAGGCGTTGCTTCAGGACTTTGAATGGACATTTCGGTCGACAGGCGGGAAAGGCTTCCCCAGGGAGGTTGTCTCCCTGGACGGTCCTTCGGTTTCTGCATATGTGGATCGGGAAACCAATATCCTCACGCTATTCTTCCAAACGCCAGGCAAAAAGGACACCTCGGCTGAGCCAGCCCTTACCGTAGACAAGGCCCAGACTCTGGCGACCGCATTGCTGGAGCGAGTGGGTATCTCTATCAAATCACCCTGGCTTCTAGTAGATGTTACATATAATATTCATGGAACGAATGATCGGAGATACTATTTCTACTGGATGAAGTATCTCTACGGCGTAGAACTCCCTGCGTATCTCGATGTCAGCATCGATGCCGATTCCGGCGAGGTCAGAAGCTATAGTCTCCGCGACGATCCGGTGACCATTCCCATCGAAGCCAAACTCACCGCTGAGGAAGCCATACAGATCGTCGCCCAGAAGCGGGAGGTCGCCCGGCCTGTGGTGGAGAGCGCCCGCCTCCGTATCTGGTATGAGCCGAGCTGGCCCGGTCCCCAGGTGCTTTTCTGGCAGGTGCTACTGCTCGACCCGAATGCCCCGCAGGACCGCGATAAGAGTATCCTGGCCGAGGTGAACGCCAACACCGGCAAGATCGTCTTGCTGGGGTTGAGCAGCCCGCCTGCGCCGAAAAAGGATGAGAAGCCGGGGCTGGGGAAAAAACCGCTGCCCCCGCTCGATCTGGAGGCGGCCAAAAAAGCGGCGATTCCGCCGACAGTGTTCGAGCTGGCGAAACAGAAGCAGGCGGAGCAGCCAGCGCCGTAAAACGCGATGCAAGAGAGTGGCATAGCGCAGACGGCAGGCCAGGCGTCTCTTGATGACGTCTGGCCTGTTTTATGAAGGGGGAAAGCATGCCACCGAAGCCAGCGATCCAGGCTCTGCTCTCCAATGCCACTCGTTTCATTCTCGCCGGGCGGCCATGCGCTCCAGGGCTTCGAGACAGCGCGGGAATACCGTCTGCCGGAATGTCGGATTCCGGGCAGGAGCTTTCCCTGCGCCGCCGAAAGAATCACTTAAAATCAGCGACGCAAGGAGTATGATTATGGCAAAACTGGCGATCAACAGCGGGGAGAAGGCTCTGAATTGCGCCTGGCCGGGCTGGCCGATCTGGGGCGACGAGGAGCGCGAAAACCTGAACGGCGTGCTGGAGTCGGGCCTGTGGTGTTATGGGGAGAAGGTGCGCGAGTTCGAGGAGAAATACGCCGCCTTTCACGGGGCCGCTTATGGGATCACCTGCTCCAGCGGCACGACCGCGCTCGAAGCGGCCCTGCTCGCCCTGGGAGTGGGGGCCGGGCATGAGGTGATCGTACCGCCCTATACCTTCATGGCGACCGCCAGCGCGGTGCTGCGGGTCAACGCCGTCCCCGTTTTCGCGGATATCGAGCCGGACACCTATTGCATCGATCCGGCGGATGTGGAGCGCAAGGTCACGGACAGGACGAAAGCGGTGATCCCCGTTCACCTGGGCGGCTACATCGCCGATATGGACCGGCTGTGGGAGATCGCCCGGAAGCACAGCCTCTGGGTGGTGGAGGACGCCTGCCACGCCTGGGGCAGCCAGTGGAAGGGCAAAGGGGCGGGCGCTCTGGGGCACTGCGGGGTTTTCAGCTTCCAGGCGTCCAAGAATATCAACAGCGGCGAGGGCGGCATCATTCTCACCGACCACGAGGATATCGCCGACGCATGCCGTTCCTACACCAACTGCGGGCGCGTGAAGGGCGGGGCCTGGTATCAGCATTTCGTGATGGGCAGCAATCTGAGGATGACCGAGTTCCAGGCGGCGCTCCTCCTGGCCCAACTGACCCGCCTGGAGGCCCAGACCGTCAAGCGCCAGGAGTCGGCTCGCATCCTGGACGACATCCTCGGCGGCGCTCCGGGCATCCGCCTCTCCAGGCCGGAACCCCGCATGACGCGGCGCAGCTACCACATGTACGTCTGCCGGATCGATCAGGAGGCGCTGGGCGTTTCCCGCCAGAGGTTCCTGGAAGCCTGCCAGGCGGAGGGCGCTCCGATCTACGCAGGCTATTCCACCCCGCTCTACCGGAACCCCCTTTTCGATATGGCCGGCAGCGGTCCGGAGAACTGCCCCGTCTCCTGCCCCTATTACGGAAAGCCGGTGGACTATGCCGGGGTCTCCTGCCCGGTCTGCGAGGCTGTCTGCCAGGATAGCTGCTGGATTCCCCAGCAATATCTGCTGGCGGACGAACAGGACATTCGCGCCCTGGGCCGGGCGATTTGCAAGGTGTGCGAAAACGTGGCGGAACTGAGGTAGAGGGAACCTCTCGCCTCTCGGATCCCGTCCAGTCAGGCGCGAAGCCGACAGGGGGCCGGGCTTATGAATTCGCCCGGCCCTCTCCCGCCCGTCCGGTTCCTCTCCATACAGGCAATTCATGACCCACCGGCCAAAATAGGACTTTCCCCGCCCAAAATCGGGACTTTCGGCCCTTCTCTTCTTTAAAACCGCGTGCTATAATGGGGATAATCGAAGAGGAGGGGATAAGCCATGAACGAGGAAAGCTGTATGCAAGAAGACCCGCCGCCTCCGGACTGGCTTGCGGGTGAAACGCGGCAGTGGGTTCAGGAAGGGCTGATCAAAGCGGAAGAAGCCCGGCTGATTCTGGCCCGCTACGGCCTGGTGGCCGGGGAAAGCAGCCGTTCCATCAAACGCCTTCAGATCGTCCACATCCTGGCGGCTCTGGGGGCCGTCCTGGTGGGCGTCGGGGTCATTCTGGTGATGAGGGCCAACTGGGAGGCCATCCCCCGGGCCGCCTGCCTGGCGCTGCTGCTGTCGGCCACCGCCGCCTGCTACTGCGCCGGTTATACAATGGCCTTCGAGCGGCGGAATTATCCCACTGTCGGGATGTCCCTGCTCCTTCTGGGGTCTCTCCTGTGGGGAGCCAGCATCTTTTTGATCGCCCAGATGCACCACCTCGGACAATCGGGCGGGGAAAATACGGGCCTGCTCTACTGGTTCATCGGGGTGTTACCTCTGGCCTATATCCTGCGGCCGCCCCTTCATCTGGTATTGGCTCTGGCGGTCGGGTCGCTCTGGGTGGTTCTTCCCAAGCTGGACGGCAACCTGTGGAAGGTTCATCATCTGGCGCTCCTCTTTCTGGCTATCGCCGGGCTGCTCTATGCGGCAGCCATACTCCACCGGAGCCGCCCCGATTTCCGGAGCCTTGCCCAGACATTCGGGTGGTTCGCTCTCACCTACCTTTTCCTGGGCCTCTATATCCTCTCTTTCCGGGACGCCTGGCGGATCGAAATCCATCACCGTTTATACGGTTCGAGCGGCCTGTGGCTCTGGCTGGGCTGCACGCTCGTTCCGGCCATCGCGGGAGCGGCCTGGCTCCTGGCCGGGAAGGCCCGGAACGATAAAACAGCCGACATCGAGGCGCTGGTCGTCATTGCGCTGGCTTTGCTGGCCGCTGGATTGGCCGGGCTGACGGCGCAGGGCGAGACGCCGGATGCCTTTATCGCAGCTTTGCTGGCGATCCTGTTCAATCTGCTCCTCTTCGGAGCGGCTATCGGGGTGATCTGGTTGGGTTGGGACCGCTCTCAGCCGGGGTTCGTCAACTGGGGGCTGTTCATTTTCTTCCTCCAGGTGATGGCCCGCTATTTCGACCTGCTGGGGAGGATGCTGCAAGGGGGAGCCGTCTTTATCGGGGCCGGGCTGCTCCTGATCTTCGGCGGGGTGATCCTCGAACGGCAGCGCAGGCGGCTGATCGGATCCATGGAAAGGAGGCAGCCGGCATGAAACGGCTTTTTTATCTCACGATAGCCCTTCAATTGCTCTTCCTGCTGGGAGAGACCGCGCTCTACCAGGCCCGGATCGCCGCAGGCCGGAAGGCGCTGCTGAAGGTCGCTCCCGTTGACCCGCGCAGCCTCTTCATGGGCCATTATATGAACCTGGGCTACGATATCTCGACCCTCGATACCTCCCTGTTCCCCGGCTCCCCGATGCCTGCCGACCTGCGCCCGGGTGCTGCCGTCTATGTGGGCCTTTCGCCGGAGAAGCCCTGGGCCAGAGCGGTCAGCATATCTTCCGCCCTGCCGTCCCACCGGCCCGCCGGTATCGTCTATCTGCGCGGGACCCTGCGCTGGCGGTCCGGCAGCAGGCTCACCCTGGATTACGACATCAGCCGCTATTATATCCCGGAAACCCGCCAGGAGGAAGTCAACGACCTGTGGCGCAGGCTCTGGAGCAGGCAGGCCACGCCTTAGGTCGCCGTCGAGGTCTCGATCTCCGAAGGCGGCCATGCGTTCCTGCGGCGCATCCTGGCGGACGGGGAACCGCTGGAGTATTGAGGAGAAGCCGGGACCATCTACTGCCATGTTCCCATATTGAAGGCGAACCCGCGCACCCCGGCCAGCGAGAGGACGGCCCACAGGCCGTTGCCCACCATATCGCCTAAAATCAGGCCGAAGCAAAACGGGAGAACGGCCCGGTAGAAGCGCAGGCCCCCGGCGCGGACGGCGACCACTTTCATCAGCCAGCCGAGAAAGAAAGAAAACCAGCCGTACTGGAGGGTGTTGCCGATGGCGTAGCCGACCGGGTGAAAGGGCCACCAGTCGAACCGGAGCCGCATCCATCCCAGAAAGGTGAGGACGCCCGCCCCTGCCGCCATATAGACGAAGCCCGCCGGTTCGGGCTTGCGGGAAAAGGTGAGCCAGGCGGAAAGCTCCTGGAAGGCCCACAGGCCGCTCTGCACCCGCCACTGGTCGGCGCTGGCGTGGTGCGCCCCGTAGCGGTAGTAGAGGCTTAGCGCCTGCCCGACGCTGATAGACATATAAAGCAGGCACCCCAGCCCGATCAGAAGGGCCATCTGCCGGGCGCGGATGCGGGCCGCAAAGGGAATCCTGAGCGATTCGCCGATATCGCTCAGGACGCTCTGGTCGAGGGTGTTCCACTTCATGGCCGCCATGGCGGTCAGGTTTTGCGGCCCCAGCACCGTCGTGCCGACCGCATCCACCATCACCTTGTTGGGGCTGATAGGCACGGCGGCCAGGATCCCCGCCTCGGCCCGCATCCGCGAGATGGCGAATCCCCACAGAAGATTGATCGCATAAAAGGCTGCCGCCGCTGGAAGGCCCAGCCCCGCACGCCAGGCCCAGCCCAGAAGGAATGCGCTCCCCAGAATCAGGCCCGCCAGGGCGAAGCGGTAGGAGACGGGCTCATCGGAATCGTCCACCGCCGGGTCGCCGCGGAAGGCTTTCCCGAAAACCCTTTTGAGGTGGCTGCGGGCCGACCAAGCGACCATGCCGACCAGGGCGATGCAAGCCCCCGCGCTCTGCCCGTCGATGGCGGGGAACCGTTCGGTGACGCTCCCGTCGGCCAGCCCGCCCCAACCCAGGGAGCGGCCCACCACCCCTTGCGCTTTGGTCATCAGGTAGAAGAACCAGCAGCTAAAGCTGACCTCCGCGCTCAGCAGGTAGGCGATGCCGACCAGGAAGGGGTACAGGCTGAGCTCCCACCATCCCACGCCGTTCCAGGGCGGGTCCGGCAGGAGGGCATTCAGCCAGTAGCGGAGGAGGATGAGCCGGGGAAAGCTGGGATACATCTTGTGCAGGCCGTTGGTCAGCTGGCAGATGAAGGGAATGGCCGCCCCGATCCAGAGGAGCCTGTTCCGCAGGAGCGCATTGAAGCCGCGTCCCGGCTCCGGCTCCCGCACCAGTTCCAGGGGAAGGATCAGCAAAGGGAAGGCGAGACGCTCGTTCTCGACCCACTGCCTGCGGAAAAGGACGCTGATGCAGAAAAAGACGAACCCCACCGCGACCATCAGGCCCCCCCAGATCAGGAGCGGGCCGATCCAGGCCTCCCAGGGAACTCTGCCGTCCGGCGCTCCGTAGAAGAAATCGCGAATCGCCTTCGGGTCGCGCGGCCCCATCCAGGCGGGGAGAAAGCGGTGGAACTGGGTCTTCCACCCGTTGGCCTCGCTGGCGTAATAGATGGGGTCCACCATATTGGGGAGAAGGAACTGGGTGAAGACATTGGAGGCCAGGGGCGAGCCGACCAGCACCATCGCCATGATCAGGGCCAGTTCCCCCTGCACGAACGCCTGGCGGGGCCGGAAGCGCCTCAGAAGGGCGTTCGCCAGGATGACCAGAAAGAAAAAGAAAGTGGCCGCGATGGAGGGAGGCGGCCCGGTGATATCCACCGTCCAGTTGAAGCACTCCACCGTCGGGGTCAGCCAGCCGATGACTGCCACCAGCGCCGCGCCCACCAGGGCGGCCCGCCAGAGGGAAGCGGGCCGCCCTGCGCCCGCCCGGCCCGCAGGAGCATCCACTGCACCGGATAGAGATTCGGGTTTCGCCACCGGAGAAAGCACCTCTTTTCGACTGGGGTTATTCACTATTTCGCGGCAGGGGGAGGAATTCCCTTGCGAAAACCGGAAACGGCAGGCACCTGTCTTGACAGCTACCCTCCCAGCCTCTATAATGAGGATACATCAATCTGACTCACCGCCATGCGCGGCGAATCCACGCCAGGAAGGGATTTGCTTATGATGCATCAATGGATGTTCTTGCTTGCAGGCGCAGCGATATCTTTCGGCGAAGCCCCTGCCGGGGAGCCGGCCCTCAAGTTCAGCGGTTACGAGTGGCGGGTGAAATCGGGGAAAAAGCTCGGGCCCGGCCCCAACGCCTGGAACGCCTCGCACGTGCGGGTGGATGAAAAGGGATGGCTCCGCCTGAGGGTCGCGCAGGCAGACGGCCAGTGGGCCTGCGCCGAGGTCGCCATGACGCGGCGGCTCGGTTTTGGAATCTATGAGTTCGAGGTCGCCGGGCCGGTGGACCGGCTGGACAAAAATGTGGTGCTGGGCCTTTTCAACTACCCCACCCGCGATGTCGGGGTGGATGCCACCCATGAAATCGATATCGAGTTCGCCCGCTGGGGCAGGGCGGACGCGCCCATCGGCAACTATACCATCTGGCCGGTCAAGAAGGATCTCAAGCAGACCACCCATTCCTTCGAGTGCAGGCTGAAAGGCGATGAGTCCACCCATCGCTTCATCTGGAAGCCCGGAAGCATTCTCTTTCAGAGTCTGGATACGGCAGATAAAGACAATCCCAAAGAATTGGAGACCTGGCACTACCAGCCGACCGACCATGAGGATCGTGTCTCCCGGCAGCCCATGCCGGTTCTGATCAATCTCTGGCTTTTCCAGGGCAAAGCCCCTTCGGACGGCAGGGAGGTGGAGATCGTGATCAAGAGGTTCCGGTTTACGCCGGAGTGAGGAAACGAGAAGCTATCTACAGCCGGTGTCAAGAAGATGCATTATCGTCAGCAGGAGCAGGAGAGGACTTGCGATATTCTGCGCCCAGGCGCGTCGCCTCTTCATACATCGGATCGTCTTTGAAAGCGCCGAAGCGACGATTCCACCAGGAAATGTCGGTTTAAAGCCGGGGAGCGAATGGTTGCTGCTTGTGACGATCCAGTTCCGCTTCCACAGCGACAAGACATTCTTCTATTGTTGGAGTTGACATGAAGGTTTTCCTTCCCACTTTTCTCTATATTAACCCAAGTTGCCACCTAAGCAGCCCGTTGGAGTAAGGGTTCAGTTTTCCTTCCGACCAGGCGGTAGGGGCGAACGATTTGTTCGCCCTGAAAACGGCCCTACCGGCAGGGCGGGCGATCACAAGGATCGCCCCTACAGGT
>JADLDR010000248.1 GCA_020846535.1 Armatimonadota bacterium | reverse complement strand
GTCCACCACAGGCAACTCCCGGTCGCGATCTGTACTGTTTTGGCTGCTCCCCCATACCAGGTGAAGGTCGCCGGTTGCCAGAGGGTGGCCGGATCGTCCAGCCGCTGCCGCAAGGAGGGCAGACGGGCACCCTTCTTAGGTTTTCTCCCCCGTTTGCTTGGCGGCTGGGGATCGGGAAAGGCCCACAAGCTCGCATCCCAGCGCAGGCGGCCCACCAGCAGCCCGGCCCCTTGCTGACTGGCCCGGATCAACTCCACCGTGGCATACTCCCCATCCCCCACCAACACGATCTGCCGCCCCGGAACCCACCGCCGCACTTTCGCCAGCATCCAGGCGGCCCATTGGGTCCCACTCCGATGTGTCTTCTTCAGTTTCTGACAGGTCTTCTCCGAGAGGACCGGCACCACCAGAAAGGGCAACGCCCACAGCCGCCCACTCCACGGCACCGTCACCAGCAGACACAGGCAACTCCAGCGAATCCCACTCGTCACCGCCCCCCGCTGGGCCGTCGAGCGTACCGCGTCATCAAAGCGGCCCCTGTAGACAATCTGCTTCCCACACCGCCGTTCCAGCGTCTCATCGATCACCAAGACCAACGGAGCGTCCTCGGCCACAAAGGTCTTCACCAGCAACCCCAACAGCAGACGCGAAAGCACCATCGGCGACCACTGGGCCCGACTCAAAACGCGATGATACTTGCCGAAGGTACTCCCCTCCGTCAGTCCCAGCACCCGCAAGGCCGCCGTGACCGTCCGGCGTCCGGGAGCCAAGATCGTGCCATCCAGCAAGACCAAGGCATTAGCAAAGGTGGGAGCGGTCATGGCTCCCGCAAAGGTCGCCCAAAGGTGTATAATGTCTTCAGATGGGGTGATCATGACTCCTCCGGGAGAACGTTGAGTGTATGGAACTCTTATTCTCTCCCGGAGGGCCGGATCACTTCATCTCATCCCTCAAAAAGGGCCAAAGTCCAGTTTATATATACCTTATATCCATAAATTTTTAGATTTAGGGGATCCGAATCATAACGAATACCCTACGAAGACGTTTCTTATGCTCTATGCCGATAAGCCCGATATCGTTTTAGAACTTATCCGTCTATGGAGCCAACTGTATGAAGGCTATTTGAGAAATTGGACCGGGCCGTCCGATAAACAGTTAAGATACCTCACCTTTGGGTGCGGAGGCAACATTGACGATTCCAAAAACAATCCCGGCATAGATCGAACTGACGACATCAAGAAAGGAGTTTATCAAATGCTGAAGCTTGGCGAGCATTTTTCCGCCAAGTGTAAAAGAAGCCGGATAAAAATCGCTTTATTATCCAATATACATGCCGTAAGACACCATAGAGACTATCTCAGTGGTTTTGAGGAATTGACCTGGACATACGAACGGTGCTTGGAGCCTACAGATGATTCCGAGTGGAAAAGAGTTAGAGTGGATGATCTCATCAATCTTTACGATGCTTTTATCGCTCTTTCTCAGCCACAATTTCGGGAAGAGGCTTTCAGGCAAGGTTTTAGCTTGGAATATCTTTTGAACAAGCTGTAAGGAGCTAAAGGTGCTGCATCAACTCAGCGATAAGCAATGGACCGTTATTTTAAAATTGAGAAGCAATATCCGCTTGGAAGCCGATCTCAATCTCGCGAAATTGGAAATTCATGCGTTATTGGGGCAAAAGCCTGAAGATGTATATGCTGACGATCTGGAAGAATTGATCGCCTCGGAATTGATGAATGATTATGATAGAAAGTTTACGACTCCCTATAAAACGGTGGCTTATAGGGTCGATCTACAAAATGCCGACTTCGCTGTCTTATTCCGGCGATTGACCTTCATAGAGAAAGTTTTCGGCTTCAGGCCGATAGGGCAATTGTCCGGCGCATTATGTAACGACCAAATCAAGGGAGTGCCGGCGCAATTCATCGATTTCAGAGTCATCGGGGGCGCGACCCTATGTGTCCGGCTCATCCCCTTGAACACAATCCTCGAATGGTCAGACATTTTCGCTTCGCGAGCAGCTAATGGGAAAGACGCTGCCTGCGGCCTTCGGTGCGCGATAGCCTGTTATTTGAAAAACGACCCACAATTCCGTTGGAATCCCCTTATCGAAAAAGTATTCAATACGAAAATCACAACAGGCCATCTTTTTCATGGCTTGCATGTTTATAAAGCCAAATTCTTTCCCAGGATGGCTAGGGCCTTGATCAATGTCTTCGCTCCAGAGGAGCAGCCCCATATTTTCGACCCGTATGCGGGAAGCGGAACAGCGATTGTAGAAGCTTCCGTCATGAGAATGCCTGCCTTTGGGACAGATATTGACCCGCTATCGGTTAGAATCTCCCAGGCGAAAATGGATTTGCTGAATGGACGCCCCAGCGACTATATCGGTGCTATTTTAAACGTCCAAGATTATCTTGGCGTCGAAAAAACCGGACAGTTTCTTCTTTTTGAAAATCCGATACCGGCAGCCTCCTACTATACCCGTATCCCACCCTTTCTGACAAAAAGAATTCCTCCCGATATACAGCAAGAAATGGCACACGATATTTCTTTAGCTCTCTCGGCTATAGCGCGTGCGCCTGAACATACCCGGCTCCCCTTAAAAGTTCTACTCAGTGATGCGATTTCTCGAAAACTGAAGTTCCGATTTTTAGGTCTGGGGGTCGGGCGCTTTGCTCTTAATATTATGCCTGGCCGCATTATAGATAAATTCCAGGACAATCTAACTTATCTACAAAATTCGTTGGTTGTCTGGGATTGGCTAAAAAATGCGGCAGCCATAACACCCAATACCGGTCATATCGTGCTGGGGGACGCAAGGCAATTATCGTTCAGGGAAAGCATATTCGATTTTATCATTACAAGCCCGCCTTATATGCCCGCATCCTCCGGCAGAGAGAATTATCTCAAAAGTAAAGCCTTAGCTCTTATCGCTTTGGGATTGATCAAGCCGGATGATATAGAATCTTACGAGCAAACACAGATAGGTTCAGTGCATCGCGAGTTCTATGAAAACGATTGCCTGCCTTCCAAAGCCAAAGAAATCGTCGAGTGGATGGCCGAAGATGAGGTCAGGAGTATCAAAGCGCCTTCCACAGCCAGTTTTTTCAGCGATATGAGGCATTCGCTGAAGGAGATACGGAGGGTGCTGAAGCCCAGCGGTATATGCGCGATGGTGGTCGCACGCTCGCATACCTTTTATCGTTATAAATCGCGTGAAATCGTGCGAATTGTCGAGAATGCCGAAGCTATAGCTGAAATCGCCACCCTGTGCGGCCTGGAAGTCAAGGACACGATTCATGTAGAGCTTGCCAAGCAAAACTCTGTTGCCAGGCCGCGTTCTTTGGACGCCTATTATGAGAGCATCCTGATCCTTGAAAAAACATAATGCTTTCTACAAATGAGAATCGCTACTCTCGGAATCGATGCGGTGAACCATTTTCCCTGAAGATGGGATGCTATCAATTCCGGGCTTGACATTTATAGTAGCTGCTGTTATAATGGAGTAATCATCAGGAGATGGCTGAAGGCTTTCTCTTGAGCGATATAGATAAAAAGAACGCGGCCTCCGGGGAAACGCAGAGGGATCAATGAGAGGCCGCTATGGCGAAAGGGGCGTTTTGATGGCTTACCAGATCACCGTATCGGTCAAGAACAATACCAATCAGTCTTATAATGGGTTGTACTTGAGGTTCGCAGGGTCGGTTTACAGCCAGATATCGAATGCGGCCGGATCGCCGTGGGACACTTTCAATGTAGGTTATGTGTCCGCCACCCGGAAAAGTTATATCAAATGCACCGGAACAACGTCCGTGGCTCCCGGCGGAACCGGTTGGGTTCGTTATGAATATCCCAGCAGCTGCCTTTACCCTGAGGTGGTCCTCTGGATGCTGAACGGAACCGTCACCTCCGTACCGGCCACGCTCGATCCTTCCACCCCGACATGCGTGCAAATTTAGCTCGCCGTTCCGGGCAAAGCCGGGCCAGCAGCAATCGGTAGCCTAGAGGTGATCGCGAAAGAGGACTGAACGATGCGTTATTGGCGGCATTCAGTCGGTCTCCTGCTGATAACCCTCCCGGTGGGATTATGGACGGCGGGATGCGGCCAGGGAAGCGGGCAGGCAGGTGCGGTCGTTTCCGACCGGAGCCGGGTGTCCCGCCAGTTGGACACGCTCGTCCTTATCAACCACTGGCTGCGAGTCTTCTACTCCAGCGTTTTCCCCTACTACGAAGATCCTTTCGAGGATACTCCCTCATTCCAGGATGCCCAGGGCCGCTATCACTGGAAGTCCCTCTATGCGAGCGGGCGGGTGGATGAGTTCGTTCTCTCCCCCGCTGACTTCGCTTTTACGGTCACCACCCGCTTCAATGACGGAAGCTGGCAGAAATTCGAGGCCGAAGCGCCGGTCGAGAACGGCGATATCGTCTCCACCCGGTTCTCGCTGGACTTCTCGGATGGCGCTCGCCTGGAATACGCCACTCGCACCGACCGCAAGGGAACGAGGTTCGATCCCACCGATGACGATACAGTCACTTCGGGCCTCTACACCCTCCCCGATGGCTCGAAAACTCCCTTCTCACAGGCCAGGCGCGGCTTCGATGACCGCCTGACCGCAACCCTGCCCGATGGCCGCCTCTTCGAGATGACCGCTCGGATCACCCCCGAAGAGCTGATGGACACCACAGTTCCCATGGAAGGCAAGCTGACCGCAGGCGACGCTTCTCAGATCACGTACAAACTCCGGCTCGATCCCGATACGCAGCAGGGATGGATCTGGGAACTTAAAGACCCTTCTCAGGATTCACTGTCAGGCCGCTTTCGATTGGAGCCGGAGCTTTCAGGAATAGGGCAGTGGCAGTCGGGAGGCCGTGTGGAGTCCGCCGTCTCCTGGCAGATGCCCGTACGCTCCATCGGCAGCGGCGGGCTGCCGGGAAAACTGGAGGCCCGGGTCACCTCCGGCAACGCCGACTCCTATATCGCCGGCCCTTCCGCCGCCGCCCTGGTTTATTTGAACCGCTACTGGGACGCGCTTACGGCCCCGGCCTATATCCCTGTCTCAGCGCTTCAGAAGGCTGTGCCGGGATTCGCAGAGCGAGCGGGCCGGGATCGTATACCGGGCAGGCGCAAGTAGGCTTTTGTAGTCGGAAAGGGTATCGTCAGGTCGGGGCCCCATGAAAACAGGCGTCAGGTTTCAGAGTCTTATAGGGGCGCTCCTGATAGGGCTGGCGGCTTCTCTGGCGACAGGGATCATTGGGGCGCGGATTCCGGTCATTTCCCAGATGGAGTTTCACGCCTTCGACGCTCTGATGCGAAACCGGACGCGCCCGGAGAAGGCCGATCTCGATAAACTTCCGATGCTGGTTGTCGAGGCGACTCCTGCCGAAGTCCTTCCGTTCCGCAAATGCCGGCCTTCGGGCTGCACTCTCGTTCCCCGAGAATATACGGCAGCGGCCATCCGGCGCTTGATCCCGCTCCGTCCCTCTGTTATCGCTCTGGATATCTATCTGGACGAATCGCGCCCGGTGGCCTGCCTGGGGCCGAATGCCTCGCTCCGCCAGGCGATGATCAAGGCCATTGAGGCCGGGATCCGCGTGGTTCTGACCGGTCAGGTGAGTTCGGAGCAGGGGCTTATCAGGCCCTCCGAAACGGCTCTGCCCGCCGGAGCCGATATCACACGGCCGATGGTGGCCCGTCCCTACAACCGCTGCCGGGCGGTCCCTCTGGTCAAAAGCGATCCGCAACTGGGGCCGGTTCCGTCCTTTGCGCTCGATGTTTTCCTGAGATGGAAAAGCGAGGGCCTGAACGGACTGAATGCCGCCGCCCCGACAGAGATTCAGGCAGGAGACAGCCGGATTCCTACCCTGGAAAGAGAGGTAGTGCGCCTGTCTCCTTTTCCGGCCTGGGATGTGGCCGATATCGCGGAAATCAAAGGCTCCGGGCTGGGGCCGGGCGACCACCTGATGCTTGTCAACTGGTTCGGCGGTATCGGTGAATTCAAATCCCGATCCCTGGATTATCTGAAGACTCTGCCGGACGGCTATCTGGGCGGCAAGGTGGTTGTGGTGGGAAGCCTGAGCGAGCCGCAATATCCGACGCCTATCGGCAACCTGCGCGGTTTCGAGATTCAGGCCAATGCCATCGCCACCCTGCTTTCGGGGAAGCCTGTTCAGCCGCTCTCGTCTCAGGGCGGGTTCCTGCTCACATGGGCGCTGGCCTCTCTGGTGGCTGTTGCGGCACGGCACGGGGGTGTCTTTGCGGGCCTGGGAACCTGGCTGGCACTGGGAGCCTTCAACATCGTCGCTGCGATGGAGGCGATGCGAAGCGGCCTGTGGGTTTATACGGTCTTCCCGTCGATAGGCGGATTGGCGGCCTACACCCTCGCCGTTTCCCTGGAGCAGGAGCGCGTTCAAAGGCTCCTGCAGGGTTTCATTCCCGCGCCGCTTCGGAAGAGAGAAACGGGATCTTATGAGGAGGCCACTGTCTTTGTCGCCGATATCCGTGGCTATTCGGATGTGGCGGACCAAGTCGGGCCGGATTCTCTTTTCGCATATATCAATCGCTATTATTCCGTTACGGAGGCAGCCCTGATCGCCTATGGCGGTCACCTGGTGCAAAGCGAAGGGGATAAGGTGGTCGCATTCTTCTCGGGCGCTTTCAAGGGGAGAAGCCACGCGCAAAACGCTGTCGCAGCCTCGCTCGATCTGCTGAAGCGCCTCGAAGAGGCTATGAAAAGCTGGGACGATCCCGCAGGCGGCCCCTTCCGGATAGGCATCGGCATCAGTACCGGCCCCTGTGTGGTCGCTATTCTGGGAAAGCGGCACAGGGATGCGGCCCTCCTCGGCAATACCGTCAATATCGCCTCCCACCTGGAAGGCCTGACGAAAATTCACGCCTGCCCTCTGCTGCTGGATGCTCGCACATCGCTCTTGCTCAACGGGTCTTTTCCCATCCGGCAGGCCGGAGAGACGATGCTGAAGTGGACCGACCGTAAAGTGGCTTACTACTGCCTTGCCGATCTTCGATACCCCACGTCCCCGATCCGAAAGGGAATCTATGACGACAAAGAATCGTTTCCTGAGTCGCCTTAAGCGCCGGCCTTTCTGGCTTTTCCTGATCGGCATCGCCTTATGTGAAGCCTTCTCCTCTTCCCCATCCCCGGCAGCCCCGCAGGGAGGCGTGATCAAACAGGCCCGCGGGACAGTTTCTATCCGGCGCGGCCCGCAGGGAGCCTGGGAGCGCCTGCCCGTTCCCAGAGGCCGGGCCGTCCGGCCCGGAGACGCTCTGCGCACAGGAGCCGATAGCTGGGTCGTTCTTCTGACCGGTGAGGGCAAGATTCTCCTCGGCCCCGGCAGCGAAATGGAGCTGGTCGCCCGCAAGCGCCGCCCCGCATGGCGGCTGCTGATCGGGCGCATCGCCAACTTCCTCTACGGGCAGCCCCAAAGCGATACGGAGGCCGGGCATGTCATCGCCGCCGCCGCCGGAACCCACTACCACCTGTCCCTCGCCGGAGACGGAACCGGCACTTTGATCGTTCTTTCAGGCGCGGTGGACTTCGGGACGACTCGGGAAGCGGGCGGGCCGGGGGCCGCCGTCCGCGTCACCGCCGGTTTCGAGAGCAGCGCCCTTCCCGGCCAGCCTCCTCGTCCGCCGGCAGCCACCGACATCTCCAGGGCTATCGCCTGGGAAGCGGAGATGGACGCCCTCTCCCTCCCTATCGAATATCCTACCGCCCGGCCCGAAGGCGACCTGGCCGCCCTTCTATCGAGCGGCCAGCCGGTGGACTGGCTGAAAGCAGGCGATATCCTCCTGGCGCAAAGGCAGCCCGAGAAAGCCGAGGAGCAATACCGGAGGGCGCGGAAAGCGATGCCGGATGCTGCCTGGGCGCGTACGGCTTTCGCCCACCTAGTCGCCGGGGAGGCGGCCGATGCCGGGGAAGCTGCCGCCCGCGCCCTCTCCGCCGCGCCCGCCGACCCTGAAGCGATAGCCGCAAGCGGGGCCGCACTGCTTGTACAGCGAAAAACAGGGGATGCGCTTCGCCTTCTGGAACAGGCTTCCGCCGCCGGGCAGCCGGAGGCCATGCTCTACGCCGGGCTGGCCTACCTGCGCCGGGGAGACTTGGGCAAGGCCAGGAGCGCCCTCGCAAGCGCCCTGAAAGCGCAGCCCCGCTCTCATGCGGCCCGCGCCTATCTGAGCCAGCTGGAGATTTCGGCAGGCGACCTGCAGGCCGCGCTCCGGGAGGCTCGCGCCGCCCTGGAACTCGCTCCCGAATCGGGCCTGAGCCTTCAGGCGGTGGCTGCCGCGTCGTTTTATTCGGGCGATATCAAGGAGGCGGGCGAAATGGCCGCCCGGGCCGTTCGCCTGGACTCCTCTCTGGTCGGGGCGCACCTGATCCTGGCCCGCGTTTACGCCTCCGAGGGACGGCTGACGGAAGCCGTCCCCGAAGCCATCCGGGCCGTCGCCCTCGATCCGGAGGACGCCAACGCCCAGAGCGCCCTCGGCGCGCTTCTCCTCACCGCTGACGACCTTTCCCATGCCGAAAGCGCCTTCCGCCGCGCGGCGGATGCGGCCCCGGAATCCGCTTTCGCCCGCGCCAGCCTGGGCACGGCCCTGACCCGCCAGCAGCGGTTCCGGGAAGCCCTCTCCCACCTCCAGGCGGCGGTAGAGATCGGCGGCGGCTCCGCGCAGGCTTACAACAATCTGGGCGCTCTCTGCACCGCGCAGGGCAAGCTCGATGAGGCGGAAACGGCGTTCTCAGAAGCCGTCCGTCTCCAGCCGGAATGGGGGATGCCCTACGGCAACCTCGCCCTGGTCTATCTGGAGCGCAACCGGATACGGGAGGCGCTGGAGGCCGGTGAAAAAGCCGTTCGGTTGGGAGAGCGGTCCGCGCTTCTGCACACGGTCCTGGCCCGTATCTTCCTCAAACAGAACCGCCTCGACCGCGCCCTGGAAGAACTCAGACTGGCTGAAGCGGAGGGTCCATCCTATCCGCTGGCCCTCTTCCTCCAGGCCGACATCTACCGGAGCCTGAACCAGCCGTTCGACGCCCGGCGGGCCTCGGTGCAGGGAGCATCCCTCGATCCGGGGGCCGCCAGCGAGCTCAGGCTTTACAGCCGTTCGGAGGCCGTGATCGGAGGAGGGGGCGAGCAAAGCCGCTTTTTCGACGGGCGGGCCAGCGGGCGCGGCGACCGGGGCCGTACCGCCTTCTATACCCGCGGTCTGGCCGAGGACAGCGACGGCTACCGCGATGCCAACGGGAACCATCTGACCCGCTTTCTACAGGGGATCGTCGGCCACCGCCCGGACTGGAAAAGTCAGACCGCGCTTCAAGCCTCCTATTTGAAGCATATAACAGGGCGGCCCGGCAGAGAACGCGCGGGTGGGGTAGAAGACAGAGACTACCGCTCGGATTTCACCGGATGGCAAGCCGACCTGACGCACCGGCAGAGCGCCGGCAAGAGAGATTTCCTGATCGTCCGGGCAGGCGGCAGGCATCAGGAAATATCGGACAGCAACCCGGACAGCCTCCAGGCCCGACCCGGCGGGACGGACACCAACCCATTCAACCATGTAAAAGTGGCTGCCGATACCCCGGCCCTGGAACTGCGCTGGGACAGGGATATGCTGAACGGACGGAGGCTGCTGGCCGGCATCGGATGGCAGCAGGAACGCCGCTCCCTGAACGGCGTGCTGGGGGTCACCCGCGCCCGGCAGGCGGTCGTCTGGACCGAGGTATCGCAAAGCGAAACGCCCCGCCAGAGAAGCGGCTATGTGGAATACCGCTTTCCGGTGGGAGAGCGAATGCAGGCGGCGGTGGGAAGCTATGCGGGAAAACAGACCGGCCAGCGGGCCATCCTTCTTCCCAAAGCCCGGCTCCAGTATAACGCGCCGGACGGCGGGCGGGCCGTCCTCCTGGCGCAGCCGGTCTTCCACGCGGACGCGACCCTCCTTTCCCCGGTAGAATCGTGGAGCGGCCCGAATCCCATTCAAAAGGATGAACTGTCGGACGACGGCTCGGTGATCTCTTACGAAGTCCACTACGAACGGCCCGAACGGAACGGCTCTTTCCAGAAATATAGCCTCTACTGGCGACATGCCCGGGGGCTGTTTGTGGATGTGGAAGACCCGCAGCAGGCCCCGGTCGCAGGCCGGGCCTTTTTCCCGAAAGCGCGCCTCTTCGGAGCCGAAGCCGCTTATGAGGTAGGCCCCGGAACGCCCCTGTCCGCCCGCTTCTGGGCGCGCTACGAGAACGCCAAAGACCTGGGACCGGGCGGAAAGCAGCTTCCCTATCATCCGCGCTGGCTGGGCGGCATCCGCCTGGACTATCTGGACCGGGCCGGTTGGCGGGCGGGCCTCGAATTCATCGGCTTCAGCCGCCGCTTCGATGACGCCGGCAATCCGGTCTCCCTGCCCGGCGAAACGCTCGCCCACCTGAGAATCGCCAAACAGCAAAGCCTCTGGACAGCCTGCTTTATAGAGGTCAGCAATCTCTTCAACTGCAAATACGACTACTGGCGAGGCTATCCGTCCCCGGGCCGGATATTCCGCCTGGGGTTGGAGCAGAGATTTTAAGAGGTAAAGGGGGAGCGGCCAACCGTTCCCCCCTTATTTACCGACCCCTCACTTCATCCACCCCGCGATCTCTTCCGCCGAAGCCACCGAGTCCTTCACGGTCAGGGCGGATTCCGCACCGGCGGCCCGGTAAGCGTCGGCGATCCGGCCTGTCCGGAAGACGCCCCCGGTGTTGTGGAGGATGAGAGGAGCGGGAGCCAGGAGAGCGCCTGCCGTGTCGAAATCCCCGGCCCTTCTCAGGCCGGGGATGAAGAGCTTTTGCAGGAAGGCGTCGTCGCTATTGTTGTCGAAGGCAGCGGTATCGGCCACCGTGACGCCTGTTCCCGAAGCCAGAGAGCGGGCCAGCAAGCACCACAGCCCGGCCTCGCCCAGCCCGGCCAGATGCGCCCGGCCCGTCCGGGGCAGGCTCTTCAAGTAAGCCATGCCGGTCAGGATATCCTGGACCCGGTTGGCTGTGTCGGTGCGGTTATAGGTGGTGAAAAAGCCGGTTTCGATCTTCCGCTCCGCAACCGCCTCTCCTGTCTGGAAGGCATCGATGAGGAGGACGGCCTGGCCCTTCTCCAGCAGCTTTTCGACCAGAGGGCTCAGCTTTTGCGCTTCCGCATCCAGGAGGGCGCGGCTGCCCTGCGGGTGCGCGACCAGCGTTGCCTGGATTCGGCCCCTGGAGGCTTTCGGCATGAGGAGGACGGCGGGGACCCGGTCGCCCTCTCCCTTGCGGCCCAGATAGAGGCGGGTGACCTTTGCCTGGGGCCAATCCGCAGCTTCGCGCTCCTGAATGAGCAGGCTTTCCGGGGAAGGGGATGCCGCATAGAGCGTATGGGAATAGGCGTCCCGGTAGGCTTTGCGGAACCGGTTCAGAGAGGCGCGGTCCCGGGGTCGCAGACTTTCCTGTTGCTGCCGGGCCTGCTCGATGAGGGCGCAGGTGACGCCTTCTTCATCGAGCGCGCTGGCGGGGCGCGGCTCGCGGGCGAAGACCAGCAAATCCTCCGCTTTTTCGGCCTGGAAGGGCTGCTCCCTGTGGTGGCTGGCGTCCGGGTCGTTCAGAAGCCAGCGGGCGAACCAGGCGTAGGCCGCCTCGCGGCTGTCCTTATTGTAGTTGTGCGGGGCGTCCATCTGCGCCCATCCGACTTTCTCCTCGGCCCCGAAGAGGCGGTAGATATCCCGGACAGCGGGGTATTCCACATGCGGCGTGTTCTTCGTCCAGTCTTGGGTGCAGGCGATCAGTATCTGCGGCCTGGGCGCGGCGACGGCGGCGAGTTCCACGTTGTCGGTATCGATCCGGAGGTTCGGGGCGTTCTCGCAGAGGCAACCGCCCTGCATGTGGGCGGACACCATCACCACCGGGCCGGACACCTTCACCCGGTCGTCGGCGGCAGCCAGAAGATAAGTCTGCGTCCCGCCGCCCGATTCCCCGGTGCAGGAAAGGCGGTTCCTGTCCACATCGGGCAGGGAAGAGAGGAAATCCAGGGCGCGGATGCTGTTCCACAACTGAAGCCCCATGAGGCTGATGCCCCACAGGTTTTCGCGCTCCCCGCCGTATCTGTGGGAAAGCTGGGTCGAATCGTTATAGCCGATCATATCGTGAGAGAAAGCCACATAGCCCTGGCGGGCGAACCCGATGCTACGGCCCGGGAGGGAACCCAGTTCCTCATCGGCCAACCGCCCCTCGGGCCAGTGGCCGTGCGGGCAGAGAACCGCCGGGAACGGCCCCTTCCTGTCCAGAGGCCGATAGAGGTTTCCTGTCACGTAAAATCCGGGAAAGCTCTCGAAATAGACCTTTTCCACGCTGTAGCCGTCCCGCTCGATGCGCTCGAAGATGCGGGCATTCAGAGGGGTTTTGGGAGGGGACGGCCAGAGGCCGCAGCTTACCAGGACATGCTTTTTCAGGGATTGGGCCCGCTCGGCCCAGGTTTCGCGGTCGAAAAACTTCGGGACGTCATACACCATGCCCAGGTGGCGTATGACCGTGTTGCGCCGGTCTTCCGGCATATCGGGCGCTGACATAAGGAGTCCTCCTAAAAATAAGATGATGAGATTCACAGCGGCGGTTTGACGCTCGCTTCGGCGTTTTGAGCGTGGTAGATTTCGACCAGTTCGGAGATCGCTCTTCGGGCCTCTTCGGTGCGCCGGCCCGGGATAGCGTAATGCTCGCGGTCCAGAAGCGCCCTCAGATAGAGGATGCGCCAGCGCCATGCACGGCGTGCGGAAGGGGCCACGTGCGATTCGGCGCGGCTCAATGCAGCAAAAGCTTCGGCGGAGCCGCCGTCTTTTTCCGGTCGGGTGTGGTTCTTCTCCAGAGCGCGGACGGCGCAGAGGATATCCTTCACAGCGTCCGGGGAGTATTCATAGGCGATATATTCCTTCAGGGTCTCCTCTGCCTTCCGGTCGGACTTCCAGTAGAAGCCGCTGATGACCGCCTTGTTGATATCCTCGAAGATGCCCTCCGAATAGGGAAAGCCTCCCGACAGCTTGCGGCCTATCGAATCCCACAGGCCCTGAAACCGTTCCGGCAGGGGATTGGCTCCGTACCCGCCCCAGGGATACATGCCCCACATGCTGATTTCGGGAAAGTTGACGAGCGGCAGTCCGCCGGGCGCGTCGTGCGCCAGAGGATACTCCGGGAAGGTGGCATGGGAGTCGGCGAGGATATAATCCACCCAGCCGGGCCGCCGTTCAAAGTCCCGGGCCAGCCCCTCCCATTCCCCCTCGTTTTCCCGGATATCGAAAAGCCAGGTGGAAAGAATGATTTTGATGGAAGGGTAGGCCTTGCGGGCCAGGAGAGCAACCGGCTCTGCGATCTTCAGAAAGCCGTTCGCGCCCCAGGGGCGGCACTGCTCGCAGCCGCAGCCGCCCTGGTCGTAGGGCCAGATGCAGAGATAATCCAGACCCACCTCCGAAAAGGCCCGGAAGGTCTGCTCGAACCATGTCAGCATCAGTTCCCGAGCGCCCGGCTTGCTGGGACAGAGTTCCTTGCCGTAGGTGGCCCTCAGCGCCAGGGAAGGGGTCATCACATGCCGGAGCGCCTCCGGGCTGTCGGCGTAGCCTTCGTTTGCCAGCATCGTCAGGCCCGCCCGGAGACCCACCCGTTTGGCAGCCTTCAGGATGGAGCGCAGGCGGGCGATCATCTTCCGGGCATCCGGGTCGTCGAAGCCGTTGAAATGATGCATATCGTACCAGACGATCACGGCATTATAGCCCCACAGCCCCAACTCCTCCACATAACGCTCGATGGCCTCCACCGGGGCGTCATGGTAAAAGTTATGGAAGTGGGTAGCAAAATAGATGGCCCGGAAAGGCTTTTCGGGAACCGAGCGGCCCCGCCAGCCGCCGGGCGTGAAGCCCTCCTCATCGAAACGGGACGACCGGAGGAACTTGCCCACCCCGTAGAGCAGGCCGCGCTCATCGTTGCCCGTAATCTGCACCGATCCGTTTGGGCCGTCCGCAATCTCGAAGCCTTCCTCACCGATCCCCTGCCGGACGGCCAGCCGGATGGAGGCTTCGCCCTTGCTTTCGCCCGCCTTCGCGCCGCACCGCGCTTCGATCTGGCGCACCAGCACCCCTGCGATATTTTCAATCGTTTTGTTCCGGTTCAATAACTCGATATGGACAGTCTTCACCGGCCCCTCTCCTTTTTTGCGCCCGCAGCCCCGGCAGGCAGCATGGCCGTCGCCAGAAGGAAGATGAAATATGTCGTCAATCCGATCATAAAACTGATCCTGTGTTCCGCCATTCAAACAGCATTTCCATTCGCGAGAGGAATGAAGATTCCTTTACAGCGAAAGAGCATCTTAAGGAGGAGTTTCGACCATGAATCTTGTGTTCCGCCAACTGAACCAAGATGGATCGACAGGTAGGAATCCGATTGCCCCTGTTTAGCGTTCTCTACAGCCTGTTTCATTTTGCATTACGGTCAATAATATGCTATTGCCAAAATCCTAAAAAAACTGATGCAATTCATGATTTTTGTGTTGACATCGTTGAGGTTTTGCGGTATGATTAGTAAAACGTTTAGGGTTAAGCGTGATAAGCTAAGCGATCAGTCAAAGGACATCCTGGCTGACCCAATCGCGTACTCATCTATTCGCTGCCCTGCCCTCACCATGTCACTTCTCGATGAGAGGAGAAAGGAAAAAATGAAACTGAACAGGAAAGGTTTTACGCTCATTGAATTGCTGGTAGTTATCGCTATTATAGCGATCTTGGCCGCAATTCTCTTCCCCGTCTTTGCGCAGGCCCGCGAGAAGGCCCGCGCCATCTCTTGTCTGTCCAATACCAAGGAACTGGGCAATGCCATCATGATGTATGTCCAGGATTATGACGAAAAATATCCCTGGTATTACAATGGCAACCATGATGCGGCGCTGGCTGCCCAGGGTGACACCAACTCCTGGTTCAATGCGATGTGGTTCGGCATGATCCAGCCGTATGTCAAGAACTGGTCGATCTTCATCTGCCCCAGCAAGAGCGGGAACTTCAGTTATGGTCTCAATATGTACCATGTGGTGGGTTGCCGTGGTTGCGAGAGCACCCAGTCGTTGGCAGCCATCGCCAGGCCTGCGAATATCGTCCTGGCTGCCGAAACCGGTTTCGCAAAGGAATACGCGAAGAAATTCAACCTCGAAGATCGATGCGACAGCGAAAACCAGTCTTCGCCCGGTTCGGTGATGTGTCCCCGGCTGGCTCCTTACGGACAGGGCAACGGCTGCGGCCCCTTCAATACCGCTCACATGACCGACCGGCATTCAGGCGGTCTGAACCTTCTCTTCTGCGACGGCCATGCGAAGTGGTATAAATTTGAGAAGATGCATGCTGACGCCACCGACAGCAATGTCGACCTCTTCAACCACTTCGCTGTCGGTGGCCGGCTGTTGGGCCGCACCGACTCGACATGCCAGTAATCACTATCATTTGGACATAGTTTTCTCTGTCCTGAAGGGGCGCTGAATACAGCGCCCCTTTCTTTTTTGAACCTTTTTGCCTTTTGATGCAACCAACATCTAAAAGCATACGGGGAGGCATCATGATGCAAAAAGCTATCCTGCTGTGCGTTTTGTGCGGCTGCCTTGCCGGGGCCGCATGGAGCGATGGGGCGATGTTCGCTCCGATTGTCCGCGCCCGGTCTATCGATATCTACGAGCCGAGTCAAAAAGCGTTCATCTATTATCAGGATGGACAGGAGGATCTGGTTATCGAGGTTTCCTATAAGGGAAACGCCTCGGACTTCGCCTGGGTCGTGCCCGTTCCGTCGCAGCCCCGCGTTCGGAAGCTGGAAGGCGCTCCTTTCCATGAACTCAGCCGGTTGACCGCTCCCCGACCGAGGCGATCAAGGCAGATGGGCAGCATGATGATGGGGGCCTTCGGTGCCGCTCCGGTAACGGTACTGGAACGCAAAAAGGTCGGCATCTACGATGTGAGCGTTCTGGCCTCTACCGATTCCGATGCCCTGGTGCGGTGGCTCAAGAAAAACGGGTACGCTTTTCCATTGGCAGGGGCAGACATTGTTTCAGATTATGTCCGGCGAGGATGGGTTTTCGTCGCCATGCGGATCACTTTGCCTACCCGGAGCGTCGAGCAGGGGCTGAAGGAGGGTGTCATTCAGCCCCTTCGCCTGACTTTCCCCACCCGGAAGATTATCTATCCGATGAAGCTGACTGCCCTGAACGAAGATGATACCGAGGTGCTGCTCTATGTGGCAGCCCCCTACCGTGTCAAGGCGAAGGGCTTCCGCGAGGAGTGGAGAAACCGCGTCAACCGATCCCCGGCCTCCCTGGAAAGCTATCCCACCCTGCGAAAGATTATCAAGCAAGCCTGCACCCTGACCAAACTGCGGGCGATCATCGATCCGGCGGGCATCCGGGAGGATGTCTCCTTGTCCCGGCGCTGGCTCTGAGGCGGCTGGAGCTTCGCGCTTCTTTCGAGCGTCTAACCATTAGATTCGAGATTTCCGCTTGAACTCGATACGGCAGGCGAATGTCCTGAGAATGATTTTGGAAAGGAGCGCATATGGAGATGGTTCGACGCCGATCCGCTTCGGGCGCTGTCTGCGCTGCATTCGCCGCGATTGTGATTCTTCTCTTTTCCGACCCCGCTTCCGCCCAGTTGGAGGATATCCTTCAGGGCAAATCCTTCGGGGGCAAAGTCATCAAAGGGATTGCCATAGGCTATGCCGTCAAGCAGGCCAGCAAGCCCCTCAACCAGTTCATCAATGCCGTAACCCTCAGAAACCGGGTTCCTGTCCGGCTGGCAACCAAGGTCGTTCCGGTACTCTCGGTGGGCCAAAGGGCCTATATCGGCGGGGCGCAGGTGGTCGGCCCGCGCTTGCTGGTGAACACCACCCAGGTCGTCTGGCAGTACGAGCAGAATTTCGACCAGGGCAGCTACCGCGTCCGGGCGATGGTTCCGAGTTCGAGCCTCAACTCTCTGGAACTGCGCCGGGTTCCGAAGGTCGGCCTCTCCGCCCTGATCGATGTCTCTCTGGACAACGGCTACCCGGCAGCCACCCACTCGGGCCGGATCACCGGCGACCGGATTCTGCTGGCGGGCGGGGTGGCCGCAAGCGTAGTGTCCTTCGCCAAACCGCTGAACCAGTTCATCAATAATACGGTCTCCATGAACCGGAGCGGAGCCACCAAAGTAGTCCCCCAGGCCAGCTTCGGAGAGGCGGCCTATATCGGCGGCGTTCAGGTCACCGGCTCCGCCGCAACACTTCCGAAGGTGAAGGTGGTCTGGGAATATCAGGATATCTTTGATCGGGGCCGCTGCCGGGTGCGCGCCCTTGTGCCGACCCATGGCATTGCCCCGCGCAACATCCGCCGCGTGGAGGGAGTGGGGGTAACCGCTTTGATCGATACCTCTATTGCCCGGCAGGAGCGCATCCGCGAGGTACGCACCCCCGCCCGGCCCCAGGCACACTATCCGCGCCGCCCCAGGACGGAACGGCCGCGAGAGGAGCGCCGACAGCGGGAGGAAAGCCGGCAGCGGGAAGACCGGAATGATGACAACCGGTGGAGCGTGCCCCGCGAGCGGGAGCGCCATGACAACGGCCTGCACCGCGGATGGGAGATAGGGAAACATAAGGGATGGGATCAAGAGAACAAGCACAAAGACAGGCGGGTTAAGGGAAAGCATAAAGGCGACGATTGAATCGAAGGGGCGGAGGCAGCGTTAGAGGGGCCTCCACCCCTTTTTACCCGGGATGATCTTCCCCAGCACCGCAGGCCGGGCGGCCCCGGTAGCGGACGGAATGTTTCCGGGGATGCCGCGGGCGGCAGCATAGGCGAGGAGCGCGAAGGCTACGGCTTCCTTCGCCTTGTCCGGCAGGCCGTAATCGGCATGGGTGCGGATGGGGATGGGAGAGAGGCGTTCCGCCAGCATGGAGCGCAGCGTAAGGTTATGGATGCCGCCCCCGCCCAGGACGATCTCATGCGCCGGGCCTCGGGGCAGCACCCACCGCCGGTAGGCCGAGGCGATACTTTCGGCGGTCAGGGCGGTAGCGGTTGCCAGCAGGTCTTCCGGGGACGCCTCCGGCGCGGACTCCAGACAGGCTCGTACGAACCCGGCCCCGAACTGCTCCCGGCCCGTCGATTTAGGCGGCTCGATATGAAAGAAGGGATGCTTCAGCCAGCGGCCCAGCAGGGCCGGGCGAATGCGCCCCCGGGCAGCGCCTGCGCCGTCCGCATCCTGCCGGGCCTGCCCGCCGGAGAAATGGGCGACAAGGGCATCGATCACCATATTGCCCGGCCCGGTGTCGAAGGCGATGACCTCCTCGGGCGCAGCGCCGGGCGGGAGGTAGGTTACATTGGCGATGCCGCCGATATTCTGGATGGCCCGGCCTTTCGTCTGGTCGCGAAAGAACAGGTAATCGGCAAAGGGCGTCAGGGGCGCGCCCTGTCCTCCGGCGGCCATGTCGGCAGGGCGAAAATCGGCGACCACCGTGACCCCCGTTCTCTCGGCGATGATGGCCGGTTCCCCGACCTGAAGAGTACTCCGGCCCTGATACGGGCCGATCCTGACAGGCTCCGGCTGGTGCCAGACTGTCTGCCCGTGGGACCCGATCAGGCTGACCGCGGCCATCGGCACGCCCGCCGACCGGGACACCTCCAGGGCGGCCTCCGCAAAAGATTCCCCCAGCGCGGCATTCAGCCCGCACAGCCTGTCCATCCGCCCGCCTTCCGGAGAACAGAGCGAAAGGATGGCTTCCCTGATCTCCGGCGCATGAGGCCGGCAGGCAAAGGCGACCAGGCGCACCTGTATATCCGGGAACTCCCCCTGGATCTCTGTCAGGGCCGCATCGATGCCGTCCGCGGAGGTGCCGGACATCAGGCCGATGATATACATACGGTCTCCCCTCACCCCAAATTTCAAACCACAGCGACAGGCCTGCGTGTCTGCCCTTTTGCAGCCCCGCTTCAGGATTGGTCAGCGCGATTCTCTCAGCAGCCTCATGCTGTTCATGATGACGATCAGGGAGGCTCCCGTGTCCGCGAAGACGGCCATCCAGAGGTTGGCGGCTCCCAGGAAGGCCAGCGCCAGGAAGCTGAGTTTCAGGATGAGGGCAAAAGCCACGTTCTGGCGCAGAATGCCGAGGGTGCGGCGGCTGAGATGGGCGATGTAGGGCAGCCTGGAGAGGTCGTCTCCCATCAGAGCGATGTCGGCGGTCTCCAGGGCCGTATCGGTTCCGGCGGCCCCCATGGCGATCCCGACCGTGGCGGCGGCTAAGGCCGGGGCGTCGTTGATGCCGTCTCCCACCATCGCGACCGCGCCGTGCTGCCCGATCAACTCCCGGACGGCGGCCACTTTGCCTTCCGGCAGGAGGCCCGCCTTCACCTCGTCCACCTCGGTCTGGCGGGCGATCTGGCGGGCGGTCAGTAAATGGTCTCCGGTCAGCATCGCCACCCGGCGAATGCCTTCCCGCTTGAGGGCGCGAACCGCCTCCGCCGCGCCGGGCCGGGGCGCATCCGCGAGTGCGATAATGCCCACCGGCGCTCGGCCTTCGGTCAGAACGACCGCGGTTTTCCCCTCTTCCTGCAAGCGGGCCGCCGCCTCCCCGCCCTCTCGAAACCCCAACTCCGGACCGAGCCATGTCGGGGAGCCGATCCAGTAATCCCGGTTCTCAAGGGCGGCTTGCAGCCCCTGCCCGGGCAGGATCCGGATATCGGCGGGAACGGCAAGGGGGAGATTTTCCTTTTCGGCCCGGGCGACTATGGCTCGGGCCAGAGGGTGTTCCGAGCGGCTCTCCAGGGAAGCTGCCAGGCGGAGTACTTCCCGGGGCGGCAGCCCGTTCAGGGAGACGATATCCACCACCGCGGGCTTCCCTTCGGTCAGGGTTCCGGTTTTGTCGAAGGCCATCACTTTCAGCCCGCCGAACGCCTCCAGGTAGGCCCCGCCCTTGATCAGCACACCGCTTCGGGAGGCCGCGCCGATGGCCGCCGCTATCGCGACCGGGGTTGAGATCACCAGGGCGCAGGGGCAGGAAATGACCATCAGCATCAGGGCCTTGTAAAACCACACCTTGAACGGTGCGTCCATCAAAAGCGGGGGAATGATCGAAATGAGAGCCGCCAGCCCGATCACCGAAGGCGTATAGATGCGGGCAAACCGGTCCACGAACCGCTGGGAAGGGGCCTTTTGAGCCTGGGCCTCCTCCACCAGATAAATGATGCGGGACAGGGTATTCTCCCGGTAGCTACGGGTGATGCGCACCTCCAGCACCCCGTCACTGTTGATGGTCCCGGCGAAAACCTCATCCCCTTCCCTTTTATCGACCGGGACGGATTCTCCGGTGATCGGAGCCTGGTTCACCGCGGACTGCCCGCGCAGGACGACCCCGTCCATAGCGATGCGCTCCCCGGGTCGGACCAGCAGGATATCCCCTATCCTGATCTCTTCCACGGGCAGGCGTTCCTCCATTCCGGAGCGCAGGCAGGAGGCTTCGTTGGGGGTCAGCGCCATCAGGGAGCGGATGGAGCGGCGCGTCTTGTCGAGCGTCATGGCCTCCAGGGTTTCCCCCATGGCGAAAAGGAAAAGCACGGTCGCCCCTTCCGACCACTCGCCGATGATGGCAGCCCCGACGGCGGCCAGGCCCATCAGCACATTCATATCCAGCGTGCCGGAGCGCAGGCTGAGGAGGCTGACCCGCAGCACCGGCAGCCCGGCCGCCGCCATCGCTAGAGCGTAGGCGGGAATGCTCCACCGCTCCAGAGAAGGGATTGCGGACAGCAAAAATCCGGCCCCTGCCAGCAGGCCGGAGGCTGCCGCGATCTGCGCCCGCCGGGAACGCCACAACGATTCGGGGCGGTCTATTTCATGCAAATTCTCCAGTTCGGCCCGGTAACCGGCTTCGGCGACTTTCTGGCGCAGGCTATCGGGCGAAACCGCCTCCGTGTGGGAAACCTGCATGGTGGCGGCCCCGAAGCTGACGCTGACCTCGGCCACGCCCGGCACTTTGCTCAGATATTTCTCCAGAAGGACCGCGCAGTCGGCGCAGTCCATCCCTTTCACTCTGAGAACGGTTTTCCGGAGTTCCGGCCCGGTTCGGGATGATGCCGGCTCAGGGGATGTCATGGCGCGGCCTCCGGTGCCGGGCCGCTTGAAACCGGCTCGATCCCCTGCTGGGTCAGGTGGGCCATACAGTCTTCCAGCATGTGCTTGATAAAGCTGTCGTTCAGAGAATAGGTCACGATCCGCCCCTCGCGCTCGCCCCGCACAAGCCCCAGGTTCCGCAGCACCCTCAACTGGTGGGAGATCGCCGAAACGGACATCCGCAGCAGGTGCGCCAGATCACAGACGCACAGAGGCTCTTCCTTCAAGGCGAAGATGAGCCTGGCCCGCGTCGGGTCGGCGAGGGCCTTGAAGACCTCAGCCACCCGCTCTGTCTCCTGCGTCCCCGGCATTTTCGGCCCGACCCGCTCCACCGCGTCCTCATGGATCTCAACCACCATGCAGGCTTCGCTATCGGGCCGCATCTTGAAATACATCGCGCGCTCCTTCACACCGATAGTTCTTCATTTGAGCAATCATTCAACTATAGTATGCCACAGGGGGACGGACTTTGTCAAGAGCCCGCGAATTTTCACAAAAAGAGGAAATTCCCAATCTATCGCGTATATAGCGTTAGTATCTTCATGTAAGGAGATCTGCCATGTCGAAAGCTGTGGGGGCCATAGAGCGATTTGCCCGGCTTGCGGAGCAGGTGTTGCCGCACCGTTTCGATATCATCGAGCAACTGGATGACGGAACGCGGATCCCCTCGGAGGCGCTCAGCGAGGATCATACTATCGGATTGTATTACGAGCAGATACCGCTCAAGATGCTCGATGAGGAAGAGGCCTTTATCGAAGTCGGGTGGGATGATTTCGAACGGCAAACCGGGCCTGACGGCGATTACCTGGAATACGCCCCTTTGCGCCACGTGCGCTTCCGGGCGGAGAAGATGCAGTATCTTACGGAAGGCTGGTGGGTCACCACCCCCTGCGTCCGCTACCCTGCGGCCACAGCCGAGGCCCTGGCCCGGCTGATGGAGGAAAGCTACGGGGAAGCCCACCTCTACCTTCACCCCAAGATGCCGATGCCGCTGTGGATTCGGACGGAATCGAAGGGGCAGGACTACGAAGGCGTGCAGGCTGTCATCCAGGCGCGGGGGCCTGACCGGATGCTGCCTGTCAATATCCATACGGAAGTGACGATGGAATACGCCCGGCGATGGGAGGAGCTGGCGCGGTCTTATTACCTGCTGGCAGATTCATAACGCGGAAGGCGGAGGTTCCGGCAGTGCCCCCGGAGCCTGCCGGCCTGCTGATTCTTTCGCCCCCTTATCTCCAGTTTTCGGTTCAGTCTGGCATAATAATACTGGAACCGCCACGGAAGGCGCTGCCTATCCGCCACAAGCGAGAGGATGGCAGTCGGCATCATGGAGGTAAGGAAAGGAAGCAATCATGAAACGCACTCCGTTTTTTCTCTTCACCGGGGCCATCCTGCTCCTGGCTTGCCTGGGGGCGGTGCTGCCGACCGGAACGCCCCGGGTTGCTGCCGCTATTTACGATGACGGGATCGGTTCGGGCACGGTGGGCGAAGTGGCCGCCTGCCAGGTGCAATACAGCCCCGATGGGTCGAACTGGCAGTCCGTTCAGAACGGAACCACCCTCTGCCAGAACGATATGGTCAATTACGGCTCCTGCATGACCCAGCGGCTTTACTCCAGCACCGGCGCTCCCACCAACCTCTACGCGACGGTAGCCTATCCTTCCACCCAGCCCGCCACCTACAAAGCTCCGACCGGCACCGGCTATGACTGGCACTCCATGCGACACATCACCGAGATCACGCCGGACAGCGCAAACCGTTCTGTGGCCGTTTGGGTGATTACCTACCTCAAAGGAACGGTCGCCGTGCAGCGAAACGGAAAATATGTGACTCTGAAAGCGAGAGCAAAGGTCTATCCCGGTGAGCTGGTAAGGTTCAATAAAAGCGCGGTTGTCCGCCTCCACGCCCGCGACGCTGCCGATCAGGAGATGGATTTCGGCCTGATCCACACCCAGAACGTCATCTGGGGCGGGGACCCTCCGGCCCGCAAACCGCGCTGCTCTCAGTTTTTCAACCCTTACGGCCAGCCTCGATAAAAATCAGTAGTGAAACCGCTTCTTCGGCGACCATCCCAGCGATTGCCTGGCCCTAGCGTTATCGAAGAGGGCACGGTAGGGCGTGAGGTCGAAGTAATCGGCGGGGAAGCGGCAGGGCACTGAAGGATATTGCTGGCCGACCAGATCCAGTGTGGGCAGCGGGGAATAGGTGTCGGCGGCGGAGAGGATCAAGAGTTCGTAGCCGCTGTGCCGGGCGCGGAGTGCCAGAAGGACAGCTTCGGCCACATCTTCTACATCCACATGCGCCCAGTAATCCTTATGCGCCCAGTCGGAATGGAGTTCCGGGTTCAAATGATCCGTGCGGGCGATCAGAACGGGGCGAAAGCAGGTGACCGCCATGCCGTGCCGACCGGCGAAGCTGCGGCACATCTCTTCCCCGAAGAACTTGCTCAAAGGATAAGGGCGGGCCGGGGAAACCGGGTGAGTCTCATCGATAGGAAAGCGATCCGGCAGCCTGTCGCCGGCCATAATCCCCATCGCCTGCACGCTGCTGAAGGCCACCACCTGCCCGATGTCTTTTCTCTGGGCCGCCTGGAGCGCATGCCAGGTTCCCATCGCATTGACGGCCATGACCTGCTCGTCTTGGCCGGGCCAGTCGTCGGCGATGGCCCCGGCATGGACCACCGCATCACAGCCCTCTGCCGCTTCCAGCACGGCGGGATAATCGGTCAGGCTGCCCGTCACCCAGTCAGCGGATCCCTCGCCCTGTTTGAGGTCGAAGGCCGTCACCTCATAGCCTTCCGCCTGCAACCGTTTCAAGGCCACGCGGCCCACATTGCCCGCCGCACCGGTCAGCAACACTCTCATCCATCCACCTCAGAGCGTATTTCAAAGCATCTATCGTTTATACGCTCCCGGAAGGAATCCCTTCCTTATAGGCGGCGTGAGAGCTTTTCCTTATAGAAAGCCACTGTTTTTTCCAGCCCCTGGCTGAAGGTGTGGGCTGGCTGCCAGCCCAGTTCCTTGCCTGCCTTCTCGTTGGTCAGGCAGATGCGCTGGATTTCGCCCAGGCGGGCGGGGGCGTAGATGGGCTTCAGGCCGCTCTTCAGGATGGCCTCCAGGGTATCGAAAATCTGCTGCACGGAGGTTTCCACCCCTGTTCCCAGGTTGTAGATCCCGCCTTCCCCGCGTTCGAGGGCCAGGAGATTGGCCTCCACGATATCTCCCACAAAGGTATAGTCCCGGCTCTGGGAGCCGTCGCCGAAGATGGTGGGGCTTTTGCCGTCCAGCATGCGCTCCGAGAAAATCGCCACCACCCCGGCCTCTCCGTGCGGATTCTGGCGCGGGCCGTAGACATTCGGGTAGCGGAGGATGGTATATTTCAGTCCGTAGTTATAACCGTAGAGATAGAGGTAATGCTCGACGGTGTGCTTGGAGATGCCGTATTGGCTGATGGGGTTGATCGGGTGGTTTTCGTCGGCAGGCAGGTATTGAGTCTCGCCGTAAACCGCTCCGCCGGTGGAAGCGTAGATGACCTTCTTCACTTTCATACGAACGCATTCTTCCAGGAGGAGAATGCTGCCGATGATATTGACCGTAGCATCGAAAACCGGCTCCTGGGTGGAGCGCCGCACATCCATCTGGGCCGCATGGTGGATAACCACCTCCGGCTGGGCCGTCTCGAAAACCGCTTTAATGGCATTGCCATCGGAGATATCGGCCCGGTAGAAAGCCGCTTTTTCGGGCAGGTTCTCTTCGAAGCCGGTGGACAGGTCGTCGACGATGGACATCTCATGCCCTTCGGCGATCATGCGGTCAGCCACATTGGAGCCGATGAACCCGGCCCCTCCGGTGATCAGAATTTTCATGGATTTCCTCTTTCTCCATACATTTTCCGGTAGTAGTCCCTGTAGGCCCCTGATTTGATCTCCCGCCACCAGCCTTCGTTCTCCCGATACCATGCCACGGTGGACTCCAGAGCCGTTTCGAAGGAGTGGCCCGGCTTCCATCCCAGAGCCTGCGCTTTGGAGGAATCCAGGCTGTAGCGCAGGTCGTGGCCGGGCCGGTCCGTCACGAAGGTGATCAGACCCTCCGGCTTTCCGAGTACCCTCAAAATGGCGGTGGCGATCTCGATCCCGTTTTTCAGATTCCCCCCGCCGACATTGTAAACCTCTCCCGGCTGCCCGCGGTGCAGGACGGCGGCAATCCCCTCGCAATGGTCGGTCACATAGATATAATCCCGGACGGCCTTACCGTCGTTGTAGAGGGGCAGGGCCAGGCTATCGATGGCGTTGGTGATGAAAAGCGGGATGATTTTCTCCGGGTACTGGTTGGGGCCGAAGTTGTTAGAGCCGCGGGTGGTCACGACCGGCAGGCCGTAGGTGGTCCAGTAGGCCCTCACCAGGAGGTCGGCGCTGGCTTTGGTAGCCGAATAGGGGCTGCGCGGGTCGAGCGGGTCGCCTTCTCGGGAGGTACCGGTCAGAACCTGCCCGTAAACCTCATCGGTGCTGACCAGAAGAAACCGCTCGATATCTCCCCTGCGGGCCGCCTCCAGCAGCCGGTAGGTTCCGATGATATTGGTTTGCAGGAAGGCGTCCGGCTCCCGGATGGAGCGGTCCACATGGGATTCCGCCGCAAAATGGACGACAGCATCCGCCCCGGCCATCGCCTCCCCCACAGCCGCCTCGTCCCGGATATCGCCGTGGATAAAGCGATAACGTCCATGGCCTTCCACATCCGAGAGATTTTTCAGGTTGCCCGAATACATCAGGGCATCCAGATTGACCACTTCATAATCATACCGGGTCAGCAGCAGCCGGATAAAATGGGAGCCGATAAAGCCTGCGCCGCCCGTGACCAGAATTTTCCGCATCGCTTTCGCCTCTTATCGCATCTTGATATCCCAGCTGTAGGGAATCCGCTCCGAATTATAGGGCAGGCGCAGCTCGTCGGGCTGCTCCCGGTTGTAAAGCTGGGTGGGAAAATTGAGCAGCAGAGCAGGCTCTGCACCGATGGTTTTATAGCCGTGATAGACTCCAATAGGGATTTTGATCATCATGGGGTTGTTGTCCCCGATAAAAAACTCGTTGACAGTCCCCCGGGTGGGGGACCCCTCGCGGTCGTCGTACAGCGCCACCTTGATCATCCCCTTGATACAGGCGAAGTGGTCTTTCTGCTTTTCGTGGGCATGCCAGGCCCGCACCACGCCCGGGTAGTTCATCGAAACATACACCTGCGCGAACTGCTCGAATATCGGATCATCCACCCGCAGCAGTTCCATCAGGAAGCCGCGCTCATCGGCATTGCGCTTCAGAGGTTTCAATTCCACCCCATCAATAAGCCGAGGAGAAACGACAACCGCTTCCTGAGATTTTCCGGCATCAGAAGACATAACGCACCTCGAATCTTTGAGTTTAGCGCCGAACTTGACGCCCAATACAAATCACAGCCAACATCAGCGCCGCGCCCAGGCAGTCGGCGGCCCAATCCTTCACATCGGCCATCCGATAAGGGACGAACCGCTGGTGGAATTCGTCCGACGCGCCGTAGGTGATGACCAGCAAAAATGTCCAAAGAGACGGATGACCCCGGAACAGCCCCCCGGCATGAGCGAAAGCCCGCCATACGAACCCGGTCAAGAAAAAGTAGGCTAGAAAGTGCGTGATTTTATCGTGCAGTTCAAAATAGCGTGCGCCGGGCAGCCTCGGCTGGGAGGAAAGCCAGAAAATCGCCCCTAGATAGAGCAGCACCGGGAGCCAGTAGATCACGAATTTTTGGCCGACGGGCCGATCATTCCATATCGAGGGCAAGCTGAACTTCCTTTCCCGCCTCGCCGTCCCCCTGGTTCGCCTCCTCGATCATAGCGCGGTACTGCGTCTCGGTCAGCACCGCCACCCCCAGGGAACGCGCTTTCTCCAGTTTGGAGCCGGCTCCCGGCCCGGCCACCACGCAATCGGTTTTCTTGCTGACGCTCCCGCTGGCATGGGCCCCCAGCGAACGGGCGGCGGCTTCCGCTTCCTCGCGGGTCATCGTTTCGAACGTCCCGGTGAACACGAAGGTTTTGCCGGCAAAGCCCGGGGACTCCTTGACCGCCTCCCGGACGCCCTGCATCACCAGTCCGGCCCCGTTGAGCTTATCGATCACCTGGCGGTTTTCCTGGTCGGAGAAAAAGGTCGCGATGCTCCGGGCGATACTCGGTCCGATCTCCGGCACCCGGGAGAGTTCCTCTTCGGTGGCCGCCATCACCCGTTCCAGGCTCCCGAAGTGCCGCGTGACGATCCGGGCCACATGCTCCCCGACGTGCCGGATGCCCAGAGCGAAGAGAAGGCGCTCCGGCGTGACCTGCTTGCTTTTCTCTATGGAGCGCAGGAGGTTGCCGGCCGATTTTTCGGCCATCCGATCCAGTGTCAGCATCTCTTCCAAAGTGAGGTAATACAGGTCTGCGGGGTCGCGCACCAGGCTCTTTGTGGTCAACTGGTCGACCTGGGCAGGCCCCAGCCCTTCGATATCCATCGCATTCCGGGAGGCGAAGTGCAGGATGCGCTCCTTCACCTGGGCCGGGCAGCTCAGGCCCACGCATCGCGCCACCACTTCTCCTTCGGGCCGCTCCACCCTGGAGCCGCAGACAGGGCAGGCTTCCGGCATGATGAAAGGGCGCTCCTCGCCCGTTCGCGCCCCGGACACCACCTCCACCACTTCCGGAATCACCTCTCCGGCCCTCTGGATGATCACCGTATCGCCGATCCGGATATCCTTGCGCCGGATCTCGTCCTCGTTGTGAAGGGTGGCGCGGGAAACGGTCGCCCCGGCGACCTCCACCGGATCCATTATCGCAACAGGCGTCAGAGATCCGGTCCGGCCCACCTGGACCGCGATATCGCGAATGACGGTGTTCGCCCGGAGCGCAGGGTATTTATAGGCGATGGCCCACCGGGGCTCGCGGGAGGTGGCCCCCAAGTCGCGCTGGAGATCCACCGCATTGACTTTCACCACCATGCCGTCGGTATCGTAGGGCAGATCGTCCTTCCGGGAGCGCCATTCCTCGCAGTAGAGGACAGCCTCCTCGATCCCCCGGCAAAGATTGCGGTGCGTGTTGGTGCGAAACCCCCGGGCGGCCAGCATCTCCAGAAGAGACGCCTGATCGGCGAAAGAGACGCCTGCCGCTTCCCCGACCGCGTAGGCGAAAAAGTCCAGTTTCCGGCTGGCGGTGACCGCGGAGTTTTTTTGCCTGATGGAACCGGCAGCGGCATTGCGCGGGTTCGCAAAGGGCGGCTGGCCGGCCTCTTCCTGCTCCTGGTTCACCCGCTCGAACTCGGAACGCAGCATGAAGACCTCGCCGCGTATCTCGACAAATGACGGCATGCCTGCCTGCTTCCCGAAAAGCCTGAGCGGAATGCTGCGGATGGTCTTGAGGTTGGGGGTGACGTCCTCGCCGGCAATGCCGTTCCCCCGTGTAGCCCCGACCGCCAGCATCCCGTCCGTATAGGTCAGAGACACCGCCAGCCCGTCGATTTTTAATTCGCACAAATACTCGATGGACGCCTCCGCATCCAGCCCCAGCACGCGCTTGGCGCGCTTGTCGAAGGCCCGCAGGTCGTCCGGGCCGAAGGCGTTGGACAGGCTAAGCATCGTCTGACGGTGCATATGCGGAGCAAAGTCGGCGAGCGGGGAGGCTCCGACGCGCCGGGTCGGGGAGTCGGGAGAGATGAGGTCGGGATAGATTTCTTCGATTGCTTTCAGCTCGTGGTAGAGCCGGTCGTATGCGGCATCCGTAATCTCCGGCCTATCCAGCACGTAGTAGTTGTAGCTGTGCCGGTTGAGGAGGGCGCGCAGTTCTTCCGCCCTCTTTTGCGCTGTCTCCCGATCCATCAGGCAGACCACCTCTTTATTTATACAAATAATATGATTATAAAGCAAATCGAATCATGTTGTCAAGCCCGTTCGTCTGGCGGGGCATAAAATAATGCCGCCCGATAGGCGGGGCACATACGCCCTCTATGGCGGCATCAACGTTTTGCGCGATCAGCGGTTGGGGCGAGTTCCCCCGCCCCTGTCCTTGTTTGCAGGATGGGCTATTCCCATCGCCAGGCTGTACGCTGAAACAGGGTCAGCGAAGCCGATTACTGTCCTTGCGGAGCGGCAGGCGCAGCACCGCCGCCAGCGGCAGGGCCACCGGCCCCGGGGCCGCCAGGCATTCCTTTCATCATTCCGCCGCCTTTTCCCATACCGTCACCCTTTCCCATGCCACCGCCCATCTTGGCCTTCATCTGCTCCATGTTGACCTCGACAGTCTTGGGCTTGGTGAGCTGCATGTAGACCACAGCGACGGCGACGACCACGACCAGAATGATCACAATCGCGACAACCGGGTTCACGTTCTGTTTGGCACTCACGTTCTCATTCCCCCCTCTTTTAATATCTGGGGCTTCTCTCAAGCTCGGAGCGGGCGCTGGAGACGCCCGGCCCCACTCCGGAAGAGAAACCGCCAGTCCAACTGATATAAACTATATCACACACAGGTCTTTTCGTCAATAGCTATCCGGGAATCGAGCCTCCTTTCCTGCAAATTTCGCTGTCGCAGCTCTCATATTCGCGCTTTTGCAGGAATCTCCTTCTGGCGATCATAAAAAAACGGATTATTTTACCGGATTTCTACGATCAGGCCATCCCGCATCCTGAGAATGCGGTCGGCATGGTCTGTCACCTCGGGATTATGGGTGACGATCACCACAGCGGTGTCGTGGCTCTGGCTGACCTCTTGAAGCAGGCGGACGATCTCATCGGTGTTGCGGGAATCGAGGTTGCCGGTCGGCTCATCGGCGAGGATGAGGGCGGGGCGATTCGCCAGGGAGCGGGCGACGCCCACACGCTGGCGCTCTCCGGCGGAAAGCTGGCGGGGCAGGTGGTTCAGGCGGCCCTTGAGGCCGACCGTCTTCAGCAGGGAATGCGCCCTCTTGCGGCGCTCCGGGCCGGGCATCCGGGCGGCCTCCATCGGGAGGAGGACATTTTCCAGGGCGGTGAGGGTGGGGATGAGGTTGAAACTCTGAAAAACGAAGCCGATGCGGCGCAGGCGGAGAGCGTCGCGCTCCGGCTCGGTCAGTCGGGCCAGATCTTTGCCTTCGAGCAGGATCGCGCCTTCGGTGGGGGTGTCCAGAGTGCCGAGAAGGTTCAGGAGGGTCGTCTTGCCGGAACCGGAAGGGCCCATCAGCCCGAGCAGTTCTCCGGCCCGGATGGTGAGGTTGACGCCCGCCACTGCGGTCACCTCCTGACCGTCCATCCGGAACCGCTTCACCAGATTTCGGGTCTCGATGATCGCCGGCTTATTCATAATGCAGGGCCTCTGCGATATTCGTGCGGGCGATGCGCCAGGCGGGATAGATCCCGCCGGCACTCCCGATCAAAACGGCGATGGCAAACCCGAACATCAGAATGCGCGGCGTGACCAGGGTGCGGAAATAAGAGATGTGAAACGCCTGCCCGACCCCGAATTCGATGGTGCGGGCCAGCAACGCTCCCCCGATGCACCCCGCGACCCCGCCTACCACGCTGATCGCGCACGATTCCAGAAGAATCAGCCGGAAGACCCGCTTTCTTCCGAAACCGATAGCCCGCAGGGTAGCGATCTCCTTCACCCTCTCGCTGACGGCCATCAGCATGGTGGACAAGACAAACAGCACCCCGATCAAGAGGGCGATAGAGGCCATGCTCAGATGAATAGCGCGGGCGACCCAGAGCATCTGGATCGTCCTGTCCAGAACCTCCAGCACGGTCTGGACAGCGGCATCGGGAAGGGCGCGCTTCAGGCGGCCCGCGGTTTCCTGCGCCCTCAATGGGTCTTTAACCTTCACGAAGATGTGGGTGATCTGGCCGGGCCGCTCGAAAACCCGCTGCGCGGCGGGGAGAGTGGTATAGCAGAGGCCGTCATCGATGCCGCCGGTCGGGGCGAGGATGCCCACCACCCGGAATCGGGCCTCCTGAATGGCAAAGACAGCCCCGGCCTTCAGGCCGACGGCCTGGGCCGCTCGGCTGCCGGCCAGGAGGCCATTTTTATCGTTTGCATTGAGCATCCGGCCTTCAGCCAGCTTGAGATAGGGCTTGGCGGCCATCAGATAGCCCGGATCGAGGCCGGTCACCATCACGGCCTGGAAGAACGGAGTGGCCGAGGTCAGGATGCCTCCGAGGGCCGGGGCAGCCTCTTCCACATTGGGGTCGGCTTTCACACGGGCCGCGGTTTTTTGCGGCAGGGTGGAAGTCACCGGGCCGAAGCCCGGCATGCCGAAACCGCCCAGATGGCGCGGCATGACGAAAATATCGGCCCCCTGCCGCCGGAGCGACCCGGTAAAGGAAATCATGAAGCCTTCCGTGACGCTCAGAATCCCGACCGTGAAGGCGATGGCGATAGCCACCCCCACCAGAGTCAGGCCAGTGCGGGTCTTGCGCCGCGTGAGGTTACGCAGAGCCAGCTTCAACATAGCTTTATTATGGGGGATTTCGCCAAAAGAAGCAAGTGACTCCCCTTTTCGGGAACAAAATCGAGCGCAGAATTGTTTAAGATTAAAAAGTTAGAGGTTGAACCTTTATGGCGACACATTATCAGGGCAGCGAAGAAGAAATCCGGGCGCTGGGCGCTTATGTCAAGCTGGTCCGCGCCGCCGAATCCGTTACGGCCCGCGCCGGACGGTATATCGAGGAGGCCGGGCTGACCGGCAGCCAGTTCGGAGCGCTGGAAGCTTTATATCATCTCGGCCCCTTGAACCAGACCGAAATCGCCCGCAAGCTCCTCAAAAGCGGGGGAAACATCACCCTGGTCATCGATAACCTCGAAAAAAGAGAGCTGGTTTTGAGACGGCGGGACGAGGAAGACCGCCGCGTTCTGACCGTCCATCTGACCGATCAGGGCCATCGGATGATCCGCGAACTCTTTCCCCGCCATGCGGCGGCTATCGCCGAAGAGATGAGCGCCCTCACCATTGCGGAACAGGAAGATCTGGGGCGGCTCTGCCGGAAGGTCGGGCTGGGCAGGAGCGATCTATAAGAGAGGGGCATATGGAAGACGTGAAGCAGCCGGAGAATCCGGTCCGCATCGTCGGGCTGTGCGGAAGCCTGCGGGCAGGCGGCTATACGCGGATGGCCCTGGAGGTGGCCCTGCAAGGGGCGCGGCAGGCAGGAGCGGAGGCTGATTCGATCCACCTGTCCGATTATCGTCTCATCTTCTGCGACGGGAGGGACAGCAAGGAGGGCTTTCCGCCCGATGTTTACCGTTTGCGAGAGGCGGTCCGGACAGCGCAGGGCATTCTTCTGGGAACGCCCGAGTATCACGGCAGCCTGAGCGGCGTCCTCAAAAACGCCCTGGATCTGATGGGCTTCGATGAATTCGAGGGCAAGATGATAGGGCTGGTGGGCGTTTCCGGAGGGGCGATGGGCGGGGTGGAAGCCCTGAACGCGCTCCGCGCCATCGGGCGCGCCCTGCATGCCTGGGTGCTTCCCGAACAGGTGACGGTCGCCCAGGCATGGAAGGTCTTCGATGCGGACGGGACGATCAAAGACGCACGCCTGGAGGACCGCCTGATCACCCTGGGACGCCAGGTAGCCCGATTCGCCTATCTACACTCTTCGCGGCGCTCCATGGAATTTCTGAAGCTCTGGGAACAGGCTCCTCCGAATCCCGGAGGCAGAAGATAGGGCGGCGCTGTCTGCGATAGATCCAGGATTTTCGCTTGACTTCAAGGGCAGAGCCGTATCGATGGAGTCTGCGGGGAGCGAAAGCTCCGCGGCAATCTCCAGTTTCACAAATACGTACGAAGGCTCTGCTCATAGGCGTGACCCTGGAGATTGCTTCGTCGCTAACGCTCCTCGCAATGACATTCCATGCGAAAGTCTTGACAGTTCGAAAGGAGGTTTGATGAATCCGGAGATCCGCGGCATCCACCACATCACGGCCATTGCCGGCGATCCGCAGCGCAATATCGATTTCTATGCCGGCCTTCTGGGGCTGCGCCTGGTCAAGCGGACCGTCAACTTCGATGACCCGGGCGCTTACCATTTTTATTATGGCGATGAAACCGGGCGGCCCGGCACGATTCTCACCTTCTTTTCCTGGCCCGGGTCGCCCCAGGGCCGCCGGGGAACCGGGCAGGTAATTGCCGCCGCCTTCGCCGTTCCCGAAGCCTCGCTGGACTACTGGGCGGAGCGGTTCAAAGCGCATAAGGTTCCCTTTGAAGAGCCTTTATCCCGCTTCGGTGAAAACTCCATCGCTTTCTACGATCCCGACGGCCTCCAGCTTGAGATGACGGGCGTTTCGGGCAGCGGCTACGGCATCCCCTGGCGGGAAGGGCCGGTTCCGCCCGAACATGCTGTCCGAGGGCTTCACAGCGCTACCCTTTCCGAAGAGGGCTACGAAAGAACCGCAGCCCTGCTGGCCGAAACGCTGGGATTCCGCCTCGGCGGGCAGGAAGAGAACCGGTTCCGATATGAGGCCGGGACGGGCGGGCCGAGGGCCATCGTGGATGTGGTGTGCCTGCCTGCCGCTCCCCCCGGGCGCATCGCTGCCGGAACGGTTCACCATATTGCATGGCGCACCCCGGATGACGAGGATCAAAAAGCCTGGCGACGCCGGATCGCCGGGCTGGGCTATTACGTCTCCCCGGTGCTGGACCGCCAATACTTCCGTTCCATCTACTTCCGTGAGACTGGGGGCGTCCTTTTCGAGATCGCCACAGACCCGCCCGGCTTCACCGCAGACGAGCCGTCTGAAGCCCTGGGACAAAGCCTGAAACTTCCCCCCTGGCTGGAAGCGAACCGCCGCTGCATCGAGGCCGACCTGCCCGATATCGTCCTGCCCGGGAGAGAATCTGATTTCGGGCGCTCATCCTACAACTCACCAAGCAAATGATCGACAGGAGATATCCGATGACCCCATCACCATCCGACAATCCGCACCAGGGCCAGCCTGTCCTTACGGCAGGAGAAGCGCCGGAGAGGGCGCGGGCAGCGATGGTTCTGATCCACGGGCGGGGCGCGTCTGCTGAGGATATTCTTTCTCTGACCGATGAGTTCGATGGGAAAGGGTTCGCCTACTTTGCGCCTCAGGCCGCAGGGAGCGTCTGGTATCCGGGGTCTTTCATGGCTCCCGCGTCCCAGAACGAACCCTGGCTCTCTTCGGCCCTCGATGCTGTCGGCAGCCTGCTGGCCCGCATCGGGCAGGCCGGGATTCCACAGGAACGGGCCGTCCTGCTCGGGTTCTCGCAAGGAGCCTGCCTTGCGCTGGAGCATGCGGCCCGCTACCCCGGGCGCTACGGCGGCGTGGTGGCCCTGAGCGGCGCTCTCATCGAAAACGGGGACGCGCCGCGCGATTATCGCGGTTCCCTGGAGGGCAGCCCGGTCTTCCTCGGTTGCAGCGACATCGATTTCTTTATCCCCCAAGAAAGGGTTCTCCGCTCCTCGCGGATCATGCGGGAACTGAGAGCGGATGTTACGGAGCGGATTTACCCGCGCATGGGCCACACCGTCAACCAGGACGAAATCGCCTTCGTCCGCGGACTGATGGCTGCGGTGGCTGCGGGCTGAGTAAAAAGCAAAAGGAGGCTGTTCAATGTCAGTGAAGGTTCAGGTCGTATTCTACAGCATGTACGGGCACATCTATCAGATGGCCGAGGCGGTGGCCGAAGGCGCACGGGAAGTGGCGGGGGCGGAAGCCGCTCTCTACCAGGTGCATGAACTGGTTCCTGAAGAAGCCCTGGAGCGCACCGGGGCGAAGGCGGCCCGGGCGAAATTCGCCCACATTCCTTTTATCGAACCGCGCCAGTTGGAGGAAGCCGATGCCGTCATCTTCGGAACCCCCACCCGGTTCGGCAACATGTGCGCCCAGATGCGGAACTTTCTGGATCAAACCGGCAGGCAGTGGGCGCAGGGAACGCTCATCGGCAAGGTGGGCGGCGTCTTCACTTCTACCGCCACCCAGCACGGTGGACAGGAGACCACCATCACGAGTTTCCACACAACCCTCCTCCATCACGGGTTCATCATCGTGGGGGTTCCCTACTCGGAACAGCGGCAAATGACGATGGACGAGATCACCGGCGGCTCCCCCTACGGAGCCTCCACCCTATCGAGCGGCGACGGCTCCCGCCAGCCCTCCGAAAACGAACGGGCTATCGCCCGTTTCCAGGGCCGCCATGTAACCGAGATCGCCCGCAAACTCAAGCTGGGATCGCAGGCGGGGTGAGAAAATCGGTTAAGCAATATCGAGCGGAAACAGGCTTTTCGTCTGAGAGGGGCGTGCGGGTGCGCGCCCCTCGGCTTGTACCTTGGAACTCCAAGCGAACAACCTGCAATAACAACCTCCGATCCCACCCCTTTTCGTTCCCCTGATGATTCTGTCTCCCCTTACTCGCCCGGCAGGATAAGCGCCTTCGACAGTGAATACAGGCAGCCATGAAGCTTTTTGGGCGAAAGGAGATGCCGATGGATCGAGATGATTGTCTGGACCGATATCTCAGCCGGGCCTGCGATCTAGGGGCGGTCGATGCCCGGCAGGTTGCCCCTTCTTCTGTGGTGACAGGGGCGTGGGTGCGAATGAAATGTCAGTACGGCTGCGGGGGCTACGGGTCGAGCCTCTGCTGCCCGCCCCACACGCCCGCCCCCGAGCAGACCAGACAGGTTCTGGATGAATACACGAAAGCCGTTCTGGTGCGCTGCCGGACGGGCGATGAGGCGCATCGGGTAATCTCCGTGCTGGAGCGGGAAGTGTTTCTGGACGGTTTCTACAAAGCCTTCGGCCTGGGATCCGGTCCCTGCCGCCTCTGCGCCGACTGCGGCAGGGAGCGGTGCGCCCATCCCGCCGAGGCGCGGCCCTCGATGGAGGCGTGCGGGGTGGATGTCTTCGCCACCGCAAGGAACGCCGGATTCCCTATCCGCGTGCTGACGAGCCACGATTGCGAGCAGGACTGCTACGGCCTCGTTCTGGTGGAATGACAGGGGACCCCTCAAGGAGAACGCGATGCGAAAGGAAGCCGTCATCAAATTGAGCCACCGGATGATCCCGGGTCGGGAGAACTTCCGCCTGGAGACCCGCACCTTCGATGTGACCGAACTGCTGCCGGAGGTAACCCATCGCCCTGATATCTGGTACGTGCTGAGCGACATCATCTTTTCCTCCCACATGGGAACCCACGTCGGGTTTCCCTACCACCACTGGCAGGCGGGCGACGATGCCGCGGAGAATGGGAAATGCTCATCGCCCCGGTGGAGGTGGTCTCTCTGCCCCGGGAGCGCCTGAGAGACACCATCTGGGAGCGCCCCTACGCCTTTCTCCGCCTCCTCTGCGACCAGGCCCGCTTCTTCTTCGGTCCGGTCGAACCATATCCATCTCGTCTACGGCGACTGGCGATCCGAGATGGAGGAGATCTGCGCCATCCTGGGCGTCCGCCCGCAGATTGTGGAGGAGATCTGAATGCCTGTCGAGGCCGCCATGCCCAAGCTGGACCACCTGATGGAGGAAGGGGCAGCCTTCCGGTGGCTGAAACAGGACGGCGACCCTATCGCCAGGGGCGACCTGCTCCTGGAGGTCGAAAGGGCCAAAGTCCAGCCTGGAGGTCGAAGCCTTCGTTTCGGGAACCCTGCCCACCATCCTCGTTCCCGAAGGCGAAACCGTCCCGGTTGGAACCCCTCTGGCTCTGGTCGGGGAGGCATGATGCACCGGGTCTGCCTGCGGTTGCCAAACCCTTCGTTTTATGATACACTAATCGGGAAGGCGCAACCAAACATGCGTTTTCCCGTTTGCTTGTACGGAAAGTTTTTATCAAGTGGAGGAGGCTTTTTTCGATGACCTTCGTGCCGACGGCTCCGGGCGGGGCGATCAATCCCCAGGATCAGAAATATCAGGGTGTCACCAAGAGCATCATCATCGGGCTGGGCGGGACCGGCAAGGAAGTGGTACTGAATGTCCGCAGGCGGATCGTGGAAAAGTACGGCAGCCTGAGAAACCTGCCGATTGTCAGCTTTCTGGTGCTGGACACCGATTCCGCCGTCCTGGCCCGGGTGGTGGAAGACGAAACTTTAGCCTCCCCGATAGACCTCAAGCCCTCCGAGGCGCTTCACACCGCCGTCACCGGGGTCGATACGAACCTGCGCCCCAATGTACACCACTACCCGCACATCGAAAGCTGGCTCGATACGAACGCCCTCCTGGGCGATATCGCTGCCGGGGCGGGTGCGGTCAGGGCGCGGGGGCGGCTGGCTTTTTTTTGGAACTACCAGGAGATCGTCCACCGCTTCCAGAACTGCTTCAACCAGATTTCCTCCGATTCGGCCACCCAGTTCTGCCTGAGCCAGGGCATCCGCGTGGTGCAGGGAACGAATGTCTACATCGTCTGCTCCCTGCTGGGCGGCACGGGAAGCGGCATGTTCCTGGACATGGCCTACACCGCCCGCCAGATCCTGCGAAGTCAGCCCATCGTCGATATCGTGGGCATCCTCACCGTCCCTCCGGGGATCGTAGGGGGGGATGTGGACAGGCGCTCCAACGCCTACGCCGCTTTCCGGGAATTGAACCACTACAGCGCCAATGAAACCGAGTTTTCCGCCCAGTATAGCGCCAACGAAGCCCCTGCCACCGACCAGAACCCGCCGTTCGATTTCTGCTACCTGCTGGGGCGCTCCAACGGGGTTTCCTATTTCGGGAAGATCAACCAGCTGTTCGAGATGGTGGGCCACAACATCTTTCTCGATTTCACCTCCGAGTTCGCCGGGCAGAAGAAGTCCAACCGGGATAACATCCAGCGGTTCACCGAGTTTCCCGACCAGCAGGGCAGCCCGCAGAGGTTCATGAGCTTCGGCCTGTCGGCCATCTATTTTCCCAAGGAGAAGGTGACGAACGTTCTCGCCAACCGGCTGGCCGCCCGGGTGGTGGACGGCTGGCTGACCCCCACCCGCCCCTTCCCCCAGATCGATAGCTTCACCGCAGACCTCCTCGGCCAGAATCAGTTGTCCAAAGAGGCCGTCATGGACGCCCTGATCGATTCGGGGGGGGGCAATAGCCTGAAAGGGCTGGTGCAGGAGTGGGCGCGGGGCGTGAACCGCACCCTGGAGCAGACCTATCCGGGCCACAACCGGGTGGCGAGCTACCTCCGCAACCAGGACTCGGACCTATCCTCCCGTCTGGCCGACACCCATCCCGACGAAACCCAGTGGGGCCAGTACTTGCGAACCATCCAGAGCAACCTGAGGAACCTTCTCCGCATCAAGGAGGAATCTTTGCGGCAGATCGTGGTCGGCATGGTCAATAACGAGGCCCTGCGCCATAGCTTCGCCCGCCAGTTCCTGGGGGAGGTGAAGCGCAATTTCGAGCTGGCAATCACCCAGCTCGATCAGGCCTACCAGAACGAATACCAGCCCAACGATCTCCCCCTCGCCCAGCAGAAAGACCGCCCCTTCTCCGAGATGGAGCGCCTGCCGCGAGACCTGGCCCTGAAGCTGGTCGGCGGGGTGGGCCGCGCTCTGGACCGGGAGCGGGAAAATTTCCTCAAGGCCGCCGCCCGCTATTATCACAACAAGATCGATATGCACTCCTGCGTCTACGCCAAGCGGTTCTTCCAGGCGATGGGGCCGGTGGTGGACAAGCTGCTGATGGAGCTGGACCGCTATATCCGCCTGGTGGAGGGTCTGCGGGACGAGTTTTCCGGGGATGAGGCCATCTTCCGCCATATGTCCGTGGATATCAACGGCGAGGTGCTGTATGAAGACGCCTACACCGACCGCTTCTTTACAAGCCTGGTCTCCGAATCCACCCGCAACGATGTCGGAACCGCCTCTCTCCAGAAACTGAATGTCACCGGCGATATCTTCCGCCTGAAAGACCTGGAGCGGGCCGATATCAAAAACGCGATTTTCTGGCAGGCCCGTAGCGTTTTTGCCGCCCCGATGGACCGGCAGAGCGTGCTGGACCTCTTTTTCGAGCGGTATCCGCGGGGCCAGGTGGCGGAGGAGCATTTCGGCCTGGTCTACGACCGGTCCCAGCCCTTCCTGGTCTTCTCCCGGGGGCTTTCCGGCTATGTGGACGACCCGGGCAAGCGGGACACCATCGTCGGCGTAGCGCACGGCAATTCCCCCACCACCGCTTCGGAAAGGGAGTTCGTCACCACCGTACAGAACCGGGCGGCCAATGTCACCCTGCAAAATTTCGTGGAGATCGCCGACAGCCACCAGGTTCTGATCACCCGCGAGGAAGGGGCCTTCCCCTTAAGAATGATCGCCGACCTTCCCTCCTACGAGGCGGCCTACCGATCCCATTACGACCAGGGCAACCAGTACCCGCTCCACGCCCGCCGGGACGTGAACTGGCTCAAAATAGACCGGCCCCCGCAGCCGGAACTGGACCTCTCGCGCATGGCCTTCGCCGCGGCCTGGGCCACCGGCATCGTCAGCGATGTGAAGGACGCCCGCAAGCGCACCGTCTACCAATGCACCTATGTCCGCAAAGGCCTGCCCGTGGATCGCACCCTGGGAGACGACTACGAGGAAATCATCCTCCTTCTCTCCGATGACAAGGAACTCCGCGCCGATCTCCTGAAAAACGTCCAGAAAAAGCGCGAGGAACTCGGAGCCGAAGCCCTCACCAAAACGATCCTGGAGCATGCCAAAGCCCAGCGGTCCCAGGGCTTCGCCTTCTACGATGAATACCGCCAGGCCATCGAACGCTACATGGACCGGGAGGGCCTGACGGATTACGTGGAGGGGTAGCGCAGGGACAGCAACGGTCGAGAAGATTCGATATAAAATAAGGGGGAACTCCCGGTTCTCCCCTATTTTATGTACACACAGAAATAGCTGATTTTCATCTAACCTCTACTGAAGCTATGGGTTTAGCGATACAACAAGCTAAGCTCAGTTCAAGTATTAATTGCAAAAAAAATATTTCATACCCGAGAACTTATTGACTTTAAAATAAAACGAGGATATATAAATATCTGCAACACGAACTTGATGGACAGTTGTATGGATACTCATGCTGTTACTCGTTGTTTCGAATGTCTGGGCCGGTCACTTTAGTATCACCTATATCAATAATGGCACAGCATCGGCAAGCTGGTCGGGCCAGTTCCCGCCTCCGATGTCTGGCGTTTGGTTAAATGAGGGGTGGTCATCATTCTAAGCCGCCTTCAAAAAAGGTTTGAGGCCCACGTTCAAGGGCAGATGCTGCTCCAAGCGATAGAGTCGCACAATCTGATAGACCAGGATGGCCCCTAACACGAAGCGTTGAGTGGCGATCAAGCCTTGGGTCGGGACGGCTCCATGGCTGTCGAAGATGCCTTTGAAATGTTCGTTGAAGTTCTCCATGGCCACCGAGCGCAGCTTGTGGAAGAGGCGGCGTACCTCGACGCCCGCATCGGTGTGCGGATAGGGGCCATAGCGCGTCGTGATCCATCGCGATCCAGATAAGGTAAAAGATCCTCCGCTCCTGGGGGAGGGGGGACCGCTCTCCCCTGGCCCCTCTCCCCGAAACCCAAGGGATGCGCCGGAGCGCCTCCGGGGAGAGGGGGGGAGAGGGTGCGGTACTTGACCATCCCATCTCCTCCCCCTGCCCGTTTCGGGAAGGGGGCGGGGGGGTTAGGGAACGGTCTCCCCAAGGCCCGCACCCCGCCCCGGCGGGACAGGCACCCTGATCTGGATAGCTATGGGGCCATAGCGCGTCGTGATCCAGAGGCGGCCCTGCGGGTCACAGGCCTGCTGGACATGGGGCGCGTTGTCATGCAGGTCCCCCGGCACGGTGCAGGGGCCAAGGGGCACTTCCCGCCACAGAGCCGGAGCGACTTCGTTATCGGCGACATGGGCGGCGGTGCGTTCGGCCGCCAACGGCATCCAGACCCCGGCCGCAACGGTGGCCAAGTGGAGCTTCCAGCCATAGAAGAAGCCGTGCCAGCCGGATTGGGTCCAATGCGCCTCGGTGTCGATGGAGGGAGGCGGCCCGACGCCCGCCTCCCGATCTTTCTTGCGCCAGACCCTGCCCCGGGCCACCCGCACGGTGCTATCCAGGGCAATGGCCCGGCCATAAGCCGCCCACGGTCGGAGCAAGGCCCCCAAGTAGCGGCCCACACAGCCGATCTGGGCCGGCAAGGCTTTCAACCGGCGCTCCCAGGTCCGGCGGGAGGGGAAGTGCCCGTCTTGTATCAGCAAGGCGCGTAGCGCCTGCATCTCGGCGGTCGGTTGTTCGAGTACCGAGCGCCGTTCCTGCACTTTATGTAAGCGGCGCACGATCATGATCACTAACGCTTTCAGAAACAGTCGGTCGGAATATCGGCACGGATGGCCCCGCTTCCGAGGGGCCGGCGGCATGGGCAGGCGGTCCACACACTGCACCAGCTTGACCAGTAACGTCTCTTGCGCTACCATCAGAAGTAACCTCCGCTTTCAAAGTGGATCGTTACCCTGATGATACCGGAGGTCGTCGCGTGTGGGCAACCCCTCAACGCGGCATTTTATTTATGACCAGCCCTCAATTAACCGGGTTGCAGCGAACATAAACGAACCAATTGACCCCATCTCTCTTGGGATCCTCACTCTCGAACCGCCCCGTCACCGGATCCATGTACCTGGCCCGCATGTAGATCAACCCGGTCTCATCCTCGCTCGTATGCCCCAGGTTCCCCACATACTTGTGCTTGGAAGGCGTCCCTCCACTACTGGCCCTCACCGCCCCATACCCATCATACTGCTTCGTGGATTGCACCACCCCGCTGTCCGAAACGGTCGCCACCACACTGCCCAGCCCATCGAACACATACCACTCCGGCGACTCCCAGTATTCCTCATAGTCCTACTTTTGATTATCATTAATATAATATGTAATAAATTATTTTATTGATATTCATAATAGTACGCTTTATATTACCAATCTAATTTACACTAGACGACTTTACGACGGATATAATAACATAGCTCTAAGGCTATTGCCTCTTCATTTGGATCATAGGGCAGTATAATCTTTCTCCCATCTTTCAGGGTAATGACAAGACAAGAGCCTGATTTTCCATGATCTGTGATATTCTCCAGAGTACAGTTGGCAACTTGCGTCCAAGATGCTAGGAACTGGACCATCATCCATGAAGGGCCAACCCTACCAATTACACACAAACCTCGTCCTGTAGCTTTATATGAATGGTCTCGTTTCAAAGCTTCTAGTATAATGATTATCGAAGCTACCAGAAGTGACCTAATGCCAATGGATAAATAATTCCTGTAATTAACCAGGTATAATGCTATGGTAAAGATAGCTATTAGAATGATCGCTTTAATCAATGACAGTATAACACTCTTGAAAATGAACAGATAATTTCCAGAGAACTTCAGGCCCGGCTGTAAAACCTTCAGCAATGGAGGTGCAACTCTTTTAGACATTGATGAACCCTTTCTATAGACGCGTGAATTTTATAACTCGCGACTCACAAGCAAAGGAATCATGCGATGGTCGCCTTCTACAAGCGACCATCGCCACGGAAAGTATTCATCTTTTATTTATGTGTAGAAATCATTTATTGAAAGCTTTTTATCAACGCAACTGCCGCAGTTGTATTATTCTTAAATTTGCTACGGCAATGCATGTTGTCTTCCCCTAGGATTAAACGCTCCTATAGGTGGCACTCTGATGTCGCGCATGCCCATCTTAGGAATAGGGAGGGGATCCCACATGCGCTTTGGGGTACCTACTACTGACCCAGCCCCGCCTATAAGTCCTGGAAGGAACCCATCCAGAAAAGCTTCAAAACCGGCATCATTCCACCAGTCTCCTTCAAGGATGCCGTTGGTAGCCCATGTAACAGCACCTCCTCCTAACCCTCCGACAAGTGGGCCTAAAATCATATTATTTGCGACTCCCAAATATGAGGATAACCATGCGGCATAGAAGCCCGCTGATAAGTCTGCAACAGTCCACTCTCCGGTAGGATCCGTTCTATTGACCGGGTTGCTTTCGCAATAAACGAACCAATTGACCCCATCCTGCTTCGGATCCTCACTCTCAAACCGCCCTGTCACCGGATCCATATACCGCGCCCGCATGTAGATCAACCCGGTCTCATCTTCAGAAGTATGCCCCAGGTTCCCCACATACTTGTGCTTGGAAGGCGTCCCCCCACTGCTGGCTCGCACCGCTCCATACCCATCATACTGCTTCGTGGATTGCACCACCCCGCTGTCCGAAACGGTCGCCACCACACTGCCCAGCCCATCGAACACATACCACTCCGGCGGTGTGCTGATCCCCCGCCGATACTCCGGCCCCCGGTTGCCTGTCGTATGCCTGCTGGCAACGTTTAGACTTATATTGAAATCCGCGTGCCTAATAAGCATAAATCAGGCTCTATTATCGTAAACGATATCGATTAATTGAAGGCTGATATGTGGGTTCCATGTAAACCGTATCGAGAGCAATGGGGCATCAGAATTAAAATACTGAAAAAACGTATGCCAATGAAGTGTTCGGTAGCTGTGGATGCCCGGTAACGCTACGCATTCATGACAATAAAGGTACTCTCCTGTTGGGCCGCGCCTAACGCACAGTTCCGAATGAGTTTGGAATGCGATATCCATAATAATATGACCAAGGACAACATCACGGATCGTAAAGCACACAACACCGCGGATGGGGAGTACAATCACCTCTGCGACAAGCCGTCCGTCGCTGGCCCGGTAGAGCTGGCCCTCATCGTCTTCTAAGTCGAAAGGAGCCGCGTCATGAAGGAAGAATTCCGACACCTGAAACTCATCCCATCTGAAATCCTTAGTTAGTCCTGCCAATTGTTTCTCCTGGAATCGACAAGGCAACAAAAGCGACCTGGAAGGTATAATCTTATGGCTGCCTTCGAGTTGTACTTATTATATAGACCACTCACTGCGAAAAAGTTCACCCGGCTATTATTAATGTTCTTCGCTAGCCGGGTGAACACACTAATCCTTCCCGATTATAGCAAGAGCCCTGTCAGCTCAGCATAAGGAATTCCATGCAGCTCTAATTCCATCTGAAGGAACGCTCCAGCAGAACGCCCGCTGATACACACTATAGCTTTGAGCCACCCCGTCGATGAGAATCCCGATGCATTGCCGCCAATTTCAGCTACCACCCACCGCCAGTTGTTCGGGTCTTCGCTCAGTCCGATAAGCGCCTGGATCGCCTTGCTTGACTTTACGTTGTTGATCCTGGAAATATCACGGAAATACATTCCTATTCTGCCAGCAATATTATCCATTATGGCGGCAATATTGCTTCCGGCTCCAGTCTCCATCATTGTTCCCTCTGTGCCATTGGGATCAACGATGTTTATAGGATTGTCATTGGCATAAATATACCAATTGACCCCATCCCGCTTCGGATCCTCGCTTTCAAACCGCCCCGTCACCGGATCGTAATACCTGACCCGCATGTAGATCAACCCGGTCTCATCCTCAGAGGTATGCCCCAGGTTCCCCACATACTTGTGCTTGGTCGGCGTCCCCCCACTGCTGGCTCTTACTGCTCCATACCCATCATACTGTTTCGTGGATTGCACCACCCCACTGTCCGAAACGGTCGCCACCACACTGCCCAACCCGTCGAACACATACCACTCCGGGGATCCGTCCCAGTATTCCTTTTATTCTAGCCCTCTGGCACCTCTTAGATACCGGGCCGTGATATTGCTGCCGACCTTCTCTTGGAGCACACGGCTGCCATCGAGGATGTAAATGGATGTATAATCGCAAGTATGTGACAACCTCCTTGTTTCGGATGATGGTGGCTCCCACCCAGCAGCCTACATCAGCCAATCTAATATTTCATCCACCTGAGACCGCTTTGCGGCGAATATAATGACATAGATCTAGTGCTAATGCATCGTCTTGAGGATCATAGAACAATACATGCCTTCGTCTGTCTTTCCTGACCACAATCAAACACGGAACCAGTTCTCCCAGTTCATGGATCTTGTCAAGGTAGCAGTTTTCAATACGCTCCCAAGGCACAAAGGAGCGGCTATATAAAGGCCCCAGTTTGGTGACATAACATAAACCTCTCCGGTGAGCTTCATAAGAATGATCTCGCTTGAAAAGGTGAATGGTCATTCCTATAAAGAAAACCACCGAAAACAAGAGGATTCTATATAAAAAAGTAGGAAACTGGAATCCATCGAACAAGCCCTGCCCGATGGCTCCGATACTTGCTAAAACGAGCGACATCGCAACCACACGTTCCCAATAATGCTGCTCCTTTGCATTTTTTAACATGCGCGGGTTCTTCATAGGTGATGTCTTAATGGATCTCTGAGAAGCTCTCAACACAGGGAATGCTTGTTCCTTCATTTGATGGCAATCTCGTTTCTGGGATACTCATCTTCAGCGGTGACTAACAGCCACCATGCTCCAATATCTTGGGGTTCACTGCAATCAACTCACAGCGAACCCCTGAAAGAGAGAGGCAATGGCCGCCTGATCCCTGCGGCCATCGCAAGATGTAATCGTGCAAGCGTGGAGATGGTTGGTTCAGCACCTTGGCTTGGTCAATGCACCACCTAGACTATCAAGGGGTGCGTTCGATGCTTCGTTGGGCCAAATCTGCCATCGCTCACATCCTTAGGCTATCCCTGTGCTGAGGGTGGTGGTTGATACGGTAGCGGTCTAGGCACCATAGGGCCACTGCCTGCCCCTGGATCAAAGGCTCCAACAGGCGGCACTCCTCTGCCAATATGTCCAACGCCCCAACCGGGGAGTCCTCTCCTAAGATTATCACCTAATCTGCCCCCAAAGACCCCACCGGCTCCTCCTGCTGCGCCCCACATCGCTCCTCTCCCAAAGCCCCATAATGCCCCCCAACTCAGCCAATCGCCGGTTTCAGCACCATAATCGAGCCATCCAATAAACCCTCCTCCGAGCATACCGACAACTGTCGCATTGATATAGCTATCGCCTATTGCCCCAAGCATCATCGACAGTAAAGTGCTACCGAGGTCTCCAATAATACTAAGCCCGGTAGGATCAGTAACATTGATTGGATTGTCAGAGCAGTATGCGAACCAATTCACGCCATCCTGCTTGGGATCTTCACTCTCAAACCTCCCTGTCACCGGATCCATATACCGCGCCCGCATGTAGATCAACCCGGTCTCATCCTCGCTCGTATGCCCCAGGTTCCCCACATACTTGTGCTTGGAAGGCGTCCCTCCACTGCTGGCTCGCACGCTCCCATACACATCGAACTGCTTCGTGGATTGCACCACCCCACTGTCCGAAACGGTCGCCACCACACTGCCCAACCCATCGAACACATACCACTCCGGCGGTGTGCTGATCCCCCGCCGATACTCCGGCCCTCGGTTGCCACTCATATACCGGGCGGTAACGGTAGTACCCACCTTCTCCTGGATCACGTTGCTGCCATCCAGAATGTAGTCGGTTGTGGTTGTCCCGACCGTCATGCGGGTGCGTATCCCATCGGCCCGGTAGGTGAAGGTGGAGGTCGTGCTGTTGTAGACACACTGAGTCAGCCGGTTGGAGCGATCCCAGGTGTTGCTGCGGCCTCCGCCGGTAAGGGTGTTGCCGTTGGCATCGTGGGTGCACAATATATGATCTATATATTTATTTATAATTATATAACTATTGATATTAGGCCAACCCCATCTCTGAGGCCCACTTAGGACAGGCAGCAATCATCTCTGTTTCTAACGCTAAACCGAACTGGACAGCCTCTTTGATAATTGCGCGTATGAAGAAGGATCGAAAGAGCGTGGGATCCTGCTCTTCTTGAATGTAGAGCTGAATCGCGATGCGCGGCCCATGTTTGGGACCCCATAAGATAGCACGTATCCAACTAGTGTACTCGTAGACACAGGCAGCCCTTCTCCCAACCTGTTCGGATGACGTAAAATCAATGTGGGATCCAACAATCGAAGCGGCATTGGCAAAAGCCTGCGCTAAAAACCATATGGATGTATGATCCGATTCCCAGCCTTCTACGGAAGCAGAAAACGTGCGTATGAAGCCCATCGAATCTTTTTCGCGCTCGCATTCGATACGGTAGGCAAGTGCATCCTGCCGATGGTCTCCGTGTTTTATGGGTGTGATACTAAAAGATGCTCTCCCATGGGAATCTCTGCCATCCAATTTTGCCATATCTCCTCACCATAAAAGCGTTTTTATATACTATTGGTTAATATTGGGAATAGCGCACTAATAACCTTTTTGCCAATAAGCGTACAGTAAACCAGTTTTTATCTACATGGTTTTGTTTTCAATAGATTATTAGTGCGCGCTTGAAGATCATACTGCCTTTGCCATATGAAAAAAGCCTATCTTTTTTATAAGATTAAAGACTTTTTTGTACACACTTTCCACTTAATGTGGTAGGCAAAGTCAAGCAAAAACCACTACAGAAGCCAATCAAATATCCATCCTATACACTCTCCCCCTTCCGTCCAGGCAAATCCATACCTGTCAATGCCAATGTTGTCAGCTGGTCCCATGCCCATAGATTTGATCTCATGGATGAGAGTATGGATTTGATGATCGTTTAATTCATCATATCCGATTCTCCTCGCTACTGATTTAATTAGTTTCCTAATACCCTGATTCGTGGCAGAAAATTGGACACTCCTCCAATTTGCCTGGAGTCTTTGCCCCTCAAAGGTGGCAGTCATGGTTTCTCCCATGGACTCCTTGCCGTTTTCATCGCGGTTACATATTGGGTTTGCTCTAACGTAGATATACCAATTCACGCCATCCTTAGCCGGATCCTCACTTTCAAACCGCCCCGTGACCGGATCCATATACCTGGCCCGCATGTAGATCAACCCGGTCTCATCCTCAGAGGTATGCCCCAGGTTCCCCACATACTTGTGCTTGGAAGGCGTCCCTCCACTACTGGCCCTCACCGCCCCATACCCATCATACTGTTTCGTGGATTGCACCACCCCGTTGTCCGAAACGGTCGCCACCACGCTGCCCAGCCCATCGAACACATACCACTCCGGCGGTGTGCTGATCCCCCGCCGATACTCCGGCCCCCGGTTGCCACTCATATACCGGGCGGTAACGGTAGTGCCCACCTTCTCCTGGATCACATTGCTGCTGTCCAGAATGTAGTCGGTCGTGGTCGTCCCGACCGTCATGCGGGTTCGCAGCCCGTCGGCCCGATAGGTGAAGGTGGAAGTCGTCCCCCCATAGACGCACTGAGTCAGCCGGTTGGAGAGGTCCCAGGTGTTGCTGCGGCCCCCACCGGTCAGGGTGTTGCCGTTGGC
>JADLDR010000247.1 GCA_020846535.1 Armatimonadota bacterium | reverse complement strand
CGGGACGAATCCAAAAGAATAGGCGACCTGCTGATCGAGGCCAGCGCCCGCATCGGCGAAAAGATCGCCGTCCGGCGCTTCGTCCGCTTCAAAGTCGGTGAGGAGTGATCCCCTGGAAGCGCGCCCTGCTGAAGCTCAGCGGCGAAGCCCTGAGCGGAGGCTCCGGGGAGCCGCTTTCGCCTGAGATACTGGCCTCTCTCGCCTCCCAGGTTCGGGAGGTGGCGGAGGCCGGGGTGCAGTTGGGGGTGGTGGTCGGGGGCGGCAATATCGTGCGCGGGGCTGCCCTCTCCCGCCTCCCGAAAGCTCCCGACCGGCCCGAGGCCGATCAGATGGGCATGCTGGGCACGGTGATCAACGCCCTGGCCCTCCGGGCCGCCTTCGAGGCGGAAGGGCTGAAGGCGCTGGTGCAGTCCGCCATCCCGATGCCGCCGGTGGCCCACGGCTTCGACCGGCGGGCGGCGATAGCGGCCATCGAATCAGGGGCCGTGGCCCTCTTTGCGGCGGGAACCGGACACCCTTTTTTTACCACCGATACGGCGGCGGTGCTGCGGGCCGTGGAGATCGGGGCGGAGGCGCTCTGGAAGGCCACCAATGTCGATGGGGTCTACGACCGTGACCCTCGCCAGTATCCCGGCGCTGTCCGCTTCGACCGCCTGGACTATATGGAGGCCCTGAGCCGACGGCTGAAGGTGATGGACATGACGGCCTTTTCACTGGCGATGGAGAACCGCCTACCCATCGTGGTCTTCGATCTGAACGCTTGCGGCAACCTCGGCAGGGTCGCCCGGGGAGAATCTGTCGGAACGATTGTGGAGGGAAGCCATGATTGATCTGGTGTTAAGCGAAGCCGAAGAGAAAATGAAGAAGGCCATCGAGGCCCTACGCCACGAGATGTCCACCATCCGGACAGGCCGCGCCAACCCCGCCCTCTTGGATCGGGTGCAGGTGGAATACTACGGCAGCGCCCTGCCGGTGAACCAGGTCGCCACCATTTCCGTGCCCGAACCGCGTCTCCTGATGATCGCCCCCTGGGACAAGGGCGCTTTAGGCCCCATCGAGCGGGCGATCATCAAATCCGACCTGGGCCTCAACCCCACCAACGACGGCAATGTGATCCGCCTTTCCATCCCCTACCTGACTGAAGAACGGCGCAGAGACCTCATCAAGATTCTGAAAAAGTATACCGAGGAAGGAAAGGTCGCCATCCGCAATATCCGGCGGGAGGCCAACGAAAACCTCAAATCCTTCGAGAAAGAGCATGAAATCTCTGAAGACGACTGCAAGCGCGGCCAGGAGCAGGTGCAGAAATTGACCGACAAACATATCGCCGAGGTCGACGCGCTGGAGAAAGCCAAGGAAGCCGAACTGCTGGAGGTATAGTAGATCCCGGAGGAGCTTCATGTCCGCCCTGAACAGAACGCCGGAGGGGATTCCCCGCCATATCGCCATCATTATGGATGGCAACGGGCGGTGGGCCAAGCAGCGCGGGATGCCGCGCATCGCGGGCCACCGCCAGGGCTATAAAACGGTGCGCCGCATCGTCCAGCAGTCTCTCGACCTGGGGGTGGAGGCCCTGACCCTCTATACCTTCTCGGTGGAGAACTGGAAGCGCCCCTCCGAGGAGACCGGGGCCATCATGCGCCTGATAGGAATGGCCGCCCGCCGGGAACTTGCCAACCTGCACCGCAACGGGGTGCGGATCATCATTTCGGGCCGCCTGAATACGCTCTCTCAGGAAATCCGCCGGGCGCTCGACCAAGCGATGACCGTCACCCGGGAAAATCAGCGCCTGGTCCTGAACCTGGCGATCAACTACGGGGGCCGGGCCGAAATCGTGGATGCCGCCCGGCGCATCGCGGCGCTCGTGCGGGAAGGCAAACTTGACCCTCAGGAGATCGATGAAGAGACCTTCAGCGGCTATCTCTATACGCCCGAACTCCCCGACCCGGACCTCCTCATCCGCACCTCCGGAGAGCTTCGGGTCAGCAACTTTCTCCTCTGGCAGATCGCCTATACCGAGATCTGGGTGACGCCTGTCCTCTGGCCCGACTTTCGCGAATCGCATCTTCTGGAGGCCGTCGAGGATTACGCGAGGCGTCAGCGCAAATTTGGGGACATCCCTCAGGAAAGCAAGGCATCCGTCTGACCCGTCACTTCAGCCGTCAGGGATTGGAATATCGATGCCAAGGATAAGGGCGATCACTGGATCGCCCTTTCTTCAATTCGGAAGGATTTGTTATGAAACGGATCGTGCTGCTCGGTGCGACCGGCTCCATCGGACGGCAGGCATTGGACGTAGCCTTGCGCCTGCCGGACCGCCTCCGGGTGGTCGGGCTGGCGGCGGCCCGGAATGCCTCTCTGCTAGCGGAACAGGCCCTTCAATTCAGGCCGCAGGCCGTCGCCTTGCTGGACCCGGCGGGCATCTCCGAACTGGAAGAGCGGCTTAGGAACACGGGCGTCGCGGTTTATACAGGACCGGAGGGCCTCCAGGCGGTTGCCGAATTGGATGACGCCGATATCGTGCTGGTCGCGGTGCTGGGTTTCGCCGGGTTTCTTCCGACTCTTGCCGCCATCCGCAAGGGGAAAGATATCGCCCTGGCAACCAAGGAGGTGCTGGTGGCGGGGGGCGCTATCGTCACACAGGAGGCCGCAAAATACGGCGTCCGCCTTCTGCCGGTCGATAGTGAGCATTCGGCGATCTTTCAATGTCTGCACAGGGAACTTGTCAGCCTTTCTGTACGTTCCATTATTTTGACAGCCTCCGGCGGTCCGTTTCGCGAGATGTCCCGGGAAGCCTTGCAAAAGGTGCGCCTTTCCGACGCCCTGGCGCATCCCACCTGGCGGATGGGCCGGAAAATCACGGTGGATTCTGCCACCCTGATGAACAAAGGCCTGGAGGTGATCGAGGCCCTCTGGCTGTTCGGAGTGCCGCTTTCTCAAATCAGGGTCGTCATTCACCCACAGAGCATTATCCACTCTATGGTAGAGTTTGTGGACGGCTCTGTGATGGCCCAAATGGGCGTTCCGGACATGAGGCTTCCTATCCAATACGCTCTTCTCTACCCGGAGCGGGTGGCCTCCGATCTGTCAAGGCTGGAGATCAGTCGAATGCAGTCCCTAACATTCGAGGAACCGGATGTGGAACGGTTCCCCTGTCTGGCCCTCGGCTACCGGGCGGTAGAAATCGGGGGCACGATGCCCGCCGTGCTGAATGCGGCTAACGAGGCGGCGGTCGAACTCTTTTTGCAGGAACGCATTTCCTTTGTAGAGATACCGAGGTTGCTGGATAAGGTGATGGAACGGCATCGGGTGGTTCGTGATCTGTCTCTGGATGTGATTCGGGCTGCCGATGCCTGGGCTAGAGAAGCCGTAGGAAAGGAGGCTACCGGTTGAACCCATTGACGATTTTTGCCTTTCTCTTCGAGCTGGGCGTTCTCGTCCTCTTCCATGAATTCGGCCATTTTGCGGCAGCCAAACTGCTGGGGGTGCGTGTCGAGGAGTTTTCTTTCGGCCTCGGCCCTCGGATGGTTCGGCTCTGGCAGAAAGGCGACACCGAATATACGATCCACTGGGTTCCTTTCGGCGGGTTCGTCAAACTTTCCGGGATGGAAGTCGGTGAGGAAAACATCGGCCCCGACGGCTTCAATTCCAAGCCTACCTGGGCCCGAATGGTGATTATTTTCGCCGGGCCTTTCATGAGTATTATGCTGGCTTTCCTGGTCTTTTCCTCGATGGGGATGACGGTCGGTTTTCCGACCGGCAAGGCCACCAACGAGGTGGAATACATCATGCCCGACAGCCGGGCGCAGGAGGCCGGTTTGCAGCGGGGTGATGAGATTACCGGAATCATTATCCCCAAACAGAGCATGGAAGCGAAGCGCCGCTATCCCATCAACAATGGCGAGGACATGCTGAAAGCCATCCACGGCCACCCGAACCGGCAGCTTGTCCTGGAGGTCAACCGCAAAGAACAATATCTCTTGATTGGAGCGAAGACAACGGCAGTCAAAGACAAGAGTACCGGCAAGGAGATCGGCCTCCTCGGTTTCATCCCGGTGCAACATTTGGAACGACAGAGCGCCCTGAAGTCCATCGAATCCGGATTCAAGCAAACCGTGGGCATTATCCAGGCGCTGCCTAAGGAATTGTTCAACCGCAATATCGCCGATAAGGTCGGAGGGCCGATAGCCATCTTGCAGGAAACCAGCCATTCGGTGGACCGGGGGTTTCATCGTATTTTCTGGCTGATCGGCGTCCTGAGCCTGACGGTCGGGCTGTTCAATCTCTTTCCCCTCCCGCTTCTGGATGGGGGCTATCTGGCGATCCTGACAATTGAGGCGATCCGTGGCAAGCGCCTGCGTCCGGAAACTCAGCAGTTCGTTCATACGGTCGGCTTTGCTCTCTTGATGCTCCTTTTTGTCGTCATCATGTATAACGACCTGATGCGGCTCGCCTCCGGTAAAACGCTCCAGTAATCCGAGAAAGAGGGCCGAAAGGCCCTCTTTTCTTAATAACATCGCTTTCTCCGGCGCTCACCTCTATCTGTAAACGTATCCCACTGTTTGACAGCGAGATTATGAATATGATATGATAGCAAAGGTTGAACTCATCGAAATTGCCGCATGGAGACAATAATGGGAGCTGACACCCAGACCAGCCGGAAAACGGCCTCAAAAGGGGCGGTTCGATGGCTGAAGTTCTTTACTTTCCTTGTTTTACTGACAGGCGCAACCTTCGCAGGCATCCTATATCGCTTATTCCCCGCCGGTTCCGAGCAGCCGCAAGAAAAAGTCAAAGCCATTTACCAGTTTGTCGTTCATCCCGAAGAAGCTTTCCCCGGCCAGGAGACCATCAATATCCTCTGCCTCGGCCTCGATCAGAACTGGACGAACCGGAACCTTCCTTATACTAAAAAGGCCCGTTCTGACACTATGTTTGTCGTGAACTTGAGCCTGTTATCCCACAAGGTCAATCTTTTATCCATCCCCCGCGATCTGCTGGTCCGCATCCCGGACTACCGCGGCTGGCACCGCATCAACAGCGCATCGGCTCTGGGGGGGCCGGAGTTGGCGGTGGCGACCGTGCAGGACTTTCTGGAAGTGCCTATCGACTATTATATGGTCATCAAAATAGATGCCACCAAAAAACTGGTGGACGCTCTCGGCGGAGTGCTGATCGATGTCGAAAAAGATATGGATTATGACGACAACTGGGGTCACCTGCATATCCATTTAAAGCAGGGCTGGCGGCATCTGGACGGGGAAGAGGCGGTCGGATACATTCGCTTCCGCCACGACCGGGAAGGCGATTTCGGACGGATGCGACGTCAGCAGCAGATGGTTTACGCCATGCTCAAAGGTTTCCGCAAGCCAGAGAACTGGATGAAATTGAACCAGCTTCTCCAGGTCGCCCGCGAAAACATCGAAACCGACCTTTCCGACCGCCAAATTCTATCGCTGGGCCACCTTTTCAAAGACGCGACCAGCGGAGATATCCGCACCGCGACCCTTTCGGGCGAGAATATCCGGCAGGGAGGTGCCTCCTATTTGAAATGCGACGACGATGAAAAGAAGCGCCTGGTGGATGTTATTTTGAGAGGCATACCGGACGAATCGACAGTCAATGCTCCTGCCAATATGCCCGATTCGGCGGCAACCACAGAGGTCAATCCCTAAAAACCAGCAGTGACAGTATCCATCGACCTGCCTCAACCGCCAGAGCGATTTTGATGATTTGCGCGATGAAAAGCCAGAAGGCTCTTTTTAAATAGGAGCTATCTGGCTTTTTCATTATGTCAGCAGATTTTCCAGGCTCCAGGATATTGAGAACCCGGTTATACAAGTCGTGCGGATTCGGCAGAAGCCTTTGCTCCAGGAGCCACAGAGAAGGTGAGGGAGCATGCTTCGAAGCCCATTCGGCCACCTTATATAAAGTTTCGGCATATACGAGCGCATCCCCGATCCAGACGGAAGCTTCCCGGTCGCACTCGTACTCCGCATATCGCAGATAATCCGTAATCCAGGGTTTTAGCAACCGGCTGAAAAACGGCATATGTAGCAACGTAATCGCGACAGGTCGAAAAAGATGGTCCTTTCGGCGAATATGATGCATCTCATGTGCGAGAATAGCCTGTAACTCGATAGTGAATAGAACGTTGCACAATTCTGAAGAAAGGATCAGCATCGGCCTGCCGAATCCAATAATAAAAGGAAGGCATCGTCCATTTACAATAGAGAGTCCCGGAGGCTCTGCCTGAAACTGTTCCCCCAATTCCCCGATTAACGCATAAAAGATTTGATACCGATCTGTAAACCCCTGCCGATATCCGGAAATTTTATTTTTTACAAAATTTATAAATATAAATATAAATATAAATATAAATATAAATATAAATATAAATATAAATATATCTCCTAAAAGGACTATTGCTGCTTTAGCTAAAGGGTAGCTAAATCGAGCATAAAAACTATATTTACTTAAAATTATATTATCAAAAAAATAAAAAGATATTAAATAACCAACGATAAAAATAAGGCTGCCGTTGTGGACGCAAACCAAATGAAATATTGTTCGGATTGTACTCTTATTGCATGATGCAATTGTGAAAGCCACCTGCTTCCATATTTTAGAGAATGATAATCTCAGGCCGTTTAGCAACATATCCATCACCTATATAAACTTTATATATTCTATCATATAGATAATTTCCTGTCAATAGGATAATTACTCGAATATAATATTTTTATATAGCTGAAGCATAAAAAAGACCACCTCTATATTTAGAGAGGTGGTCTTTTACGTTATTGGGAACTATAACTGGCGGGCATACTCCACAGCGTTTTGAAAGAGTTTTAGTCCGTTTTGATCGGACTGAAGCCCCTCTCGCGTCCAGCGAGGGTGCTGTGTCGGATGAACGTGACGTTCGGGGTGGGGCATCAGAGCGAGAATGCGGCCTGTCGGGTCGCATACCCCGGCAATGGCATCCACGGAGCCGTTCGGGTTGACCTCCGGCACCACGCAGCCCTGGCTGTCGACATATTGGAAAACTATCTGGCGGTTCTCCCAGAGTGCCCGCAGGTCGGCGGGCGCTCCTGGAACGAAGCGCCCTTCGCCGTGAGCGATAGGTGCTTCCAGGATATACTCCAGTCCGCGCGTGAAGACGCACTTACCCTGATCGACAGCTTTCAGGCGAATCCACTCGCACCGGAATCGGCCCACATCGTTATTGAAAAGGGTCGCCTCCTGGCGGCCGAAAAGCCCGTGGATGTCGGGTAGCAGCGAGGCTTTTACAAGAGCCTGAAAGCCGTTGCAGATCCCTAAGATCAGCTTCCCTTTTTCCACAAAGCGGGTTAGATCGTCGGCCAGCTTATATTTGAATTCATTGGCCTGGATTTTGCCGGCGGAGATATCGTCTCCATAGGTGAACCCGCCGGGCACGCCCAGTATGTGAAACTCATCCAGTGTGCGCTCCCGGCGAACCAAACGATTGATATGGACGTATTCGATCTCGGCCCCAGCCGTTTCGAAGGCATGAGCCATCTCGTAATCGCAGTTCGTGCCCGCAGCGCGCAGGATCAGAGCCTTAACGGTTGACGGCATGAATCTTCTCCTTTATAGTGCAGGAGGGGCCGAGATGTTCGTCCCTCCGGTGAACGCTACCACTTCAGCGGCTTCTGCCAAGCATCCTTCAGTTCCGCAAGGCTGGCCTGCGCCAGGACTTGCCCGGTTCGGCCTGTAACCGTAAAGACCGGTTCGGCCACGACCTCGCCGATGCAGGCGCAGGGGATTCCCGCCAGGGCTTCCTCAAAGGCGGCGGCTATGTCCGGCTCGATTTCCGCCACAAACCGGGTGTTGGATTCCGAAAAGAGGATGGCGTCCTCGCGGTCGATGGCTTCGCCCAGCGGCACCCGGCTGAGATCGATCCGCATTCCCAATCCTCCGGCAAAAGCCATTTCGGCGGCGGCGACGCCCAGGCCGCCCTCGCTGCAATCGTGGCAGGAGCGCACCAGGCCCATTCCGGTTGCCCGGCTTAAAGTCTCCATGATCGCTTTGGCGGTTTCACGAACCTTCGGAACCTCGCCGCCGGAAGCATTCCGCACCATCCGGTAGTGGGAGCCGCCCGTTTCATCATAGGTGGCTCCGATCATGTAAATAAGGTTGCCCGCGGCTTTGGCGTCCATGCTGATGGCCTTCTTCACATCGGGGATGACCGCCATTGCGGAAACCAGGAGGGTTCCGGGAATGCAGATCGATTCCCCGCCGACCTCGTATTCGTTGTTCAGGCTGTCCTTGCCGGAGATGAAAGGCGTGCCGAAGTGCAGCGAAAAATCGTGGCAGGCTTGCGCCGCTCGCACCAGGCTTCCCAGACGGTCGGGTTTGTTGGTATTGCCCCAGCAGAAGTTATCCAGAAGCGCCACGCGCTCCAGGCTCCCGCCGACCGCGATGATCTGCCGGAGCGCCTCATCGATGGCGGAGGCCGCCATGCAGTAGGGATCGAGGTCGCTGTAACGCGGGTTGATGCCACACGAAACGATCACCCCGCGCTCGCTGGAGAGGATCGGGCGGACGATGGAGGCATCCCCCGGCCCGTCGTGCGCGGCGCCCACGAGCGGTTTCAGAACGCTGCCCCCCTGCACCTCATGGTCGTACTGGCGGATGACCCATTCCTTGCTGCATACGTTCCAGGAGGAGAGAATCGCTTTCAGGGAAGCGGTCAAGTTCTCCGGCTGGGCAAAATCGCTTTCCGGCTCTGCGGGAGGCACCCAGACAGCGGCCCGCTCCAGTTGCGGTGTCCCTTCATGCAGAAAGGCCATATCCAGGTCGCAAACCAGATGCCCTTCATAAAACAGTTCGAGCCGCCCGCTGTCGGTAAATTCCCCGATGACAGTGGCTTCCACGTCCTCATCGGCAAAGATTTGCATCAGTTCATCGAGTTTGCCCGGGGGCACGGCAATGATCATCCGCTCCTGGGCCTCGGAAATCCAGATCTCCGTGTAGCTCAGCCCAGCGTATTTGAGGGGCACGCGCTCCAGGTAGACCTTCACCCCGGTATCGGCCCCCATTTCGCCGACCGCAGAGGAGAGTCCGCCGCCGCCTACATCGGTAATCCGGCTGTAGAGCTTCCGGTCGCGGGCCTGGAGGAGCGTATCTACCATTTTCTTTTCCGTGATGGCGTTTCCGATCTGCACCGATCCGGAGGAGATCACTTCCGATTCCTCGCTCAGATCCCCGGAACTGAAAGTGGCCCCGTGGATGCCGTCCCGACCGGTGCGCCCGCCGACCAGAACCACCAGGTCGCCCGGCTTCTGCTGGCCGCGCTGGGCGCAGTCTTTGGGCATCAGGCCCAGGTTGCCGCAGTAGACCAGCGGGTTTCCCACATAACGCTCATCGAAGAGGATGGCCCCGTTGACTGTGGGAATGCCCATCCGGTTTCCGTAATCGGCGACCCCGGCCCGGACGCCCTTGAAAACGCGCTTCGGGTGGAGCGTCCCTTTGGGCAGCCTATCATAGGGCATATCGGGCGGGGCGAAGCAGAAGACATTGGTATTGGCGAATGGCTTGGCCCCAAGCCCTGTCCCCATCGGGTCGCGGATGGCCCCACCGATGCCGGTCGAGGCCCCCCCGTACGGCTCCAGGGCGGACGGGTGGTTGTGGGTCTCCACCTTCATACAGACGGCCCACCGGTCATCGAACTCGATGACGCCGGCGTTGTCCCGAAAGATGGAGAGGCACCAGGATTTGTCCATCTCCTGGGTGGCCTTCATGATCGTGGATTTGAGCAGGTTATCGATGATCTGCCCGTTGAAATTGATCTTGCCCCGGAAGGTCTTGTGGCCGCAGTGTTCCGACCAGGTTTGAGCCAGAGTTTCCATCTCCACATCCGAAGGATTGCGGCCCAAATTCCGGAAATAGCCCCGGATCGCCTCCATCTCCTGCAAATTCAGCCAGAGATGGCCATCCTTGCTGATCCGCTCCAAATCCCGGTCGTCTGCCTCCAGAAGCGGTGCTTCGATCCGGCAGAACCGGTATTCGGCGGCGGGGAGGGCGGCATGCTCCCCTTCGGCGGTGGCGTGCTGAATGGTCTTGTTGACCAGCAGGCGGTCGGCGATATTCTCGATATCCGCATCGGACAGGCTGCCTTCAAAGACGTACTTGCGGGCCGTTTTGACAGAATGGACGCCCCCGATTCCCAGGTCCCGGATGCCCTTCAGAACGCTGTCCTCCGCCGGGTCCATGACGCCCGGATTGTAGGCGACCTCCAGCACCCGCTGCCCCGCCTGCGCCCGGGCCAGCGAACCCTCCCAGAACACCTCCTGAATGATCGGGTCGAACAAAAGCTCCTGGCTGATCCGGGCCAGCTCTTCCGGCGTAATCTCCCCCTCCAGTCGATATACCTGGCTGATCCGGGCCGACCAGACCCCGCCGATCCCCAGCTCCTCGATATCGGCCTTCAGTCCTTCAGCCGCGGCGTCTTTGAAACTTGTTTTGGTGGCTACCTCCACCCGATAGAGCATAACTTCCTCCTCGCTTATGCATCTTCTGTATCCTTATACCAGGCTCTGCCGAAAAAACGGTAGGCGCTTTTCTCGTCGCGCCTCTTCAACGGAAGGGGCGCTTCACCAGCGTCCCTCCCTATTATAACACGGCGCAGCGCCCTTTGGAAAGGAGACGGCGCAGCGAATTTAGGGCGGCAAAATCGGGTGAAAAAAATATTTATTGGAAATCGTCAATTGACTTGACAATATTAGACTCAAGTGGTATAATATCAGTGAACTTAACGAACTGAACCGCGCCCTGCCGGTTGGGGTGTGTTCTCTATGATGGAGGTGCATTGAGAAAATGGGAAAGATTGTCGGTATCGATCTTGGAACTACCAACTCGGTGATTGCCGTGGTGGAAGGCGGGGAGCCGGTTGTCATACCGAACGCTGAAGGCGGGCGGACGACGCCCTCGGTGGTCGCATTCACCAAAGGCGGCGAGCGGCTGGTCGGTCAGCCCGCCAAACGGCAGGCAATCATCAACTCGGAGAATACCGTTTATTCGATCAAACGCTTCATGGGCCGCCGCTACTCGGAGGTGGAGACCGAGCGGAGCATGGTTCCCTATAAGGTTGTGAATGACAAGAACGGCATGGCATCGGTCGAGATTCAGGGGCGCATCTACACCCCCGAGGAAATCTCCGCCATGGTCCTTCAAAAGCTCAAGGCCGATGCGGAAGCCTATCTGGGGGAGACCGTCACGGAAGCGGTCATCACCGTTCCGGCCTACTTCAATGACGCGCAACGCACGGCCACCAAGACGGCGGGCGAGGTCGCGGGCCTGAAAGTCCTGCGGATCATCAACGAGCCGACAGCCTCTTCGCTGGCTTACGGGCTGGAGCGCGATAAAAACGAGATGATCCTGGTCTTCGACCTGGGAGGCGGGACTTTCGATGTCTCTGTCCTGGAGGTCGGGGAAGGGGTCTTCGAGGTCAAATCCACCGCCGGAGACACCCACCTGGGCGGCGACGACTGGGATGAGCGGATCGTCAATTATATCGCCGACCAGTTCAAGAAGGAGCAGGGGATCGATCTCAGGAAAGACCGCCAGGCCCTCCAGCGGCTTCGCGAGGCGGCGGAAAAGGCCAAGATCGAGCTTTCGTCGGTGGTCAACACCAATATCAACCTGCCGTTCATCACGGCGGACCAGGACGGCCCGAAGCACCTGGATATGACCCTCAGCCGGGCCAAGTTCGAAGAACTGACCCGCGATCTGCTGGATCGGTGCGTAGGGCCGTTCCAGAGGGCGATCAAGGATGCGGGCCTGTCCGAAAAGGATATCGATGAAGTGGTGCTGGTGGGTGGCTCCACCCGGATGCCTGCCGTCCAGGAGCTTGCCAAGCGTCTGGCGAATGGGCGCGACCCCCACAAGGGCGTCAACCCCGATGAGGTCGTGGCCGTCGGGGCCGCGATCCAGGGCGGCGTCCTGGGCGGCGAGGTCAAGGATATCGTACTCCTCGATGTGACGCCCCTCTCTTTGGGGATCGAAACCCTAGGCGGGGTGATGACCAAGCTCATCGAGCGCAATACCACCATCCCGACCCGCAAGAGCGAAACCTTTACGACCGCTGCCGACGGCCAGACCGAGGTGGAAATCCATGTCCTCCAGGGAGAGCGCGAGATGTCCCGCGACAACCGCACCCTGGGCCGGTTCCACCTGGCAGGCATCCCGCCTGCTCCCCGTGGCGTGCCGCAGGTAGAGGTGACCTTCGATATCGATGCGAACGGCATCGTCAATGTGTCGGCCAAGGATATGGGAACCGGCAGGCAGCAAAGCATCACCATCACCGGATCCGGCACCCTGAACAAGGATGAGGTGAATCGGATGGTGAACGAGGCGCAGGCTCATGCCGACGAAGATCGGAAGCGGAAAGAAGAGGCTGAAACCCGCAACCGGGCCGACAGCCTGGTTTACCAGACCGAAAAGATGGTGGCCGACCTGGGAGACAAAGTGCCTTCTGACCAGAAACTGGCGGTGGAAAATGCGATCCAGGCCGCCCGCGAGGCCCTCAAGGGCGATGATATGGAGCGCATCGGCAAGGCCGCCGACGAGTTGCAGCAGGCCACCTACAACCTGTCCAGCCTGCTCTACCAGCAGCAGACACAGCAGCAGGCCGGGCCGACCGCCAGCCCTGACGATGCGGGCAGCGCCCCGGGTGGGGCGACGCCCGGCGGCGAGGATGTGATCGAAGGCGAATTCCAGGAAAAATAAACTGTGGGCCGCCATCGCGGCCCCTCTCTCACGATAACCCTATAAAAGGAGGGAAGTAGCAATGGGAATCTTGCGATGGGATCCGTTTGCGGATATGGTCAGCCTTCGCGACCAGATCAATCGTGTGTTCGATGAGAGCATGAGGCAGGACGCCGGTCGCCGTGAGGCCGCCCCGGCGCGGGCATGGCCCCCTGCCGTGGATGTGCTGGAGGATGCGGACAGCATCGTCATCAAAGCCGACCTGCCCGGATTGAAACAGGACGATATCCATATTGACCTGACGGGCGACACCCTGACCTTGAAAGGGGAGCGGCGTTTCGAGGAAGAGCAGAAGCGGGAGAACTACCTGCGGATCGAGCGAACTTACGGTACTTTCCAGCGCTCCTTCCAGTTGGGCGTTCCGGTGGATGCCGACAAAGTGAAAGCATCCTATCAGGACGGAGCCCTGACCATCACTCTCCCGAAAGCCGAGGCCATCAAGCCCCACCGCGTCGAGATCACGACCGGAAACGCCGGGCCGAAAGCGGTGGAGACCAAATAACGGAACACCGATTCCAACGATAACGTCGATGCCAGCGGTCAGGGGGAAGCCTCTGGCCGCTTTTTATAGCGAAGGGGGAAAAGCATCCCTCCAATCCCCCCGGCTTCGGGGGGGCTGAGACTGTATGGTCCTTCGGTACTTTCTCAAAGTCTCCCAAGGCCACTCCCCCGCCGAAGCCCGGCGGGGGGTTGGGGGCGGTTGCTCTTATATCATTTATCATTCCAAATAGGGAAGGGAGGATAGCCATGCGTTTGGAAAAATTGACCGTCAAAGCGCAGGAGGCTTTGCAGGAGGCCCAGGGCCTTGCCGACACCTATCAGCATCCCCAGGTGGATACCGAGCATCTGCTGCTGGCGCTGCTCGATCAGCCGGAAGGGGTGGTGATTCCGATCCTGCAAAAGCTGGGGACGGCTCCTCAGCCGATCCGGGGCCAGGTGGAGGCCGATTTAAAGCGAAGGCCGCGGGTGCAGGGGGCCGGGCCGGGGCGGGCCGACGCCAGCCAGCGGCTGGTTTCCCTGCTCGACGCCGCCTGGCGTGAAGCCCAGCAGTTGAAAGACGAATACCTCAGCACCGAACACCAACTGCTGGCGATGGCCGCCGAAACGCAAGGGGCGGCAGGGCAGGCGCTTCGAGGGGCCGGGGTGACGCGAGACAGGATTTTACAGTCCCTGGTGGAGATTCGCGGGACGCAGCGCGTCACCGACCAGAACCCGGAGGACAAATACCAGGCCCTGGAACGCTACGGGCGCGACCTGACCGATCTGGCCCGTCAGGGCAAGCTCGATCCGGTGGTCGGGCGCGATGAGGAGATTCGCCGCGTGGTTCAGGTTCTGTCCAGGCGCACCAAGAACAACCCCGTCCTGATCGGGGAGCCGGGCGTCGGGAAGACGGCCATTGTGGAAGGGCTGGCCCAGCGCATCATCGCCGGCGATGTGCCGGAAGGCTTGAAGGACAAGCGCGTGATGGCCCTCGACCTGGGCGCGATGGTGGCCGGGTCGAAATACCGGGGCGAGTTCGAAGACCGCTTCAAGGCCGTGCTGAGGGAGATCACCGAATCGGAGGGGCGCATCGTCGTCTTCATCGATGAGCTGCACACCCTGGTCGGCGCGGGGGCGGCGGAAGGGGCCATCGATGCCTCCAATATGCTCAAGCCCATGCTGGCCCGGGGCGAGCTGCGGTGCGTCGGGGCGACCACCCTGGACGAATACCGCAAGCATATCGAAAAAGACGCCGCCCTGGAGCGGCGCTTCCAGCCCGTCCTGGTGACCGAGCCGACCGTCGAGGACACTATCGCCATCCTGCGCGGCCTGAAGGAAAAATACGAGGTGCATCACGGCGTCCGGATCACCAACTCCGCTCTGGTGACGGCAGCCACCCTATCGCACCGCTATATCACCGACCGTTTCCTGCCGGACAAGGCCATCGACCTGGTGGATGAGGCGGCCTCCCGGCTGAGGATGGAGATCGACTCGATGCCGATAGAAATCGATACCATCGAGCGGCGCATCCGGCAGCTTGAAATCGAGCGGGAGGCCCTCCGCAAAGAGGAGGACTCCGCCTCGCAGGAGCGGCTGGGCAAGCTGGAAGGGGAACTCTCCAACCTCCAGGAGGAGAGCGCCCGCCTGAAAGCCCAGTGGCAGAGCGAGAAGGAGGTCATTCAGAGAATCCAGGCCGTGAAAGAGCAGATCGAGCAGACGAAAACCCGGGAGGCCGCCGCCGAGCGGGAGGGCGACCTGGGCCGCGCCGCCGAACTGCGATACGGCGTCCAATTGCAGCTGCAAAAGCAGCTCGACGCCGAAAATGCCCGCCTCGCCGAACTCCAGAAGGAAACGAAGATGCTCAAGGAGGAGGTCGATGCCGAGGATATCGCCGAGGTGGTCAGCAAATGGACGGGCATCCCGGTTTCCAAGATGCTGGAGGGCGAGATGCAGCGCCTGCTTCAGATGGACGACCGCATCCGCGAGCGGG
>JADLDR010000246.1 GCA_020846535.1 Armatimonadota bacterium | reverse complement strand
GCGACGAACCGGTTGCCGTTTCCGAGAGCGAACCCGTGGGCTTCCTGTTGTCCGTCTATTTTATTATACCCCAAAAAGCTGTTTTTGTATATAAGTATACGGACGGGCGGCTGCAACCGGTGGAAGCTAAAAGCCGATGCCCGAGTTCTGAAGCGATGTCATCATCGATGCCGTCTGCAAGGAGTGCAGCGACGCGGCAATCTCCAGCCCAACAAGTGAACGAATCACAAAGGCGCGCTATCGAAAGCCCTGTCAATAAAAAATCGGTAATACACACAGTATGTTTTCCTGCCAAATCGTGCTAAAATGAAGTTGTTTTCCAGGTCTATGCCATATTTCGCAATTGTAGGAATCGTTATCAGCGTATAAAGCGAAGCGCGAGGCCCTCCCGGACCTTCGCCCGGAGGACGGCCCGACAGGTCGCCCCCCGGCGTATTTTGAAAATCTCTGACAGGCAAAAGTCCCGATTCTTGAAACCCGCCGCTTGAATCATAACGATGGCAACTGCAACCGATACAATCGAACGCGTTCCGCAGCCCTGGGGCGTCGGCCTGGTCGGGGTGATGCTGGCCTGGCTGGCCGTTCCGGTGGCTCTCCAGCTGATCCCCCGCTGGCAGGAGCCGGACGCCTCCCACGGCCCCCTGATCCCGCTTGCGGCAGCCTTCTTCGTCTGGCAAAAAAGGGAGGCTCTGAGAGCCTGCCCCGCCGGCCGGTCGGGGTGGGGGCTTCTGCTTCTCACCGCGGGCGCGCTCTGCTATGCCCTGGGCGTCCTGGCCGACGCGCTCTTCTTCGCGGCGGCCGGCCTGGTCCTCATCGTCCAGGGCGTGACGCTTTACCTGATCGGCTGGAGCCTTTTCAAGATTATTCTCTTCCCGATGCTCTTTCTCTTTTTCATGATCCCCTGGCCGGAAACCGTTCTGGGCGCTCTGAGCTGGCGGCTCCAGCAGGCTTCCATCGCCGGCCTGAACGCCTTCCTGGGGCTTGCCGGGATCGCTCCCCAGCGCGACGGGACGGTCATTCTCTATCGGTCCGCTGGAAGCGACCCGGTGCAGATGCAGGTGGCGGAGGCGTGCAGCGGCATCCACTCCCTGATCGCCCTCCTCGCGATCTCCGCTGTTTTCGGCTATCTGACCGCTGCTTCCCTCTGGAAGAAGGTCATGGTCTTTCTGGCGGGCGTCCCGCTGGCCCTCTTCTCCAACCTGGCTCGCCTGATCCTGGTCGCCCTGGTCGGCTACTGGCTCGGTCAGGATCCGATGATGGCCTTCCACGACTGGTCCGACCCGTTTCTCTTTTTCTTCGCCACCTGCGGCCTGCTGCTCCTGAAGCGAACTCTGGAGCAATCGCCGCCTGCCGCTCCGGAGTCGCCCGCCCCCGCGCCTGTCCGGTCGCCCAAAGCCGCCCCCTGGCTGGCCGTCATCCCGCTCTCCCTGGCCCTGGGCGCTCGATGCCTGGCCCTGACCCCGACGCCGGCCCCCGAGAAACCCGGCCTGAAGCGTATGCCCGCCGTATTGGGGGCCTGGCGTCATTACGGCCCGGATAAGGAATTCACTGACAGCGAGAAAAAACTGCTGACACCCGACGATGCGCTCCTGCGCGTCTATCGCCACAGCGATACCGGCTGGCCCGTGGAGGTGGCGGTCATTTTCGGCCACCGGAAAAACACCTTCCACGATCCCACCTTCTGCATCCAGGGAGGCGGCATCCAGATCATCGACCATGAAAAGGTGAACATCGATATTCCGAAGAGCGCGGTTCCCTGGAACCTCTTCCGCAGCCACAATGCCCGGTGGAAGCCTGACGGCTGCAATGCATTGATCTATTTTCTTTACCTGAACGGCGACCGGCCCACCACCGATCTCTTCCACATGAACGCCCGCCTTCTTGCGGACCGCCTCCGCTACCGCAAAGCCTCGGGCGCTCTGGTGAGAATCGTCATTCCGACCCTGGGCCGCGACAAGGCCGCCGATGAAATAGCCCGGGATTTTATCGCCCGCTTCTATCCGGAACTGATCGCACGTTTGAAAACTATATAGGGCTTTCGCTTCCATACATGGGGGCGGGGTTACCTCTCTCCCCCGGCCCCTCTCCCCGAAACGGGGAGAGGGGTGTAGATTCTACGTTGCTTGACAGTACAAGCCACTCCCCCTTCCCGCTCCGGGAAGGGGGCCGGGGGGTTAGGTAACCCAGCCATGGGGGCCAGGGGCATAGGTAACCCGGCCTGTATAGCAAAGCGAAAGCTCTAAAAGGACTCGCCATGGACTTCTTGATGGTATACCGCAGTGTGATGAGACACAAATGGATGATCCTCCTGATGGTCGTCCTGACCACCGGAGGCGTCGCCGCCGGCACGTTCCTCCTGTCCAAAAAAGTTTACAATGCCACCGTCTTTGTGGCCCCGACCGATGCCTTCCAGCAGAGGCAGCAGGGCGCTTCCGCGGTCGCCGGTCAGCCGGCGCAGAACCGTTCCGACCTGCTTGTCACGATGGCGACATCGCCGGAACTCCTCCAGCGGGCGCTCAGAACCATCACGCCCCGCATCGGCCCGGATGCCCTGTTCGACGCCAGGATCGAGATGCTTGCCCGGCTGGGCAGAAGCATCGACGATCTGGATTTTTTGCGCCGCCTGCCCAGGGCGATGCGGAACTCTCCGATTGAATTCAATCCGGCTCATCCGCGTCCGGACAGCGTTCAGATGAAAGACACCTCCGACATGGTGCAGTTGCAGCGTTTCCATGGCCAGGCCGATCTGACGGCCAGCGAGTTCCAGAACATTCTCCATCTCTTTTATACGGCTGATATCTTTCTGGGACACTCCGGTGTCCCCAGAAGAGGGCTGAACCAGTTCAGGATAAGACAGGACATCCATAAATATCTGGACACGAAATTCCGGAAAGATTTCCCTGGAATAGAAAACTACGCGATCAATAAAGAAAAGCAATATGCCGAATGGCTTGCGAAAACCCTGGAGGTAGGCGCGATGAGGCGCAGCAGGGAACGGCCCGGTGAATCCGATATCATAGGCATTACCATCACCTGGGGTCATCCCTTTTACGCCGGCTATATTGCCAACAGCGTGGCCGCCGCCTTCCGCTCCTATTACGAGCGCAAAAGCAAAGATGCGGCCGAGCGCGACATCCAGCGATTGGAAAACGAACTCGAAAAAGCGCGTCAGAAGCGGGACGCCAAGCGGCTGGTCGTGCTGAAGACCACCGGCTACAAGCAGGAACCGATCCTTCAGGGGCAGATGGGCGCGGGAATCCAGATATTGGGACAGGCGCGCTTCCAGCGCGACCAGACCGGCGCAGAACTCGCCAGCGCCGTCTCCCGCCTGTCGGTTTTGCAAGGTCAGCTGGCGGTGACCCCGCCTGACCGCGAGGAAAAAATCGTATCCGAGTCCACCGCCCTGGATAGCCTGCGCAAGGCCCGCGACGAACTGAGGACCCGGCTCCTTATGGAGGGAGCGCGTTATACCCCTTCTCATCCGGCGTTGGTGCGCCTCCAGAAGGAGATAGACTCCATTGATAAGGAGATCGCTCTGGAGACCGGCAAAAAAATAACGCGCATCAATATCGTTCCGAATATGGCCTACAGTGCGCTGAAGGATGAGATCGCCCAACTGGAAGCTACTCGCGCCTCGCTGGAATCAAAAGTGGCCGAATTGGATAAGGTTTTAGCCGCACAGCAGAGCAAGTTCGACGCCCTGGCGAAAAAGGACACCGCTATCAGCCCCTTCCTGGCGGAACTCAAGCAGGAGGAAGAAAACTACAGCCGTCTCTACGCCGCCTTGAGCAACGCCCGCCTCTCCCGCGATATGACCCAGGACACGAGCGGATCGCTTACCGTGGTGGGGAGCCGCAGTGAAGGCCCCCTCCGCGAAGGCAAGGACCCCAAAAAGCTGACGCTGGCCGCCTTCGTCCTGAGCCTGGGCATCTCCGTCGGGCTGGCCGTCGCCAGGGACTATATGGATACCTCCATCCGCACCCGTCAGGACGCCGTTGATATGATCGGCCTGCCCGTGCATGGCATCGTGCCCGCCCTCCCCGGAGGGGTGGGCCAGCTGAAACTGCCCAGGATCACCCAGATATCGCCCGCATCCCCCCATGCCGAGGCGTACCGGTTCCTGACCACCGACCTGCTCCTGTCCTCTCAGGAAAAGGACATCAAAACCATCATGGGAGCCACCCCCAAGCCCGGCCAGGGGGGAACCACCACCATGTCCAACCTGGCGATCACCATGGCCCAGGCCGGAAAGCGGGTTGTGCTGGTGGACTGCGACATGCGCCGCCCCCTCCTGCATAAAATATTCGGCGTCTCCAACGAGATCGGGCTGAGCAACGTCCTCTCCAACGGCATCGGCGTCTGGGAGGCCCTCAAGCCCACCGAGGTGGAGAATCTCATCCTCCTCCCTGCCGGAGACGTTCCCGAAAACGCCTGGAGCCTTCTCCGCTCCCAGAAGATGCGTGATATCGTGCAAACTCTGCGGGATCGAAGCGATTTCGTCTTCTTCGACACCCCCAGCGCCGTCGTCTTTGCCGACGCCACCGTCATCGCCTCCATGGTGGACGGGGTGCTGATCATCCTCCGGGCCAACCAGTCCCCCCGCGGCAACGAGTTCCAGCTCAAAGAAATGCTCAACAAGGTCAACAGCAACATCCTGGGAGTCGTCCTCAACGACGCCGACCCCCGCACCGTAGACAGCTTCTTCTACCATTACCAGTACTACCCGACCCGAAAAGACGCCGAAGCCAAAAAATCCGACAAACCGGAAGAACTCCTCCCGCCTCCCGAAAAAAAGGACCCGGGCGACATCGACCCATTCGGATCGGCATAAAGCAATGACAATGAAACCCAAAAAAGCTGCGCTCTGCTTCTGCGATACCCTGGAGATTGCTTCGGGCTACGCCCTCGCAATGACAGCGACGAGCAACGCATCCATAGATAGACGAAAGCCACCATCGATGTCATTGCGAGGAGCGCAGCGACGCGGCAATCTCCAGCCTAACGCAGAGGCAGAGCGCCCTGCATCGATGTCATTGCGAGGAGCAAAGCGACGAAGCCATCTCCAGACTATCGCTGACGACCGATCCATCGCCAGCCACCAGATAGGCCAACCATCAGCATCCTGAGCGAGGGCCAAGATCATGCTATTATACAGACACTTAATCCGAAAAGTGATGTTATGCGCTTCCCTTTCGTTAGGCGCGTATATGCTGATGATCCACGTCTCCGCAGCCGAACAGATCTTTACAGTGATGATCATCGGAAGCCTGGGCGTGCTGTTCACCATGATGATCCTCAGATCCGCCAACCGGATGATGCATCTCGAAGCCGAAGCTGCCTGCCCCCCCAGGCATGTCCTGATCGTCGGCGCGGGCGAAGCGGGACGCGCCATTGCCAGCGAGCTTTCTCACCAGAGCGGCCCAGCCTGCCAGGTGGTCGGATTCGTGGATGACAACCCTTCCGGCCTGAACCTGGACGGCTGCCAGGTGCTGGGGGGCCGCGACGACATCATGAATCTCATCCAGCATTACCATGTGGAGGAAGTGGTCATCGCCTACGCCCCCACCTGGCAGCAGAAGCTGGCCGAAACCCTTGTTCGCAAATCTCAGGGCCAGGTGAATGTCAAAATCATGCCTTCCCTCTATGAAGCCATGATCGCCCGGCCCAGCTTCGCCCGGATCAGCGATATCCCGGTCCTCTCCCTGAACGGTATCCACGCCCGCAGCTCCTACCGGCGCTACGAAACGGCGAAGCGGCTGGCCGATATCGCGCTGTCCGTAATCGCTCTCATCCTGGCCGCGCCCCTGCTGCTGGCCTCGGCCATCGCCATCAAAGCCACCTCCCCCGGCCCTGTCGTCTACCGGCAGGCCAGGGTGGGCCGGAACGGAAAGCTCTACACCATCTACAAACTCCGCACAATGGTCACCGACGCCGAGCGGAGGACCGGCCCGGTCCTCTCGTCTCAAAACGATACCCGGGTTACCTTTGTGGGGAAAATACTCCGCAAAACCAAAATAGACGAGATCCCCCAGTTCGTCAACGTCCTGAAAGGCGATATGAGCGTGGTCGGCCCCCGCCCCGAGCGCCCCTGCTTCGTCAAAGACTACATCGAAACGATCCCGGGCTACCGCGAGCGCCTCAAAGTCCGCCCCGGCATCACCGGCCTGGCCCAGGTCTGCGGCTACTACCTGACCGACCCCCACACCAAACTCCGCTACGACCTGATGTACACCTACAACCCGTCCCTCTGCTGGGACCTCAAAATAATAATCCTGACCTTCGCCGTAGTCTGGAAAAACCTATGGCAATAACCCGACCCCACAACCTATCATACACAAAAAGCGCCACCATCGATATCCATACGACAAGCGCAGCGAAGTCGATGTCATTGCGAGGAGCAAAGCGACGAAGCAATCTCCCATCCAACAAATGCCCGAAAAATCCTACTACATCTACATCCTGACCAACAAATACAACAAAGTCCTGTACACCGGCGTCACCAACAACCTTATCAAACGAACCTATGAACACAAAACCAAACAAACGCCCGGCTTCACCAGCCGCTACAACCTGACCAAACTCGTCTATTACGAAACCTGCGCCGACATCAACAGCGCAATCGCACGCGAAAAACAAATCAAATCCGGCTCCCGCCAGGACAAACTCAACCTGATCAACCAGCAAAACCCTGAATGGCGCGACCTGTACGAAGAAATCATATAAAAACGACTCATTAAGCAGGATCCCTGTCCTCACGAAGAATATAGCGCATCGATGCAGTCTGCGAGGAGCGCAGCGACGCGGCAATCTCCAGACTATCAAAGACGAATGATCCATCACCAGCCATCAAAAGGCCATCACCAACACTTGCATAAGATCCAGGATTATGCTATCATACAGAAACCTCATTCGGAATCGGCTACCATCTATAGAAAGCTGGTTCAAATGGAAAACCAAAAAGATTTACTGCTGCATATCCCGGACGATATTGCCCAGGCAATCCGGCTGCCGGAGAGCCGTATCGAAAGCGAGCTGAAAATCGAACTGGGACTCGCCCTCTATGCCCAGGGCTTGCTCTCCTTCGGCAAAGCCAGAGAACTGTCTGGATTGACCCGATATGAGTTTAGCCGCCTGCTGGGAAACCGAGCTATCCCGCGCCACTATGAATCCGACGACCTGGAGGACGACCTGGCTTATGCCCGTGGTTAGCCGTCCTTCACATAGAGCAAAACCACATCGTCACAGGCTGCCAGGCCGCAGCAGTCGATGTCATTGCGAGGAGCGTAGCGACGAAGCAATCTCCAGGGTAACGCCAACGCATAGAGCCATGACCTATCACAAAAGGCCAGCCGGCCAAAATGAGGTATGCACTGAGTCCGTGAAGAGATCGCCATGAATTCTCTCAAAGAAAAAGTCATCCAAAAAATAGAACAACGGCCCGAACCTCAACTTCACGAGGTCCTGCATTTTGTAGAGCTTCTCTCCTCGAATCCCGCCGATCAGGAAGAGCCGCTGCTGGCTATCGCAGGCATTCTAAGCGGGGAAAGCCTTCCATCCGATGATATCGATAGGGAGCTATATGGAGGCTCCGATGACCATGCCAATCCGTGAGGCCGTCTTCGTCGATACGTGGGGATGGATCGCTCTGGGTTATCGCCAGGATGCTTTCCACGGTGAGATCGTTCGATATTATGAATCACTTCGGCATGAAAATATCCCGATACATACCAGTGATTATATATTGGATGAAGTGATAACATTGCTTTTCAGACGGTCTCACTATAATGAATCTGTTCGGTTTATAGAAGGAATCTTGGCTGCGGCTGCATTAGGGCAGGTTCAAATTGAAACGATTACCAGTGAACGCTTTGGACTGGCTTGGGAACTCAGGAAACGGTTCCACGACAAGCCAGGTATATCTTTTACCGATCTAACCTCAATGGTAGTCATGCAAGAGCGAGGTTTGTACCGCGTTCTGACTCAAGATGAACATTCTGTTCAGGTAGGTATGGGATTAGTAAGAATTCCGTAGCAATCGCCGACAAAAACCTTCCTACCCATAAACTTTGCACCCGATCCAACCATAATCAAACCAACCGCCCTGCCTCCCACCCGCAGGGCATAACCCGGAGCCAACCAATGGCGAT
>JADLDR010000245.1 GCA_020846535.1 Armatimonadota bacterium | reverse complement strand
GGGAGGGGTGACCTCTCTCCCCTGGGAGGGGTGACCTCTCTCCCCTAACCCCTCTCCCCGAAACGGGGAGAGGGGGATAGAGTGTGTGGTCATTTCCGGCACCATCCACTCCCCCTGCCCGTTTCGGGAAGGGGGCGGGGGGGTTAGGTAACAATCTATCAAAGTCCCCAACCCCGCCCCGGCGGGACAGTCACCCTGATCGGGATAGCGATGGGACGCGATGCATCGCGCCCCTACAGTGGAAAGCGGGACTGGCCCCGGGCTAGGGGGCAACTTGGGTTATGGATAAGAGATTATCCCATTAGGGACAAAATCCGCGGCGTTCGCGCTCCAGACCGCACCCCGAAGGGGAACAGGGGCGATGGGCCGGGGGGCGGTTGGCTCATCCCCCCGGCCCCATCAACCTTCCTTCTGGCGCCGCAGCGCCAGCAGCGATATTTCCGGCGGGCAGCCCCAGCGGATCGGCAAGAAGGTGACACCCAGACCGCGGGTGACATAGACCTGTGTGCCCTCCAGGCGGTAGAGACCGCCCCGGTAAGGGGTGCGGTGCGTTTCCGAGATCAGCCCCGCCGGAGCGCCTAGGCGAGGGAGGAGAACCTGCCCGCCGTGGGTGTGCCCGGATAGGATCAGGTCGGCCCCCATGCAGGCCGCCAGGGGAGCGATATCAGGGGCGTGAGATAAAAGAAGGGTTCCGGCCTCCTGGGGGATGGATTCAAAGGCTTTCTCCAGGGAGGACGCGCCTGTGATCGGGTCATCGATGCCGGCCAGATAGAACCCCCCTTTTGCGCCGGGAAAGGGGAGCGATTCGTTCGTGAGGAGGCGGATGCCGCATTCCCGCAGCGCGCCCGCCATCCGCTCCGCGCCGGTCTCGTGGTCGTGGTTGCCCAGGACGCCCCAGACTCCCAGAGGCGCGTTCAGATGGCTGAACATCTCCCGGAAAGGAGGCAGTTCCTTGTGCGTCCGGCAGACGAAATCGCCGGTGAGCAGCAGAATATCGGGCTTCAGGCCCATCGCCCGCTCCAGGCAGGCCGCCATGTATTCCGGGCCGACCCAGTGGCCCAGATGAAAATCGGACAGGTGAACCGCCCGCAACCCGTCCAGTTCCGCCGGAAGCCGGGGCAGGCGAATCTCAGTTTCCGTGATCTCCACAAACCTTGCTTTATCCGCGCATTGATACGAAAAGCGGGGGAACGCGATTTCCATCGATTTGAAGCAAAACTGAACCAATTTTCGAGCGACCACAGCCCCTCCACCAACTTCTTTTCCACTTTTTAAGGATAGCACAAAGCCGCCGGGCTGTCAACTTGCAGGGCTGTTTCAAAGTCGTTTGAAAAGCGCCTCACCCTCCCCGACCCTCCCTCTTCTGGACACAGAGGGGGGGAGTTTGGCGAGGGAAGCGAGTGGGAAAAGCCAGACACCCCCTCTCCTAAGCAGCCCGTCGGAGTAAGGCCGTAGGGGCGAACCTTGCGTTCGCCCTGCCCCAGGCGATACTCGGAGGCCATGGCGAACGCAAGGTTCGCCATGGAGGGCTTTCCGAACGTCAACTACTGGTTCCCGGCGATACTCGGAGGCCTGGGCGAACGCAAGGTTCGCCCCTACGGATCGGCCAAGATCGCTCCCAATCTTACTCTTGACTCCAACGCCCTGTTTGGCGGCGCAGCCGCGCCCAGGAGAGGGGGCAAAGGTGAGGCGCTTTCCCCTACCGATGACTTTAAAACAGCCCTGGGTCAACTTGGCGAACTCTTGCATTTCCGGGGCCGATTTGTTATAATCCTTCAGGAGTTTTGAGAATATAATATGTGTCACCATGCGAGGAGATGACCATGCGACGATTGCTACTGATCGTATTGGCGCTGGGAGCGCTTGCGGGCTGCGCTCGCAAGGAGGCTCCCACCGACACCCCACCTATCAGCGAATCGAAAGCGCCGGGGGGCGGGGTTACGCTGCGCATCCTGGCCTTGAACTGGCCGCAGGCGGCTGTGGAGCAAAAGCTCGCCGACGCGGAATTCACCCCCAAAACCGGCATCAAAGTGGTGCTGGAGACCAACCGCTACGACGATGTCGAAATCAAAATGAAGCAGACCATCACTTCCCGCAGCTCCGATTACGACATCGTGCATTACGACAGTCAATGGCTCGGACAGTTCGTGGCCGCCAACGGCCTGGAACGGCTGGACACCTCCGAATTCCTGAACTCTCCTGACGCCACCATCAAATTCGATGACTTCATCCCGGAATACGCCTATGTGCTGGGCCGCTATCCCACCAAAGAGCGCGATATCTTCGCCGGGAAGTTCGATCTTTACAAGGACACGCCCGTCTACGGCCTGCCCTGGGCCTCTGGCTGCCAGATCCTCTTCTACCGGAAAGACCTGCTCAAAGAGGCCGGATTCGTGGACAGCAAGGGTGAGGCCAAGCCCCCGCAGACCTGGGAAGAGTTCGTCTCCATGGCGAAAAAGCTGACCGTTCCGGGCAAGCGGTACGGAGCCTGGACCCATGCCGGGCGGCAGGGCGACTATATCACCCAGGATTTCTTCCCGATCATGTGGGCCAACGGCGGGGAACTCTGGGACCCCGACAAGCGTCAGGCGCAGGGCATCGTCAACAGCCCCCAGAACGTCAAGGCGCTGGAATTCTATTGCAGTTGGATGAAAGAGAAGATCGTGCCCTCAGAATCGGCCAACTGGGGCAATGAAGAGGTCTTCAACGCCATCGCGCAGGACAAAGTGGTGATGGGCCAGCTCTGGGCCACCTTCGGGGCCGGGCTGGAAGACCCCAAGAGTTCCAAAGTGGTCGGCAAGATGGACTACACGGTCGTTCCGGGCTTCAAAGACCCCAGGACCGGCCAGATCCGGCGGGCGGCCATGTACGGCTCCCAGGGAACGGCGATCACCAGCTTCTCGACACACAAAAAGGAAGCCTGGCAGTATATCGAGTGGCTCATGTCCAAAGACACCCAGCAGAAAATCCTCGCCGACCCGACCAGCGCGTTCGTCAGCTCCCGCAAAGACCTGATCGATGAAACGAAGGCCACCAACCCGCGCAACAAGGCGACCCTGGAATCCACGCCCTTCGTCCACGACTTCTGGAACAACCCGGAATATTCCGAACTTCTGAATGTCATGCAGACCGAGCTGAACCAGGCGTTCACCGGCCAGAAAACCCCCAAGAAGGCCCTGGACGACGCCGCCGCGGCCCTGCAAAAGATACTGAACGCCCAACAGGAAGCCGGGAAGAGCTGAGGATACCGTAGGGTGAGCGAACTGCCGTCACAAGACTGTATACAGGAGCCGCTGGCCGGTTATGCCCGGAACAAGGCAACGCCGAGCCTGTTCGGGGAGCCTGAGACGAAAGGCGTCTATGCCGATATTTCCGGACAGGCCGCCCCCGGGGTTCCGGTATGCTTCTACACTCACCCCAACGGGGAACTATGGGTCGGCGATGCCGCGGCCTGGCTCAAAACTTTGGCCGCCGGGTCCGTGGATTTGATCTTCGCCGACCCTCCTTATAACATCAAAAAGGCCGAATGGGATACCTTCGAGTCCCAGCAGGCTTATGTCGACTGGTCGCTTCTCTGGATCGAGCAGGCGGCCCGCGTTCTGAAGCCGGCCGGAACGCTCTATATCTGCGGCTTTTCCGAGATTCTAGCCGACCTCAAGCTGCCGGCGTCCCGATTCTTCAAGGGCTGCCGGTGGCTGGTCTGGCACTACAAAAACAAGGCTAACCTGGGGAGCGATTGGGGCCGCTCCCACGAAAGCATCCTCCACTTCCGCAAAAGCCGGGATTTTGTCCTGAATATCGATGCCGTGAGAATCCCTTACGGCGACCATACCTTGAAATACCCGGAGCATCCCCAGGCCGAATCCAGCCAATACGGCAAAGGCCAATCCAGAGGCCGCCTGTGGCAGCCCCATCCCGACGGCGCGAAGCCCCGCGATGTGCTGGAAATCCCCACCACCTGCAACGGAATGCACGAAAAAACCCCGCACCCCACGCAGAAACCGGAAGAGCTGCTCCGCAAAATCGTTCTCGCCTCCTCCCATAAGAGCGATACGGTGGCCGATCCCTTTTCCGGCTCCGGCACCACCCTTGTCGTGGCGGAACAACTGAAGCGCAAATGGCAGGGCTGCGACACCTCAGCAGAGTACTGCCGCTGGGCCGCCGAAAGAATCGAACTTGTGGAAGATTGGCCTGTCGAAAAGTGGATTCAATACGATTTCGAAAACAACCGGCGCAGAAAGTCGATTCGATGAGTTCTATTGATCTTTCCGCACTACAGAGAAGGGTGCAAAATCAGCCTGCATTTATAGCGTTAGAGGATTACTTGGCTGTCGGCTATATGTTTTTGGACTTTATTGCCGCTACCTTACCGACACGGATTATATCCCCCACCCAAACGAACTATATTTTTTATCAATAGAGCGAGCAGTATGCTCATACTATCACGCGCCCCCTGAATACCAATTTGTTCTATGAATCCTCCATCCAATTTCAAAATGCTTTCCAGCGATTTATTCTGTTTTTGGATGGCCTGCGTGAATATCAAGAGGCTGCATCCGAACAGCCGGGTAACGGGAAATTTATTTCCTCCCAGGATATTAATCGAGTTGTCTATACGATCCAGCAGGCGATTGGTTGCATCGGGGATTCATTCAGCAACCAAAATCAATCTCGCAAACTGGTAGGACAGCACTTTGAGAGGTTTGTCAAGCTCATCATCAAAGCAGTTGGGCTAGAATGCGAACCCCGAAGAATCAACTTGCCGATTCCAGGGTTCCCCGGATATAAGATGTCTTATGAGCTAGACCTTGTGTTTTCACGAAATAAGGCAATTCTCGCTTCGGAATCTACATTTATCCATGAATCCGAGATCGTGGGCTCCATTAAAATTACAAGCAAGGATCGGATTGATAAGATATTCCTGGACAAATACTTGCTGACTAAACTCCTGGGGCGGGATATTCCTGTAATTGCCGTATTTCTGCACGATGTGCAACGGGCTACCAGAGGGAACAGCATCTTCGGCATTAACTCGACATTCAAAAGCAATCACTTTTTAGGGTATACCGTAGCCTTGAACCGCCTCGATGGTGTATATTATGTCGACCCGAGGCCCGAAATGCGAGTGAACGAGCGGTTGAGCCAGCAGATACGCGACTTTCAACAGTTCTTAATCAGGGACTTGTGGACGCTTTCGGGGATATAGATTTCACGGGCCGGGTGAATTGTTGAGACGAGGCTTTCGCTGATCTTCTAAAATTACCGCCACCGATGTTATGGAGAGCGAAGCGATCCGATCTCGCTTGACGCTATTAAAACTGAGATTGCTTCGTCGCTTCGCTCCTCGCAGACTGCATCGATGTGGCTCTGTTAAGCAACCGATAATATAAAGCAATAACTAAAGGCAGGTGTTTCCCGTCAACAGCGGTCGTGATTGGTTCAAAATGGTTTTGTTTGCGCCCACCATCGCGTTTCTGGTGGTGATGACGATTTTTCCTCTGATTTTCTCCCTGGGGGTCAGCTTCACCGATTACGGCCTGGGGCGGGCAGCCTCGTTTGTGGGGGTGCGCAACTATGCGGAGTTCCTGGGAAGCCCTCTCTTCTGGCAGGCGGGCCTGAACACCATCCTGATCACCATCGGGGCGGTCGGTGTCGAGGTCTTGCTGGGGCTGGCGCTGGGGCTGCTCTTCCTGCGGCCCATGCCCGGCGGCGCGGTCTTTCGGGTCTGCCTTTTCCTGCCGATGATGATCTCTCCCCTGGTAGTCGGCTTCTTCTGGAAGTTCATGTTTGACGAGATCTTCGGGGTGGTGAACTTCGCGGTCCAATCGCTGGGGGGCGGCTCCTTTTCCTGGCTCACCCATCCTGTCCGCGCCCTGATCGCCATCATCATCGTGGATGTCTGGCAGTGGACGCCGTTCGTCTTTCTCCTGACCCTGGCGGGCCTCCGCACCGTGCCCCCGGAACTCTATGAGGCGGCCAGCCTGGAAAAAGCCTCCTCCTGGCTCCAGTTCCGTTCGATCACCCTGCCCTTCCTGCGCTTCCCTCTGATGCTGGCCCTCCTCTTCCGCATGATCGATACCATCAAAATCTTCGATCTGGTCTATATCATGACCGGCGGCGGGCCGGGTGACGCCACCATCACCCTCTCCGTGCTGACCTACCGCTACGGGTTCGTCTTCTACCAGGTGGGCAAGGCCGCCGCGCTCTCCTGGCTGGCGGTCATCGTGATCAATATCCTGGCGACCGTCCTCATCAAGTTTCTCGCGACAAATAAAAGCAGGGAGGCGGCCCGATGAAGTTCCTCGGCAAGCTCTGGAATATCCTCTCCTACCTACTGGCGCTGGCGGCTGTCTTTTTCTTCCTCTTTCCGATTGTTTGGATGTTTCTGACCTCCCTCAAGGACCGGGTGGATGTCTTCGCCACCCCGCCCAGGCTCCTGTTCACCCCTACCCTGTCCAATTACGCCTCGGTGCTGCGCTCGGATTTTATGGGGAACCTGATCAACAGCGCCCTCATCGCGGTCATCAGCACGGCAGGCTCGATTGTGATGGGGTCTCTGACGGCCTACGGGTTCTCCCGTTACGGGCGCTTCAGGGGCAGCGAAAACCTCCTCTTCTGGATACTGAGCCTGAGAATGCTCCCTTCGGTGGCGGTGGCCGTGCCCTTCTATATCCTTTTCCGCACCTTCTCCCTGATGGATACGCGGATCGGCCTGATCCTGGTCTATTCGATTTTCAATATCAGCTTCTCCATCTGGCTGCTGAAAGGCTTTTTCGATGAGGTGCCGCCCGATATCGAGGAGGCGGCGATGCTGGAAGGCTATCGCCCGCACCAGATCTTCCGGAAAATAAGCCTGCCGCTGGTGAAGGCCGGGATCGCCACTTCGGCGGTCTTCTGTCTCATCCAGTCCCTGAATGAGTTCCTGCTGGCCCTCCTCCTGACCTCGAACCGGGCGGTCACCGCGCCAGTCGGCCTGGCTCACTTTCAGAGACAGTTCGGCCTCGAATGGGGAGAGTTCGCCGCCGCCGCCACCCTGTTCGTCCTGCCCGTCATCCTCTTTACCATCCTGGTCCGGAACCAGTTGATCCGGGGGCTGAGTTTCGGGCGATTGAGCTGACCATTTCGATCTTCACCGGCTTTTCATGGCGAGGGATGCAGCGACGCAACAATCCTCCGGATGTCATTGCGAGGAGCGTAAGCGACGCGGCAATCTCCAGACTAACAAAAGCACGAAACTCTGTCAGTATATGAAAGTTTTGGAGGTTGCCGCGTCGCTGCGCTCCTCGCAGGCTGCATCGACGATGGCTGCTTGGTTGTGTCGCGCTGGAGATCACTTCGTCGCCGCCCTCCTCGCAGGCTGCATCGACAAGGCGTTTATCTTTATATCAGGCGGGATTCCGCTATCAAAAACCTATAGGACGTGCGTTACATGGCAACTGTTCGCGTGGAAAATCTGACCCTGCGTTACGGCAAATTCGAGGCGGTGAAGAAGGCCAGCCTTCAGGTGGAGGACGGGGAATACTGCGTTCTGCTGGGGCCTTCCGGCTGTGGGAAGACCTCCATTCTGAGGATGATCGCAGGCTTTATCCGGCCCACCGAGGGGCATGTGTTCGTCAATGATGACGATATCACCCAGGTCTACCCGGGCGACCGGAATATCGCAATGATCTTCCAGAGCTACGCCCTCTACCCCCATCTCACGGTGCGCGGCAACTTCGAGTTTCCCTTGAAGGCGCAAAAGCTCTCAAAGGAGGAGATCGAAAGCCGCGTGCAGGAGACGGCAGGCCTGATGCGGATGACCGAACTGCTGGATCGCTACCCGCGGGAGCTTTCGGGCGGCCAGCAGCAGCGCGTGGCGGTCGGAAGGGCCATCATCCGGCGGGCCAGCGTCCTCCTGCTGGACGAGCCGCTCGGGAACCTGGACGCCAAACTCCGGGTGGAGATGCGGGCCAGCCTGAAAGAGATCCAGCGTAACCTGGGAGTCACCGCCATCCACGTCACGCACGACCAGATCGAGGCCCAGGCGCTTGCCGACAAGATCGTGGTGATGGAGGCAGGGAGCATCCAGCAGGTCGGCTCCTCCGAACAGGTCTACGAGCGTCCCACCAACCTCTTCGTGGCCGGGTTCATCGGCACGCCCGCCATGAATTTCTTCAACTGTCAGACGGTGAAAGAGGTGCCCGCGCTGCAAGGGCCGGGCTTTCGCCTAGCGATGGGCGATGTGACCCATCTCCCCGATAGATTGACTCTGGGTATCCGTCCCGAACACCTGGAAGTCTATCCGTCCCCTGCCGAGGGCCTGATTGCCGCCTCGGTTCGCCTGGTGGAGCCGCAGGGCAACCTGGTCATCATCGACCTGACCGTCGGGGAAGTCCCCGCCCGGGCGATGGAGGACAAGGAGCGCCTCGGATTCATCCCCTCCACGGGCCAGGCCGTCTATCTCGGCTTCAGGCCCGACAAAATCCACCTCTTCGCCCAGGATGGCCGGGCGCTGAGGTAAAAGCGAACCGTTC
>JADLDR010000244.1 GCA_020846535.1 Armatimonadota bacterium | reverse complement strand
ATTGTTCCCTAACCCCCCGGCCCCCTTCCCGAAACGGGCAGGGAGAGTGGATGATGCCGTCAATGACCGCACACTCTGTCCCCCTCTCCCCGTTTCGGGGAGAGGGGTTAGGGGAGAGAGGTAACCCGGGCCAGGGGAGAGCGGTCACCCCTCCCCCAGGAGCGGAGGATCTTTCCCCTTCTCTGGATCGCTATGGGGCGCGAGCAATCGCGCCCCTACAGCGCATCGCCCTCCATTCGGGTAGGTGGCAACTTGGGTTAATAATAGTTGATCCACCGATCCGAATAAGGGGGCCGGTTACCTCTTGCATAGCTCTCCAAATAAGGAATGGGAGCATGGGCTTTGGAGCCGGGTCGTTTACGGCCCAGATCCAAAGGCAACCGCTGCCATTGCTTTGCTCCAACAGGCTGCTTAGCATTTTTCATTCGGCGCGCTCATCCGGGGTTCCTGCTCTGGCAGCGTAAGGGGTTCGCCGCTTCTCCTCGCGCGAAGCGCCGATTGGTACAGTGCCATCACCCGTGCGGCGTAGGCTTCCGGGGTATAGCGGGCCGCTTCCAGGCAGGCCGCCTGGGACATCCGGCGATGGAGCGCGGGAGAATCGAGGATTTCTATGATTTTGTCGGTAAAGACAGCGACATTTTTAGGAGCCAGAAAGCCTGTCACGCCGTTTCTGACTACCTCGGAGGGGCCGAAGGCGTCTACCGCCACACTCGGCAGGCCGGCGGCCATCGCTTCGCAGATGACCAGGGCCTGTGTGTCCGTATCGGAGGGGAAGACGAAGAGGTCGGAGGCGGCGTAGGCGAAACCGACCTCCTCGCGGGGCATAAAGCCGGCGAAACGGATGCAGTCTTTCAGGCCCATCGAATTGGCCCGGGCTTTGTATTGCTCCGCGCTGGGGCCGCTTCCGACCAGCAGCAGGCAGCTTTCGGGAAATCGCGCCACGACAGAGGCGAAGGCTTCCAACAGGAGATCCAGGTTTTTCTCCTGCGCCAGCCGGCCCACGTAGATCAATACCCGGGCGCTTTCCGGGATGGCGAACCGGACACGGCTTTCGGCGCGGCTGCGGGCGGGGATCGGGGGAATGCCCGTCGGAATGACCTCGATGGGGGTCGAAACTCCGAACTGACGCCAGAGGCGGGCTACCGGGGTGGAAGGAGCGATCAGGGCGTCGCAGCGCCGGTAATAGCGGCTGACCCAGCGGGTGATAAACCACCGGGACAGGGGTGCGGGAACGAAGGGCACATAATGGGTATAGCTGTGGTAGAGCGTGTGAATGGTGCTGACGACAGGCAGGTTCCGCTTGAGGGCCGCCCGCTGCCCTGCCCCGCCCAGGGTGAAGGGCGAATGGGTGTGGACGATATCGATCCCCAGAGAATCGAAGCAGGCGCTGAACCCTTTCGCGAAGGGAATTGCCAGGGGATAATTGCGCTCGAAGGGGCTGATCCAGGAAGGAAAGCGAAACAGATGCGCTTCGCGGCGAGGCGCGTCGGGGAAAGCGGGTGCGAAGACAAAAATCCGATGCCCCTGCGCCCGGAGGGCGTTCTCCAGGGAGCCGATGGAAGTGCTGACCCCGTTTACCGTGGGGCGGTAGCTTTCCGTGAAGATGGCGATATTCACCCGCAGACCTCGGATATCAACGCTCGTGTCCTTTCTGCGCTTCGCCGCGCTCGATTTCCGCTTCGATGCGGGCCAGCAGGGAATCGATAGAGCCGTTCTCATCCGGACCTTCGGCTTCGGTATCGATGGCCGCAAGGGATTCCTCGGAATGGCCCGCCCTTTCCCGTTCGGTCGGGAAGTCGAGGGAAAAAAGGGTCAGGAAGGCCCCGGCGTCCATGAAGGCCACCGTGCCGTAGCCGATATCGAGGGTGCTGGCGTTTCGGATATCCGCGCCCTCCGCCATGAACTCCGCGATGTGGTGAAGGAGAACGCCGCCTGCGGTGGCGTGGCCGGGCCGGACGGTCATCAATTCCAGTTCGGGCCGACCGAATTTGCTCAGCCCGTGGGTGTGCATCCAGAAGGAGCCGCGCTCAGGGTCTTGTATGGAATGAATGCGGATGTGGTCGCTGACGCGGAAGGCAGTCCAGGAGACATGGGCCTGCCAGTCTTTGCGCCCCCAGGCTGTCTGGCTGGCCGGATCGAGAACGATCCCGCCGACCTCTCCGATAAGGGCGTCGCAGACGGCTACCGCAAAGAGAACGCCGTCCATCTCCCTGCCCGGCGGCGCATCGCAGGTCAGGGTGTAAAGCGTTCCGGTTTCCCGGCGCAGAAGCGGGCGGTCCTCTTTCCCCAGATGCTCCGTTTCTACCGGCCCGTGAGCAGCGCCCCGCAACGGCTCCGCCCCGATCCGGCAGCGAAGCCCCGCCATGGGGTAATCCAGGAGGTAGGGGAGCGATTGGCTGGCGGCAGCGACCTTCAGGCCGCGGTCGAGGAGGGCTGAGACAACCCGATCCGCGCCCGGAACGTCTTGAAGCGCGGTCAGCAGCCTGTAGGTGATCGCCGTCATTTATGAGGGTTGTGGAGCGTTCAGGCGGGAGGCGATGTCGCTGCTGACCGCTCCGCCCCGCGTTTCCTGCGCTACGGCGAAGTATACGATCTCCTGACCGGCGGTCTCTTTGGGCAGGGCCGCCTGCCACTTTCCGCCTTCCTGCCGGGCCTCCACCGCTTTCCAGGGACGTCCCTCCAGGGCAAGAGGGTTGCCGAGGGCATAATAGAGGGTGACGGCCTTCAGCGGCCCGCCTCCCTGGGCCGTGATGGTCACGGACTCCTTGCCGTCCGCCTGGGCTTTGAGGCCGGGCAGTTTGGGAGCGTTCTTGAGGGCGCTGTCGAGCCAGATCCGGGCGGCCTCCACATCCTCCGCCTTCTGGCCCTTCGGTCGGACGCGGAAGAGGAGCGTCACATCGCTTTTCGCGTCCTGGCTCAGCCTGCGGATGCCGGAGACGGGGTAGAATTTGCCGGAAGGGTCTGCCTGCAACTGTATCGGCTGGCGCATATCGCCCAGATAGCTCAGCGGGTCGTAGGCCAGTATCCACCTTTCCCGGTCTTCGCCGAGTTTGCCTATCTGTTCGTTCCAGGCCGTTCTGACGCCTTCCGGCCCGGTCAGGACGGCGCTGACCGCCTGAACCCGTTTGTCCACCGCATTCATCAGGCAGGCCGCCACCCCGCCCCATCCGATCCCCAGAACCCCGACCTTCCGGGGGTCCGCGGTCGGCTGGTCGGCAAGGAGCGAGACGGCCCGCATCGCGCCCGACACCAGGCCGTAGAGGGCGCTGTCCTTCAGGGCCGGTTTCGCCTTATAGACCGCTTCATCCGTCAGCCCGCCCGGGGCGTAGGCCAGAGCCGTATAGCCGTTGACGGCCAGATGCCGGGCGGCGGCCCCGGCGGATTCTTTCGACTCGCCGATCACCAGGACAGCCGGAAGCCTTTTGACTTTCGGGCCGGGAACCGGAGACACCAGCACAGCCGAAAGGCGAGCGGCTTTCTCCTGTTCTTTTTCCCCGTTGAAGATCACTTCCTGGACGCGAACAAGGGTTTTGTCAATCGTTTCTTCCTTGACAGGCTCCGGTTTGGCGTCGAGGGGCTGCTGGGCGAGGGCTTTGGCGTCCCAGAGTTTGGGGGCCGAAGCAGGCCGGGTAGTTAGCGCAGGCCGGGCCGCGCTTTCGAATTGCTGCTGCAAGCTGCTGTTCATGGGACTGAACGGCGTGGCGCTGCCCCCGCAGCCGGCCAAAAGAGCCAGCCCGATCAGAATCAGGATTGCGATAACCAAACCCCGCATCCGGTCCACCTTCCTCATCCATTCGTTTTGCGTTACCGTTAGTTTATCATACAGGACAAGGGGTGTCAAGCGATTGGAAGGACTGTTTCAAAGTCGATGGAAAGCGCCTCACCCACCCCGGCCCTCCCTCTCCGGGGCGCAGAGGGAGGGCCGGGCGACCGAACAGGAGGATTCCCATCACGGTCGGAACCACCCTCCCGTTCTCCAGCCGGGCCGCCAGCCTGAGGTTGACCAACCGTGACTCCATATCCACCAGCGCGGTATCTTCCCCATCCGGGCCAAACCACCGGAGGCAGTAGTCCTCGAAAAGCGTCGCATTCAAGTCGTCGAGCCGGGCGCTTTGGAGCGAGCGCTCCTCGAACGGCCCTGCGATGCACCGTTTTTCGATCAGGCGAGCCAGCTGCTCAGCGATCATATCGACCCAGTGAGAGCCGAGCCGCATCAGCCAGCGCCCGCCCGATGTGCGGTGGACGTACAGGCTTTTGGGGATATCGACTTTCAGGCACGAACGGAGAGCGCCGCCGGGATCGGGAAGGCGCCTGCGATCCAGTGTGAGATATACCGGAGGATCGCAATTGTTCTGCGCGATGTGCAGCAGCCATTCCTCCAGGGTTCCGATCTTATCCTCAGCGATCCCGACAACCTGCCGGCGGTCATTAACGCCGAAGACGGCGACCCCGCCCTCCGTGTCGGCGAAGGAGTACAAGACCTGAGCCACCGCTTCAGCCGCCCGCGATTCTTCATCGGCGAAACGGGGAGAATCGCCCCTGAAGAACACTTCCTTCAGTTCGAGAAACGTATCCTCGCCCGCCTCGATTTCATGGGCCAGTTCGCCAGTGGAGTCATACATCGGAATCGCGCCTGCCGTCGATAGATCCGGACTTTCACTGGGCGCGAATACTGACACGGTATCGTGTAGGGGCATCGTTTAGCCGTGCCCATAGCGATCCCGATCAGGGTGACTGTACCGCCGGGGCGAGGGGCGGGCCTTGGGGAGACCGTTACCTAACCCCCCGCCCCCTGCCCGTTTCGGGCAGGGGGCGGGGATGGGGGGGCAAGCACCGCACCCTCTCTCCCCCTCTCCCCGGAGGCGCTCCGGCGCATCCCTTGGGTTTCGGGGAGAGGGGCCAGGGGAGAGCGGTCACCCCTCCCCCAGGAGCGGAGGATCTTTCACCTGATCTGGATCGCTATGGGGCATCGTTTAGCCGTGCCCCTGTCCTTTGCAAATAACGTCGAGCGAAAATCCTCCGAATATCTCTATCTTCGGCGTCGGGCGGCCTGTCTCCTGCGGCGTCGGGCGGAAGGATTCTTGCCCTTGATTGCGAATCGACCGGAAAACGACATTTTCCAGGAGGCCGTTCGATGCAGCATCCGATCCTGTCCCTGCCGCGAAAAACCGTGACCATCGATGCCGGGGGAAGGAGCGGGCCGCTGGAGCTATGGCGGCACGCCTTCAGCCATGGGGGCATCAACTTCCACCCTCTGCCGGAGCGCGTGGTGGAGGGCATGAGGCTACTCCATCCCCGGCTCGTCCGCATCTTCGTCCAGGAGTTCTTCCGGGTCTGCCCTCAGGCGGGCCGCTACGACTGGAGCAGGCTCGATCCCTATATGGAGGCCCTCGCCCGCACCGGCGCGAAGGTGGTGGCCGCTCTCACGATCAAGCCGAAGCCTCTTTTTCCCGCCACCGACCATTCCGTCTGGCAGCCGACCGACCGGGCTGCCTGGCAGGGCCTCCTGTTCGAGATGGCCCGGCGCTATTCGAGGGAGCGGGGGATCGTTTCGCACTGGGAGATCGGCAATGAAACCGATATCGGGGAATCGGGCGGCTCGCCCTATCTGATCCCCGATCCCGGCGATTATTTCGAGTTCTACCGAACGGCCATCGAGCCGATCCGCCGGGCCGCCCCGGGGGCCGAAGTGGGCGGTCCGGCAGCCTGCTGGATCGATAACGAACCTCTCCCCGGCTTTGTGGCCCGGTGCAAAGCGTCGGGAACGCCTCTCAATTTCGTTTCCTGGCATATCTACAACGATGACGCATCGCGCCACGCCCTGGGCGTGGAAAAGGCCAAACGGCTTCTCGCCGATTACCCCGGACCCAGGCCGGAGATGATGGTGACCGAGTGGAGCAAAAGCTTCGATCCGGTTTCCTCCGAAGACCTGGCATACGCCCCGGGCAGAGCCGCGACCATCGCCGCATCGATCATCGCCATGACCGACGCCGGGCTGGACTGGTCGTTTTATTACCACATCTGGGATCAGGTCTGCTACCGGGAGGCGTTCGCCCCATTCTTTTCGGAGGCGGGGGTGCAAGGGATGCTCACCCACTGGAACGAGGTTCCGCACCGTTTCGGCCTTTTCGGGGTGGACGAGGAGGCCCGCCCGCAGTATTTCGTCTACCGAATGCTGTCCCTGATGGGGCCGGACCGCCTCTCGACCGGATCTGACGATCCGGACCTTCGCCTGCTGGCCTCCCGCGCCGAAGGCCGTACCGCTCTCCTGATCGCCAACTGGAACCCGGAGCAGGCGGAGGATAAGGTGGTCACCCTATCTTTTCAGAACCTTTCCCCCGGCCTCAAGCGGCTGACTGTCTACAGGATCGATTCGGCCTGCCGATGGTCCCCCGATTCTCTGGAGATGATCCCTCTGGAGGAAAGGCCGGTGGACACCCTGAGCGATTTCCGCTGCCAGCTTCTCTGCCCGGCGGAGAGCGTGAGCCTGGCGCTGCTGGACGAAGGGTAAAATAGAGTCAACCGATTGAGAAATTCGAAGACGATCACCCTGCGGTCGAGAGATGCGCTCAGGATTCGTGTGCGGCCATCCGGGCGATCCTCTCGCCATGCCTTTGGCTCATATACTCCCCGATATGCCCTCTCAAGACCTGCCAGGCTTCGCGCAGGGAAGAAAGCGCGCCCTCGGGGATATCCCGGGAGGTGTAGGCCGCCTGGACGTACAGCCGGGTCATCAGAGCGGCCTGATCCTGGAGGGGATGAAGCGGGGCGGGGAGCTTTCTCAGAAATTCATAGGGCGTCTGGTCCTCGGAGCGGGGATAGCCGGTCATGGCGGCGAAGGCCATCAGCGTGCCGTAGACATCGGCAACGATCTCGCGGGCGGGGCGGTCGGGATCGGCGAACGGGTCGTAGCGGAGATCGAACGGTTTTTCCGACCGGGCCTGCGCCCGAGACGCCCTGCCGAACCGGGGCAGCCTGCCGAGGAGCCGCTGCCACCAGGCGCGGAGCCTGCCCGCCCAGACCGCCAGAAACCCCGGAGGCCGCCAGTCTTTCAGCGCCTTTAAACGCTCCCACAGGGCGGGCAGAAGGCGGGCCAGGGCGTAGAGGATCGCCAGGATCAGAAGAGCGATTGCCAGCCAGCGTAAAATCCCCGGCACGGGGGTCTGGGAAGCAAAATAGGGCAGCGGCCGGGACGTTTCCGGCGCGGCGGAAGGCTGCGGTTCGGAGCCTTCGGAGGGGTCGGGCGGCGAGGCGCTGTCCTGGGAGGGCGGCCCCCGGTCCGGTTCGGCCTGTCTGCCGGGCCGCTCCTCAAGCCTTCTGCCGGTCAGGTCTTGCGCCTCCCGGCTCGGGCCGCCGGGACCGGGCCGGTCGGAATCGCCGGGTCTGGGCGTCGTTTTCCCCTGCGGGCGTTCGCCGCCGGCGCTTCCTCTGGCGATCTCCTGCCCGCGGGAAGCGGCCTTCGATCCTTCCCGGGTGCGGCCCTGCGTGGCGGCCTGGTCTTTGGCTCCCTGGCCCTGCAAGGCGTTGGGGGACGGCCGATAGGTTTTGCGCCCGCCCTCGAAAGGGGCGCTGTCGGGCGACCGGGAAGGCCCCTGGTAGGGCCGCAGGGAGCCTTCCGCCATCCATTCGGGCCGGTATTGCGGGTCGCGGCGGGGCAAGGCCCAGGCGAAGACGAGGATCACCAGCACGGTGAGGGCGCTGGCGGAGAGCCACATCGGGCGGATGCCGGGCGGGAGTTCGGCGCGGCGCAGGCGGGCGTAGATGCCCAGGCTGGAGAGGTTGGTGACCGCCAGGAGGGAGAGGGCGGCGAAAAGGTTGATGACGATACACCAGAAAGCGTGCCGGTAGATATCGGGCCTTGCCGCTACCAGCAGCCTCTGTCCCAGCCCGAAAAGCGCCAGGGAGACCAGGGAGAAGTAAATGACCGAACGGCCCACAGGTCGCCTGCGATGAGAGGCATTGTCCGGCGCGGCGCTGAGGATGCCGCTGTCCGGCCCTTCCTGAGTGTCCGCCTGCATACATTCCCGGGTGAGCCAGCCGGAGGCCCACCAGAGGACTCCGACGATAAAGTAGTTCGCCAGCAGGGAGAGGCCCGCCCGGGAGGTGGCCGCCATCCCGCCGAAGTGGGTGGTAAAGATATAGACGAACAGAAACATCGCCCCCGCCAGCCCGAAGACATAAGGGGCGGCGATGGCGCCGCTGCCGCGGGTGGCCCGGATAAGCTCGATGCCGACCGTGCCGATGAGGAACCAGAAGCAGACGAACCGGAGCATATCCTCCCCGCCCGCCGCCAGCACGGAGCGCAGGTCGATCAGAAAGTAGACCAGGCTTCCGACCATGCCGACCACGGCGACGGGAATTATGATATTGGTCAGGAAATCGCCGCCGCGGTCGCCGGGCGCGTCAGATCCGGTGGATGGTGATATCATGCAGCTCCCACTCCTCCCCGACGTGAAAGACCGGAATATGCTCCGGGGCCAGCAGCCCTGCGGCCTCCGCATACGCCTGGAAATTCTGCACCACGAAAAGGGCCACCACGAACCCGACCCGGTGAATCTGCCCCAGCACTTGCAGCAGCCCTCGTGGCGCGCGGGGGGCGATCACCACGACAGCGGCCTCCCGCGCCATGCCGGGATGCTCCTGCCAGAGCATCTCCGAGACCGATAGGCCGCTGGAAAGCTCCAGCCGGGCCAGAGCCTCCAGAAGCTGCATCCGCTGCTCGTCGCCCTTGCGGGGAAGCAGCTCCACAGGGCGCATCCGATCCGAGGCTCCTTCCTGAGAGGCCAGCTTCCGGGCCTCCGAGCGGCTCAGGGCCTCCGCCGCCTTCTCCTGCCGGATCCGGTCGGCGGCATCGCGCCCGTTGCTCAAAAGCCCGACCTGCTGGCTCTGGGAGAGGATGTAATGTCCCAGCGAGGCGGCAACGGTGGCGGCCAGCTCCAGCCTTTCTTCCCAGCCGGGCGCATCGTAGGAGTCGCGGTGGAAATCGACCACCAGGTTGGCCCCGATCATGGTGGTCGGCTCGTAGATTTTGCTGTAAAGGCTGCCCGTCCTGGCGGTGGTTTTCCAGTGGATGCGCTTCATGCTGTCCTCGTGGCGGTATTCGCGCACCCCGACCAGGCGGGTCGGATCCTCGAAAAGGCTGCGCCTCAGCCGCACCTCCCCGACCGGTTTCAGGGCCGGGATGGCGTACCCAGAGACCTCCACCACCTTCGGGAAAACGGTCAGATACTGTGCCTGTTCCCCCACCTTGAAGCGGCGCACCAGGCCGAACAGATCTCCCGACTCCAGGATCACCGGCCCGACCCGGTGATAGCCGCGCTTCAGGCCAGTCAGCCGGTAGCGCAAGTTCAGGGTGCCATAGGGTTTCAGGGTGGCGACTTTGAGAAGATCGCCCTCCGGCCTGAGGGCTTCCGGGGCCGTATCCTCCGCCAGCGCCCACAGCACCCGGAAGGGCTTGGCGTTTCGGACGCTGACCTCCACCTCCGCCGTCTCGCCCGGGTGAATCCGGTTCCGGCTCAGCCGCCGCGTTTCCTCGATGCTCTCCAGGCTGTAATGCCCCATCAGGCGCGACAGGGCGATCAGCCCGGCCAGCGCGTAGAGCGCGTACGCGAACGAACCGAGCTGGAAGATGAGCGAAATCGCCAGTATCGCAAGACAGGGAACCAGCCATTTGGCGGTGTTCATGGTATAGGTAAAGGGGCGCGGCGCGGCGCGCTCCTACTGCCTCCTCTCCACCGGCACGGGCACGGAGTCCACGACATCCTGAATGATAGAACGGGCGGTTTTGCGACGGAGTCGGCTTTCCGGGTTGAGGATGGCCCGGTGTTCCAGGACATAGGGGCTGAGGGCCTTGATGTCGTCCGGGAGGACGAAATCGCGGTTGTTCATGGCGGCAAGGGCCTGGGAGGCGCGGAATAGGGCCTGGGAGGCGCGGGGGCTGGCCCCTAAAATCAGATCCGGGCAGGCGCGGGTTCCCTGGACGATCTGCACCAGATACTGCCGGATGCGGTCGTGTACGAAAACGCCTTTCACCTTCTGCTGGGCGTCCACCAGATCTTCGTGGCCGATGACCTGTTCCAGGGAGTCGATGGGGTGGGCGGCCTGGAGGCGCACCAGCATCTCGTTTTCGTCCTCGAAATCGGGGTAGCCGATGGACATGCGGAGGAGAAAGCGGTCCAACTGGGCTTCGGGCAGGGGGAATGTGCCCTCGTATTCGACCGGGTTCTGGGTGGCGATCACCAGGAAGGGGCGCGGCAGGGGGCGCGTCTGGCCGTCCACCGTGAACTGCCTTTCCGCCATGCACTCCAGCAGGGCCGACTGGGTGCGCGGGGTGGCCCGGTTGATCTCATCGGCCAGGAGGATATTGGAAAGGATCGGACCGGGGTGGAACTCGAACTCCTGGGTTTTCTGGTTGAAGATGGAGATGCCGGTCAGGTCGGAAGGGAGGAGGTCCGGGGTGCATTGCACCCGCCGGAACTGACAGCCCACCGAACAGGCCAGGGCGCGTGCCAGCATCGTTTTCGCGACCCCCGGCACATCCTCCAGCAGGATATGCCCCTCCGAAAAAAGAGCGACCAGGGCCATCTGGATCGCCCCGCGCTTCCCGACAATCACCTTCTCCGCATTCTCCATCACCTTCCGCGATGTCTCGTAAACCGTCGGCATCTGTCTCAGATCCCTCCCTGATGAAAAACCATATGCGTTTCAAGGTATAACGAAAGAAAGCGCCGCAGGTTGCGCATAAATTCGGGTGAAGGATTTTCCCGGGCAAGGGCGAATCTGTAGCGGAGATACGCGCTCGCTTTCTGTTGATCATGAACCCACAGGAGGGATATATGTTCAAAACGGCTGTCTTTACCGATGAGGTGAGTCAGGATTTGAACCGGGCCGTCAACCTGGCGAAAGAATTCAAGCTCCAGGGGGTGGAGATCCGCTCCGTCTGGGAGAAGCCGCCCCAGGCATTGACCGATGCGAATGTGGAGACCCTCAAGAAAACGCTCGATGCGGCGGGTCTGAAGGTCTGCGCCATCTCCTCCCCCTTCTTGAAATGCGACTACGGCAATGAAGAGCAGTACCGGCAGCATCTCGATATCCTGCGCCGGTGCATCCGGGTTGCCAAAAAGCTGGAAACCGATATCATCCGGGGTTTCGTCTTCTGGAACACCGGGCGGGCCGAGGAGATCTGGGACGACCTGGTGGCGCTCTACCAGGAGCCGAAAAATATTGTGGAAGGCGAAGGCATCACTTTGGGCATCGAAAACGAAGCCTCCACCCATATCTCCACCGCCAAACGGCTCCAGAGGTTCCTTACTGACCTGAATTCCCCGAATATCAAAGTCGTATGGGATCCCTGCAACGAGGTATTCGCCCCGGACGGCGAAGCGCCCTTCCCGGACGGCTACAACCGCCTGAAAGCCGATATCGCCCACGTCCACGTCAAGGACGCCCGGCGGGACGAAACCGCCAAAGAAGGCGCTCGCTGCGTTCCCATCGGCGAGGGGGTGGTGGACTGGAAAGGCCAGTTCAAGGCATTGATCGACAGCGATTACGACGGCTGGGTGGCCCTGGAAACTCACTGGCGCCCCGTCGCCCTCTCCGAAGACCTCCTCAACCGCCCCGGCGGCAGCGCCTTCTCCGAATCGGGCGAGCAGGCCAGCTATATATGCCTCGGAAATATCTTCAGGATGCTGGAGGAGATCTAGCAGGACTTTCGCTCTGGAAGCTGGCAGGCTCCGTCGGGGGGCCAAGTAGGGGCGCGATAAATCGCGCCCTCAACATCGAGCGGGCGCGATAAATCGCGCCCCTACGAAATCCCGGCAAAGCGAAAGTCCTGATAGGGAAGGGGCGATATGCAGGGGCAGGGCATGACGTGCCCCTGCGGGTAAAGCGAAAATTCTGACACCGGAAAGGCCCAAGAAAAAAGGGCGCTGAGAAGCGCCCTTTTTCTTTACGAGCAACCGCTGGTGGCCCCGCAGGTGTCGCATTTCAGGCAGGTTCCGTTGCGGACCATGGTGAACTGGCCGCATTCGGAGCAGGGGTCGCCTTCGTAGCCTTTGAGCCGGGCGACCCGCATGCGCTCGTCCTCCACGCTGGGCCGGACCGCCGCCATCTCATGAAGCTGCATCTTGAGGGCGGTGCGCTCGAAGCCGTTGCTGCCGTTGGAGTGGCCTTCCTTGCCCGGCAACTCGGCGACCATGTGTTCCTCGACCACCTCTTCACGGATGTAGTCGGGATCCTGAGTTTTCGGTTCGCCGATGGTATCGCCGCGCAGGTCCTCCTCTTTGACCTGGGCCAGGTCGGTCCGTCCCAGGTAGCTGATCGCCAGCTCCCGGAAGATGTAATCGATGACCGAAGTGGACATCATGATCCGGTCGTTCCCCTGCACCATGCCCGCAGGCTCGAAGCGGGTGAAGACGAAGGCATCGATATATTCCTCCAGCGGGACCCCGTACTGAAGCCCCAGGGAGATGGCGATGGCGAAGCAGTTCATCAGGCTCCGGAAGGCGGCCCCTTCGCGGTGCATATCGATGAAGATCTCGCCCAGGCTGCCGTCATCGTATTCGCCGGTGCGGAGATAGACCTTGTGGCCGCCCACCCGGGCCTTCTGGGTATAGCCGCGCCTGCGGCTGGGCATCTGCCGCCTGCGGGCGAGGTAGCGGTAGACCATCTTCTCCGCCACCTGGATGGGGTGCGGGGTGGCCGCCGAGGAGGGCGCAATCGCCATCAGCTCGGCCACCAGGGGGTCGCCGGAAACGGAGCTGAGCGGCTGGCTGAGCTTGGAGCCGTCCCGGTAAAGCGCCACGGCCTTCAGGCACAACTGCCAGGAGAGGTCGTAGGCTTTCCGGATGTCGGAAACGGCGGCCTCGTTGGGCATGTTGATCGTTTTGGAGATGGCTCCGGAGAGGAAGGGCTGCGCGGCGGCCATCATCCGCAGGTGCGCTTCATAGGCGATGAACCGTCTGCCGGTCCTGCCGCACCGGTTGGCGCAGTCGAAGACCGGGTAGTGGGCCGGTTTGAGATGCGGAGCGCCCTCGATGGTCATGGTCCCGCAGCAGTAGTCGTTGGCGGCCTGGATTTCGGCAGGGGTGAAGCCCAGCGCCTCCAGCATACTGAAATTCCAGTCGGAAAGCTGCTCGTTCGTGAATCCCAGCTGCTTGCAGAACTCCTCCCCGAGCGTCCAGGCATTGAAGGCGAACCCGATCTCGAACGCCTGGCCCAGAGCGCCCTCCAGCCTGTCGAGCGCCTCCTGGGTGAAGCCTTTGGCCCGCAGAGAGTCGTGGTTGACTGCCGGAGCGCCCTTGAGCGTGCCCGCCCCTTTACAGTAGCGGATGATGTCCTCGATCTCCCTCTCCGCGTAGCCGAGCCTCCGGAGGGCCGGAGGGATGGACTGGTTGATGATCTTGAAATACCCTCCGCCCGCCAGCTTCTTGAATTTGACCAGGGCGAAGTCCGGCTCGATGCCCGTGGTGTCGCAGTCCATCACCAGGCCGATGGTTCCGGTCGGGGCGAGGACGGTCACCTGGGCGTTCCGGAAGCCGTACTCCTCTCCCATCGCCAGCGCCCGATCCCACGCGCTGCGGGCCGCATCGAGCAGGGCGGCGGGGCAGGCGTCCGCGGCGATGCCGGCCGGCTTGACGGTCAGCCCCTCGTATTCCCCGGCAGGCGCGCTCCGGGCGGCCCGCCGGTGGTTGCGGATGACCCGGAGCATATGGTCCCGGTTCTTCTCGAACCCGCTGAAGGGGCCGAGCCGGGCCGCCATCTCCGCAGAGGCGGCGTAGGATTCCCCGCCCATGATGGACGTCAGCGCCCCGGTGATGGCCCGACCTTCCTCGCTGTCGTAGGCGATGCCCATCTGCATCAGGAGAGCTCCCAGGTTCGCATAGCCCAGCCCCAATGTGCGGAACTCGTAGCTGAGCTGGGCGATCCGCTCGCTGGGGAACTGGGCCATCAGGACGCTGATCTCCAGGATGATCGTCCAGAGGCGGATGGCGTGCCGAAAGCTCTCGATATCGAAGCGGCCCGTTTCGGGGTCGTAGAATTTGACCAGGTTCAGGCTGGCGAGGTTGCAGGCCGTGTCGTCCAGGAACATGTATTCCGAGCAGGGGTTGGAAGCGCGGATGGGGCCGTCGGCGGGGCAGGTGTGCCATTCGTTGATGGTGGTGTCGTATTGGAGGCCGGGATCGGCGCAGCTCCAGGCGGCATAGGCGATCTCGTCCCAGAGTTCTTTGGCCCGGAGCGTCCGGGCGGCCTTGCCGGAGATGCGGTAGGTCAGCCGCCATTCGCCGTCCGCTTTGACCGCCTGCATGAAAGCATTGGAAATCCTCACCGAATTGTTGGAGTTCTGCCCGCTGACGGTGTAGTAGGCTTCGGAGTCCCAGTCGGTGTCGTAGGTCGCGAATTCGAGGGAGGTGAAGCCCTGCCGGGCCAGTTGGATGACCCGGTGGATGTAATTGACCGCCACCTGCGCCGATTTCGCGTCCGCGACGGCGTGGCACAGGGCCTCGTTGCGGCCAGTGTCGAACCGCTCGGTGGGGCTAGGCCAGTCGTGGCAGGCTTTCATCACGGCGTTCAGGTGCTTCTCGCAGAGGCGGGAGCCGGACACCAGGGCCGCCACCTTCTGCTCCTCGGCCACCTTCCAGTTGATGAAGGTTTCGATATCGGGATGATCGATGTCCAGGCAGACCATCTTGGCCGCCCTCCGGGTGGTGCCGCCCGATTTGATGGCCCCTGCGGAGCGGTCGCCCACCTTCAGGAAGGACATCAGCCCGGAGGATTTCCCGCCGCCCGAAAGCGACTCCCCGTCGCTGCGGATCAGGCTGAAGTTGGTGCCGACCCCGGAGCCGTATTTGAAGATGCGGGCCTCCCGGGTCCAGAGATCCATAATGCCGCCGGGATTCACCAGGTCGTCATTGACGGACAGGATGAAGCAGGCATGCGGCTGGGGGCGCTCGTAGGCGTTTTTGGAGCGGGTGAGCTTCCTGGTGGAGGGATCGACAAAGAAATGCCCCTGGGGCGGCCCGGCGATCCCGTAGGCCCAGTGGAGGCCCGTATTGAACCACTGGGGGCTGTTGGGGGCGGCTATCTGTCGGGCCAGCATGTGACAGACCTCATCATAGAACGCCCGGGCGTCTTCAGGGGTGTCGAAATAGCCGTATTGCTCGCCCCAGCGCCGCCAGCAGCCCGCCAGCCGGTGGAAGACCTGGCGGGCGTCCCGCTCCCCGCCGAGGACAGGCCGGCCCTGGGCGTCCGCGAGCGGCTCTCCGTCCGGACTGTTTTGCGGAACCCCGGCCTTGCGGAAATACTTTTGGGCCAGGATATCGGTCGCCACCTGGGACCATTCCGAGGGAACCTGCACATCCGTCATCTCGAAAACCAGCGACCCATCCGGGTTGCGAATCTCCGAACGCCTTGACTCGAATTTCAGGCCCGCATACGGGCTTTCCCCTGAGCGCGTGTAATGACGCTCGATCTGCATGGAACTTCTCTCCTTCTTACGGGATCATCCCCGTTTCACCGCCCAGCGCAGGAAAAGCGGCTTTTTATGCTTTGTTTTCTTCGTCCAGCCCTTTCAGCAAGTCCTTGAACTGGCTGGCGTCGCGGAACTGGCGGTATACCGAGGCGAAGCGCACATAGGCCACTTCGTCCAGGCCGTGCAGCCGCTCCATCACCGACTCGCCGATCTCGGATGTCCGCACTTCCCGGTCGGCCCTGTCCTGGAAGAGCATCTCGATCTCCTCCACCGTGCCGAGGACGGTTTCCATGCCGATGGGCCTTTTCTCGCAGGCGGTCAGGATGCCGCGCAGCACCTTGTTCCGGTCGAACGGCTCGCGGCGACCGTCCTTTTTGATGACCATCAGCTTGCGTTCCTCGATCTCTTCATAGGTGGTGAACCGCCGGTGGCACTGGAGGCATTCGCGCCGCCGTTTGATGGCCTGACCCTCGCGAATGGAGCGCGAATCGAGTACTTTGTCATCGATATGGCCGCAAAACGGGCATTTCACGCCGCATCACTCCTTGAGTTCCGGTCATCGTCCGCGCCGAACGCCTCGGCAAAAGCGCGCGGTGCGGGCAGCTTTGACGGCTATTGATACCATATATGGGGGTGAATGAAGTATAACACACAAAATATCGAATGTCAAGCGAAGAAGGGGCCGAGAAAGAAAATATTTGGGCGGCTGTCCGCCCGGAAGGAAGGACTTTGCCTGCGGTTCGAGAAATGATAACTCGTGACCGACCGCGCCGCCTGCCGCGTCCCGGCTGCGGCGCAGGAAGCAGGCCCTGCGCCCCGGCCTGAAGAGGAGTTTTCGTTTCGGAAAGGTACACATGATACGTCTTTTGCCTCGTGAAGAGAAGTTTTTCGATCTGTTCGGCGATTCCTCGGAGTGCGTTCAGGAAGCCGCCCGGAAATTGCTGGCGATGCTGGAGGACTACGCCGATATCGAGCGGAAAGCCAGCGCCATCCTGGAGGTCAAACGGGAGAACAACCGCATCGCCCGCGACATCTCCGATATGCTCAACAAAACCTTTGTCACACCCCTGGAGCGGGAGGATATCTACGCCCTGGCCCACGCCCTCGACGATGTGGGCAGCGCCATCGAGGAGGCGGCGGACCGCATGGTCCTCTACAAAATCTCCGGCCCGACCGTGCAGTCTCTGGATATGGCCCGCTCTCTGGTGCAGGCCACGGACCAGATCCGCACGGCCGTCGCCTCCCTGAGCGATGTGCGCGATCTGAAAAAAGTGATGGAGCCGTGCCAGGCCGTCCACGAGTGGGAAACAGCGGGCGACCGGGCCTGCCGCGAGGGGCTGGCGATCCTCTTCAGCCAGGAGTCTTCTGCTATCGAAGTCCTGAAATGGCGCGAAATCTACGATTACCTGGAAAACGCCCTCGACAGATGCGAGGACCTGGCCGATATTATCGAGGATATCGTCGTCAAAAGCACCTGAGACGCGCAAGGGGTGAAGATGCGGCTGGGCATTCTGGGCGGGTCGTTCGACCCCATCCACTACGGCCATCTGGTGGCCGCCGAGGAGACGCGGGCGGCCCTCAAGCTGGACAGGGTTCTCTTCGTCCCGACGGCGGCCTCTCCTTTCAAGATGGGGCGCGTCCGGTCCCCGCCGGAAGACCGCTTCCGCATGGCGGAGATGGCCGTGGCCTCCAACCCTCGCTTCGCCGTTTCCCGGATCGAGATCGACCGACCGCCGCCCTCTTACACCGTCGAAACCCTTCGCCTCCTGAGCGCCTCCTGTGAGGCCGATCTCTATTTCATCGTCGGCGAGGATGCAGCCAGGGACATCGCGCTCTGGAAGGAGCCGCAGGAAATCGTCCGCCTGGCCCGCCTGGCCGTCGTCACCCGGCCCGGGCTGGAGATCAATATCGAGGAGATCGCCCCCTGGCTGCCCCTGGAGCGCGTACACTCGGTCCACATCCCTCAGCTCGAAATCTCTTCCACCGATCTCAGGCTCCGGATCGCCACAGGCCGCTCCATCAAATACCAGCTTCCCGAATGCGTGGAGGCGTATATCGCAGAGCGGGGGCTGTACCGGTGAAAGAGGATGGGATAGGGGCGAACGATTTGTTCGCCCACAGGGATCCCGATCAGGGTGACTGTCCCGCCGGGGCGGGGTGCGGGACTCTGATAGACGGTTACCTAACCCCCCGGCCCCCTTCCCGAAACGGGCAGGGGGAGGGGATGGGGGGGGCAAGTACCGCACCCTCTCCCCCTCTCCCCGGAGGCGCTCCGGCGCATCCCTTGGGTTTCGGGGAGAGGGGCTAGGGGAGAGGGGTAACCCATCCCAGGGGAGCGAGGCAACCCACCCCCCCAGGAATAGAGGATATTTCCCCTTATCTTGATGCGTATGGGGCGAACCCTGTGTTCGCCCTTTGAGATCATCCTGCATCCGTTATCGTCTTCAGGAGAAAACATGGCCGATAGCTCATCCTCCCCTTCCGCCCCGACCCTGGTCCGGACGCTGGGGCTTTGGTCTCTGGTGATCTATGGGGTGGGGGATATGCTGGGGTCGGGCATCTACGCCCTGGTGGGAAAGGTGGCCGGGGTGATGGGGAACGCGGTCTGGGTCGCCTTTCTCGCCAGCATGGTGGCGGCGATGCTGACCGGGCTTTCCTATGCCTCCCTGGGGTCGCGCTACCCGAGGGCGGCGGGGGCCGCCTATATCTCGCACCGGGCGTTCGGGAAGCCTTTCCTCTCCTACCTGGTCGGGCTGGCCGTGATGGCCTCCGGCCTGACCTCGATGGCGGCCCAGTCCCGGGCCTTTTCCGGGTATCTCTCCCCGATCCTCAGCGGGCTGCCGCTGGAGGTCATCATCCTCGGCTTCATTGCGGTTCTCACCTTCGTCAATTTCTGGGGCGTGCGGGAATCGATGTGGCTCAACATCGTCTGCACCGCCGTGGAAGTGACGGGCCTGGCGATCATCGTCGCGGTCGGGATGCGCTTCTGGGGTTCGGTGAACTACCTGGAAACCCCTGCCGCCGGCAGTGCGGCCTCCGCCTTCTCGCTTTCGCTCATCCTCCAGGGGTCGGTGCTGACCTTCTACGCCTTCGTGGGCTTCGAGGATATGATCAATATCGTAGAGGAGGTCAAGAACCCGCAGCGCGTTTTCCCCAGGGCGGTGGCGCTGGCCCTGGCGATCACGGCCGTCATCTATATGGCGGTCTCCGTTTCGGCGATCTCGGTGGTGCCGCACCGGGATCTGGCCGCCTCCAGGGAGCCTCTGGTGGAGGTGGTGCGGAGGGCGGCCCCGGCCTTTCCCACGATCCTTTTTACCGCCATCAGCCTTTTCGCCATCACCAACACGGCCCTTTTGAACTATATCATGGGCTCCCGCCTGGTCTACGGGATGGCTCGCCTGGGGTTCGTGCCGCGCGTCCTGGGAACCGTTCACCCCGTGCGGCGCACGCCCTATATCGCCATACTGGCCCTGATGGGCATCGTGGTCGTCCTGGCCCTTTCGGGCGACCTGAAGATTCTGGCCTCGGCCACCAGCGCGCTCCTGCTCAGCGTTTTTGTGGCGATCAATGCCTCTTTGATCCTCCTGAAAACGCGCCCGGGCGAGCCGGAGGGCTTTTTCGAGATCCCGGTCTTCGTGCCGGCGGCGGGGATCGCGGTCTGCCTGCTGATGCTCTCCCACGCCCAGCCGGAGGCCCTGAAGATCGCGGCAGGGCTGCTGGCCGGGATCGCCCTCCTCTACTGCCTGGCCCGCCCGAAAAACATCACCGAGGAAAGCCTGACGGAGATGGGGGATTGATTCTGGCCTGAAGGAGTTTGCCCGGTGCTGGCGAAAGGCTGAGCCAGCAGGGCCGCGGTCAGCGGCTTCGTCATGCAGGGAGGAGATAACATGGCACTGAAAGTCGGGATTGTGGGGATGCACGGCATCGGCATCCCTCACGCGGATTCGTATAGGCAGGACCCCCTGGGGGATCTGGTGGCTATCTGCGATGTCGTCCGGGAGCGGGCGGACAAAGGGGCGGAAAAGTACAACTGCAAAGCCTATTACAATCTGGGCGATATGCTCGCCAATGAAGAGCTGGATATCGTGGATGTCTGCACCGGCGGCCTGGAGAACGGGAGCTGGCACTACGAGCCGGCGATGCAGGCGATGGCGGCAGGCAAGAACGTTCTGGTGGAGAAGCCGCTCTCCAATATGGTGGAGGAGGCCCGCGAGATGGTGAAATTCGCCGCCGAGAAGAAGGTCTACCTGGGCGGCAACCTGAACCATTTCTTCACCCCGCCCGCCGAGAAGGCTATGCAGTATATGAATGAAGGCCAGATCGGGGAGCATATCTTCTGCCTGCACAAGATGGGCTTCCAGGGCGGCGAGCCGGAGGGCTACAGCGCCCCGGGATCCGCGAAAATCAAGGGATTCCCCTATTTCCACCTGAAGGCGTTCCTGACCCACCCCTTCAGCGTGATGCGCTACTTCTGCGGGGACATCACCCACGTGCAGGCCTTCGTGAACCAGCCCGGCTTCCGGAGGCGGGTGGGCGAGGTGATGCTCTCCACGGCCAGCATCCACGTCCGCTTCGCCAGCGGGGCCGCGGGCTACCTGATCAGCCAGAGGGGTGACGCCAGCTACGGGCTGGGCGGCTGGTGGAGCATCGAGGTGGCCGGGACGCACGGCACTTTCTGCATCGAGAACTGCATCGAAAAGGTGACCTACTGGCCGGGGCCGACCGTGGCCGCGCGCCCGGAGACGCTGGACACCGGCACGGCGGGCGGGCCGGTCGTCACCCCCTCGGGCATCTCCGATTTCGGCCAGACCTTCCCCCGGAGGATCCACGCCTTCCTGGAGGATATCACCAACCAGGTTCCCAGAGACGATCTGCGGGCCTCGGGCCGGGACGCCCTGGCCGCCCTGGAATACACCTGGGCCGTGATGGAGTCCTACGAGCAGGGCGGCGCTCTGGTGCGCCCTCATCCCCTGCCGCCCGTGCATGGGGATCCGGCTTCGATTGTGGGGTAGGTGGAGGTTGTGTTTTCAGCCACCGATGAACACCGATCAAAAGCGGATAGACACCGATATAAAATCATCTGTTTTGATCTTGTCTTGATCGGTGTTCATCGGTGGCTGACGAGGACATCTCTGGCAAAAAACAACGTCTCCGAAAAACCTGGTATTTCTACCGGTTGACAACTAGGCCGACACCCTCTTCAGCAACTTCGGCCCGGGCGATAGCTATGAAACGGGGTCCGGCTACACTCTTTCCGGGCCGGCGTCCCCCGTGTCGCAGCAGCAGATGGCGTTCTCGTTCATGGTGGGGGATGCCTGCTACAAGCTGGACACCATCGAGTTGGCCGCATTCTATGTGACCGGCACCAACGCGCTGCTGGTGAAGGTGCTGGAGGATAACGCCGGCCTGCCCGGCTCCGAGCTCGAATCCTTCAGCTTCACCAATCTTAACGGCAGCGGCTCGATTCTGCTGGACACATCGCTCTTGAACCCGGAGCTGTCGGCCAGCACGAAATACTGGCTGGCCGCCTTCCCCGGTCCGGACACCCGGGCCGCCTGGAACGACAACTCCATCGGAGACACTACCCCGGGAGCGTGCAGCACCGATGGCGGTGTCAACTGGAATTCTCGCGGTGATAATCAATCGGCAGGTGCCTTCCGCATCACGGGAACGAAGTGTTCCGAAAACCCCGTCCCCGAGCCGTCGGGCCTCCTGGCCCTGATGAGCGGCCTGCCCATGGCGGGCTTCCTGCTGCGCCGCAAGAGAAGCTGACCGCGTTTTGCCCTTGGTTGACCCGTATAGATGCCGTCTTGCGAGGCGACCTTTTTGCTGCCCGACCCGCCAGCAAGTGAAGGAAGTGAAGCTGTTTCCCTATGTTAGGCCGTATATTTGCATGGCGTTCGCTTGATATCCATGCGAGAGAGGGCGACCCTCCTGTAAAGAAGGTCTCTTACTCGAACTTCGGCAGATACTCCTGCTGTAAATCCAGCATGTCGTCCAGCATCCGCTCGGCGCGGGCTACATCGTCCACCACCGGGTCCAGAAGCAGCGCCTGGAGGAGCAGCCGGCGGGATCGCTTCAGATAGCCTTCCACCAGGAGGGTTTGCAGGGAGACCTGCGTGCGGCAGAAGGCGGCCAGGGCCTCCGGCAGAGGTCCCACGCTTTGCGGGTGGATGCCCGCCCCGTCCACCACTGCCGGGACCTCCACCACCGCTTCCGCCGGGAGGTTTTCGACATAGAGGCCGGTGTTGGGAACATTCACGGCAGGCCGCCAGGACTTGCGGTTCAGCTCGATATCCAGCGCAATCGGGATCGCCAGCTCTCCGCTCCGCCCGGCGATCTCGGAGATCGGCTTTTCGCCGGAGATATACGGCTCCAGCCGCGACTGACCGGGAGCAGGCGCGGCGCGGGGGACGCGGCGGTATTCCTGGCCGTAATGCCACTTCAGGCCGGTGAAGCCGCTGGCGAAGGAGAGATATTCCCCGATATGGTCATCGGAGGGGTAGGTGTAGCAGCCGAAGACCTCCACCATTTTGCGGACCAGCGGCGGGGCGGCCGGGCAGTCCGGGTCTTCCTGGATGCGCCGGCGGAGGGCGGGGTAGAGATCCTCCCCGGTCCTGCGGTCCGCGATTTTCGTGAACCAGAAGAAATGGTTCAGGCCGCCTGCCACCATGTCGAGTGCCTCTTCCGGCCTTTCGAGAATCCGGCAGACCCCGTCCATGCCGCCCATCACCCCGTGACAGAGACCCACGGCCTCTATCTTCGTGGCCGCGTAGATGGCTTTGACCACCCGGCTTTCCGGGTTGGTGTAGTTGAGAAGGAGGGCGTCCGGGCAGAGCCGTTCCATGTCCCGGCAGATCGGTAGCACCAGCTCGAAGCTCCGCATGGAGTGAAACAACGCGCCCGGGCCGCCGTTCTCCCCCAGCGCGTGGCGGAACCCGTAGGCCAGCGGCACGCGGAAGTCCTGCTCCCACAGAGGGTATCGCTGCACGGCCACCGAGGTCACCACATAATCGGCCCCTTCCAGCGCCCGGCAGCGGTCGGCGGTCTTCTCCAGCCTGACGGGAGAGCCGTGATGCGCCTTGAGCCGTTCCGCCAGCCGGAACATCCGGTCCAGGGCCGATTCGGCGATATCGACCAGAACCAGCGTGCAGTCGAACTCGCCTATCTCCGGAGATCCCAGGGCGTCGGCGAGAATGCCCCGCCCGAAGCTCTCGCTCCCGACGCCAATCGCCGCGATTTTTAACGGTTTGCTCACGAAACAGATGCCTTTCCTGAAAAGCTCAGCGCCTGAGTTCCGCGCCCTGGAAAGCCAGGGCGTCCTGCAGCAAGGGGATATCCGCCGTCGAACTGCCGAAATCGCAGGCGAACTGCCCCGCCGGGCGGCTTTTCCCGAACCGGATGCGGCACATCCGCCCGTCATGGTGCCGCGAGCGGCCACATCGGCATCCCTGCTGGCATCCGCCACGACCCGGGCCATGATCGCCTGGCGGCCCGGCTCGCTTTCGATGACGACCCCGCGCAGCCCTTCCGCCCCCGGGATGACATCGCAGAAAATAGGTGCGGAAGCCGTTGATGCAGGCCATCAGGGAGGCGGTGGCCGTTCCGCCGGGGTAGCCGAACCGCTCGATCAGGACGGTCTTCGCGCCGCTGCAAGCCGCCGCCGGCCACATCCGCATCCTGCGAGATTCCCGTCTCGCGGGCGGGCTCCGGGTCGCTTTTCATCGGTCTGCCTCAGCCCATCTTGACCGCGTATTCCGCCAGCGCCCGCCCCAACTGCACGCTCCGCTCGATGGCCGAGCCGGTGGGCGCCCACTGGCAGATGACGCTCGGGGCCACCCGGGTCAGCTCCATGGCTTCGGCCAGGTCGTGGATGCTTTTGATGGCGTCCCCCCCGCCGCCGTGGGTGACGAAGGCCACATAGGGCTTGGCCTTGACGCTTTTGCCGGCCCAGTCGGCCAGGCAGAGGTCATCGAAAAAGGTCTTCAGTCCCCCGGCCATATAGGTGAAGTAGTCCGGGCTGCCCAGCGCGTAGGCGTCGGCCTGCTCCGCCACATTCATATCCACCCGCTGCTCGTTGACATTGATCATCTCGACTTCCACATCCGGCACTTCGCGGCAGCCCTTGGCGACCAGCTCGGCCATCCGCCGGGTATTGCCTCTTTCCTGCGAATGATAAACGATCAGGATACGCTTCATCCTTGTTGCCTCCATAGGTGAGGTAGTCTCCATTATGGCTATTCGCCAGGGGCGCGATTATTCCTGCTGAGGCGTCTCACTCCCCCCCCGATACACATCCTCCGAGATGAATTCCCGCCGCGCTGAGCCGCCCGGGCGGTGGATGACGCGGTAAACCACCGCTCTCAGGGGGTGCGGGCTGGTGCGGGTCTCCAGGGCGATGCGGCGGTCTTTCGGCGGCCTGCCCAGCACGGCGACGGCCAGCCGGTCCCCGGTGATGGAGGCGTCCAGGCGCAGGGCGTAGGGGGTGGTGTTTCTGATCTTCAGATCGAATCGCTCGTACATGACGGCGGCGTCCCTGCCCGGGGGCACGGAGCTGGCCGGGCGGGAGTGCGGCCTGCGCTCCACGATCTCCAGGCCCGCCAGGAGGGCCGCGTTGTAGAGGGTGGAGGAAAGCTGGCAGATGCCCCCGCCCCATTCCAGGGTCCGCTCCCCCCGGACGATGGCCGGCGCGCGCTCGAAGCCGCGCTCCGGGATGCACTGCCCCACCGCCCGGTTGAAGGAGAACACTTTCCCGGGGGCCAGGACGGCTCCGTTCAGAGCGCGGGCGGCCAGCCGGATATTGGTTTTCTGGGCCGGGGTGCGCCCGGAAAGGTCGGTGGAGAAGCGGCTCATCGCCTGCTGGCGCTGCAGGGCGATGATGAGGCTCCCGCTGGCGGTCAGCACCGCAAGGGTCAGGAGAAAGAAGATCCGGGTCAGGCGTCTTGTCGGGTGTGTCATGCCGCTACCTGATGATGAGCGCGCTTTCCCCGCTGTTGGCCCGCGCCTCCGGGCGGTACATCCCCGCTCCCCGGGCGGGCAGGGCCACGTACCGCCCCGGCAGGACGGCCCGCAGCCGGTAGGTGATCGCGCTCTCCCCCTTGGGAATGGATTGGCACAGGAAGGAAACCCTCTCATCCCTCGTCTCGCGGCGGCCCCACAGCCTGGGCGGCTCCTTCGGGGCAGGCGGGCGGCTCTCCTGAACCTCCTCGCGGGCGGCCTCGGCCTCCGTCTGGGCCATCGGCTCGCAGCCGCCGGGCAGGTAATCCTCGATGACCATATAGCGCAGCGTCTCCCCGGAGCGGATGCGGAGCGTCACCTGGAGCATCTCGCCGGTGCGCGATTCCCCGTCCAGCGGCTCCGGCAGGTAGGCCACCCCGCTGGCCGCATCGAGGCGGGGAACCAGCCGGGCGTACGCCCGGCTGACGGTGAAGCCTTCCCCGGCGGGCCGGATCGGGTCTTCGGCGGCCACAAAGCTGAGCGCGGCGGAATAGGCCAGGGTTCCCTCGCCGTCTTTGGTGATGAGGATTTCGTTGCCGCCCCGGTGGAGCAGGCTCGCCGGAACCTCGAAGGCGCGTTCGGCCCGGAGCGCGCTGTCGGGCGTGACCTCCATCCGGCCCGCCGGCCTGCCGTTGACCGTCAGGGAGGCGGTATAGGCGGGCGGCTCGGCCAGCACGGAGCGGCGGAGGACTTCCGCGAAGGCATAGACCACGGCGGCGGACTGCTTGGTGGAGACCCAGTGATCGCCCGTGCGCTGGTAAAGGAGCCACCGGACGGCTTTATCGATCAAAGGATCGCCGGGCATGATGCGGGCCAGGGCCTGAAGCGCGAAGGCCGTCGCCTCGATATCGTCATCCGTCCAGGCGGAGCGCCACGATTTGGATTCCCAGTGGCATTCGTTTTCGGTGACAATCGCCCTGCGCTTCAGATCGGCCATCGCCTGATAGGCTCTCGACCGGCTCCCGGAGCGGCTATACGCCAGGGCCAGGAGGGCGCGGGCGTAATGGCTCAGCGAATCGCGGCTGCGGAAGACGGCGTCCAACTGGCGGTAGGAGGCGGCCCCGGCCTGGCTGAGCGCATAGACGATATAGGCCCGCATGTCCGGCCCGGACTGCGCCAGGGAGCCGGAAGCGCCCTGCGCTCCGGCGCTGCGGTAAGACTCGCGCAGGAGATTCTCCAGCGCCCGGACGCCCGCGTGCAAGCGGGTATCATCGATGCGGTAGCCCGCCTGCCGGGCCTGCGCCAGCCCGTCTACGGCCCAGGCGGTCATGAAGGGATCGGCGGCATCGAGTTCCGTCCAGCCCCAGCTCCCGTCCTCGCGCTGCATCCGGTAGATTTTCTGCAATCCTTTGGCGATCATCTCCGGCAGCCGGGCCGCATCGGGGCCGGGCGGCAGGCCGAGATCTTTCAGGACGCGGCTGGCGATGATGTCCGGAACGAAGGCGCTCATCGTCTGCTCCATGCAGCCGTAAGGGTAGGTCGCCAGGTAATCGAGCGTCCCCAGCATGGCGGAGGCGAAAGAGGGAGCCAGGCGGACGGTCAGCCGGGCGGTGCCGGAAACGGCCTCGGAGGGGAGGGGCACCGCCAGGCGGACGGCCTTTTCCACCGTTCCGGCATGGCTCCAGCGGCGTTCGATGCCGTGGGGGATGACCGGGACAGGAAGCTCCATCGCATCCGAGGCCGTTTCGCCTTTCGCGTAGACGGACAGGCGGGCTTCCCCGGCGCGGTCGGCCCGGACGTGCCAGCTCAACTGCTCCATCCCCTGCCGTTTGACCAGGATGGAGCGGTCGGGCTGATCGGACAGGGCGATGCCTTCCGCGGCCAGGCGGACGTTCACCCTCTGGTCGCGGCTGGTATAGTTGTGTACCAGGGCGGAGACCATCAACTGGTCGCCCTGGGTGAAGAAGCGCGGGGTCTGGAGACGCACCAGCAGTTCCTGGGAGGCGATGACCTTCTGCGCCTGCTGGCCGACCAGCGTATCGTAGGTGACGGCCCGGGCGGTGGCCCGCCAGGTCGTCAGGGAATCGGGAACGGTGAAGGACACCTTCGCCCGCCCGCGCCGGTCGGTGACGATATCCGCGGACCAGAAGGCCGTATCGGGGAAGTATTTGCGGACCCGCCCCGCGAACCCGAATTTGTCCGGCCCGCCCGGATAGAAGTCCGGGAAGGAGTAGTTCGTATTGACCCGGTTCGGGCGCGGCCCCCAGAAGAACTTGCGGATATCGCGGGCCGTCTCCTCCCTCAAAGCGAAAATCGCCTCATCCACCACGGCGAGCGACACTTCCGCCGGCACGGGCCGCCCGCGCACATCGGCGGTGACGATGCGGTAGGTGGCCTTCTCGCCCGGCCTGTAGAGCGCCCTGTCCGGCCTGACGGTGACATTCAGGATGCGCCGCCTGGGGGAGACGTTCAGGCGCACCTCGCGCTGGAACAGCTCCCGGCCGGCTACCACGCAGACGCTGACGAAGACATTGGGCACGAACCGGTCTTCGATGGGGATGGCGATCAGGCGGGAGTTGCCGCGGAGCTTCAGCACCTCGAAGCGGTGGATGTCCTCGCCCTCGATGGAGATCAGGGCATGGGCGTTGGGCCGGTCGGAGGTGATCAGCACCCGCGCCGTGTCGCCTCGCTCGTAAACCTTTTTGTCGGCCACCGCCTCCAGGGCCGCGCCGCGGTAGCCGGTGAAATCCTGAGCCTCATCGGAAACCCACAGGGTTTCGGCCCGCTCCACCCGCCGTCGCCCCTCGTCCTCCCCGGAGGCGGTGATCCGGTAATAGCCGGCTCGCCCCGCTTTGAAGGAAAAACGCGCTTTCCCGTTGGTGTCGGTGGTCACCTCACCCAGCGGGGAGGCGGCGGCCCTCCGGAAGCCTTCCGTCTCCTCCTCTTCGCTCCAGTCCGAGGGGCCGATGCCGAGCCGGATCCGGGTGCGGCCCTGCGGGCGGCCGTCGTACCGGCGGGCCAGGAGGCTCAGGGTCACCTTCTCCCCCGGCTGGGCCACAAAGCGGTCGCTCTCCATCTCGATATAGAAGGACCCGGCGGAAACCATAAAGGAGCCGGTTCCCCTGGCGGACTTCATGCTGGCATCGGTCACCTCGGCCTCGATGGTGTATTTCACGTTCTCGAAGGAGGACCCCGCTTCGCCTTCGGTCGGAACGCTCAGGAGCGCTATGCCCGCTCCGTCGGTGACAGCGTTCCCCTGCTGCACCACCTCGCCGTAGCCGTAGGTGTCGCTCTCTTCGTAATACTCCTCCCAGGGGTCGGCGGCCTGGCTGGGGTAATAGTAATCGTACGATTTGTAAACCGTGTAGGCGACCCTCGCATGGGCGACCGGGGGGCCGAAGTAGTAGGCGGCCCGCACCTGCGCCCGGACGGTTTCTCCGACGGTCGCGCTCGCTTTAGCCGGGACGACGGCCACCTGGTATTCGGGCTTCCGGTATTCGGCCACCTCGAAATAGCCGTAGTATTCGCTGCCGTCGGATCGGGCGATGATCCGGTACGACCCTAGCCCCGGCTCCTCCCCTAAAGTGAGGGTGTCGTGGAAGGTGCCGAACGGGTTGGTTCTCAGGGTTTTGGCGTAGACCTGGGTGTCGGAGGCGTCCCGGACGCTCACCTCCACATCCCGGCCCGCGGAGGCGGTGTAATAGCCGCCCGCCTCCCGGCGCAGGATGCCCTTGAAATGCACTTCCTGGGAGGGTCGGTAGATGGGCCGGTCGGTATAGAGATAGCATTTGTCCGGGCCGCCGTAGCTCCAGTAATTGGAAAAGACGTAACTCAGAGAATCCCCGTGCTTTCCGATGACCAGATAGGGGCTGGATTCCTCGCTTGCCTTGCGATTGGCAAGGCGCGGCAGGTCCATATCGTACAGCCCGTTGTCCCCCGTGCGCCCGGAGGCGATGCGCCGGTTCTGCGCGCGGATCTCGATATCGGCCCCGCGAATCGGGGTCCCGGAGGACAGGTGGGCCGCATAGACGAGCAGCTTTCGGGAGGACTGCTTGACCACCAGGGCCAGATCGCTCACCAGAAGCAGCGCCGAGGCGGACACCTTCCCGGATCGGGCCGCCACCAGATAGGAGCCGGGCCGGGCCACCGGCAGCGTCACGCGCCGGGTGAACGCGCCGTCGCTGTCGGTGCGGGTGATCCTGACCTCCTGCCGGAGCGCCGGCTCGCCTGTCGGAGCCTTCAAATCCTGCTGCCGCGGGTCGGCCCCGCTGTGGAGCGGCCCGCGCAGGTCGAAGGGATAGACCGATACGGCGATGGTGTCGCTTTCCAGATAGCCGGTCAGGGTGATGAAGGGATAATCTTTCCGCTCCGCGCTGCCGCTGGCCCAGACCGAAAGCTCCGGAGAGCGGGCCTGCATCGGGATCGGCATGGTGGCCTTCACCCGGTCGCTCCCCACGATGATATCGTATTTGGAGCCGGGCCAGTACCCTCTGGCGTGAACGGAGAGATGATAGCCTCCTGCGGGAATGCCGGGGAACCGGAAGCGGCCCTCGGCGTCCGTCAGGGCGCGCTTGCGAAAGAGGATATCGTCCCGGCCTATCGGCTTGTCCAGAACGGCCCAGACCAGCGCGCCGGGGAGAGGGCGCTTCCCCGCCTCGGCCTGCACCTGCCCCTCCAGAGTGCCTGTCGGAGGCTCCAGGGCGACGGTCGCGGTCAGCAGCCCGGCCAATCCGAGCAGGACCAGAAGGCCCGGCAGCGATTTCTGTATGGAGCCGGTATCGTAAGGCATCGAACACCTCACCGGGGAAGGTCACTTCTCATCGAAGCGAAGCGTTTCGAAACGGAACATGCGGGCCGGGCCGCCCCGGGCGATCCCGGCCATACGGCGGCACTGGGCGATCTGCCATTTCACGGTCCGGGCCTCGCCCGGCAGCAGCGCCCCGAAGCGCCGCCCTGCGGACACCAGCAGGCCGTATCGCCTGGGATTCAGCTCTTCCGGGCCGCTCACGGGCCGGACGCCGCCCACAATTGAAACCGCAAAGCGCAGGCCGGAGAGTTCGCCGGCCTGTACGGGCCGGACACGCCTGTCGCGGCGGGCGGCCTCGGCGGCCATCAGGATCACTTCGGTCGCCAGGTTGGCGGTATGGGGCATCAGGCTGCCCATGCACCCCCGCGGCTTCCCCTGCCGGGTGATGGTCACGAACACAGGGGCCTGCTGGAGGAGCGTCCTGGGCAATCCGGCAGGGGCGGGCATATAGGAACGGCGCTTCAGGTAATAAGCCGCCGACTGCCGGGCCAGCCTGAGCAGCGCCTCCCCGGCCCGCGCCTTCCCCTGGCCCGGCAGGCTTTGCAGCGCCTCCACCGCATCCCCCCGGGCGGAGACGAGTGACAGGCCGGCCCAAAGTATGCAGCAGAGAGTTCGGAGCATAGAACGCGCCCATCGGCAGGGGCGGGAGGATGCAGGGCTTGCCTTTCTTCCCTGGAAGAGGGATTATCCGACCTATCTCGCCGCTCTACTCCGCCCGTATCAAACGGCTTTGAGGGAAGTAATGCGCCAGGATTTGGCGGAAGCTGCGGCCCTGCCGGGCCAGTTGCCTGGCTCCCCACTGGCACAGCCCGACGCCGTGTCCCAGGCCGTATCCCCTGAAAATATAGACACTTCCCTGTTGCCAAAGTTCAAAGCGCGTACTCTTGACCCTGCCCCAGCCCCACCGTTCGGCGACGGCTTTCCAGAAATCGACGGCGGGAACGGGCCGCAAGCCGCCTCCCCCCAGAGCCACCTGAAGGACGCGGCCCCGCGGGTCTGTGCGGGCGATGCGGATCGCTTCGAGATCTCCACGGAATCCCGCCTCCGGAGAAGCGCGAAGCGCCTCGGAAAGCTCTCCGGCGGTGAATCGGCAGGTCCAGCGGTAATGCGGGGAAAACCGGCAAAAGGGAGCGGAAGGGGGACCGTCCCGAACGGGCCGGATTTCGGGCCGGTTTTTCCGCCCGGGCCAGACATCGAAGCTGCTCGCGGTCGCGCCGCCGCACGTGCTGGCATAGAGGGCTTCCAGAGGGCGGCCGTGGCGCGTCAGGATCCAGCCTGCCGCCCGGGGCGCTGCGGGCTGTCCCCGCAGAGACCCCCCGTACAGCTGGCAGTGGGTGGTGGCGCACAGGTCGAAGCCTTCCGCCCGGTGCCGCCCGCGGTTGGCCGCCGCGAAGCTGCGGGCGACGACCTCCTGCGCCGTCCGCGCCTCGATAGGCCAGCCGGAAGGCATCTCCAGGGCGGTCACGGCGGGTACATACTCCTCCAGAGGAAGTTCTTCGATGACGGATAGACGGCCCTGGCGGGCGCTGACAAGAAGCCGCCCCTTGAAAACGCGCTGGCGGGAAGACGACGGGCGCAGGGACAGGCCGCCCTGAGGAGCGCCGGGCAGAAGATGAAGCCAGCGCGAGCGGAAGGCTTCCCGCCGCCGGTTGACCCGCCAGCGCAGCGACCCGCCCTCCAGCCCGATTTCGACGGACTCTCCGGGTTCGAGGAATGCCTCCCGGGAAGGGGCTGCGATCCGGGCCGGGCCGGTCGCAGTGAACGCGATGCGGACAAACCGTTCTCGCTGAAAAAGCCCGATCCGCAGGGGAGGGGAGGCCCCGGCCCGGAGGGCAGGTAGGATCAGGAGGAGAAGAAAGATCCCTATCCGGCGGGGAGGACGGAAGGAGGGCGCTGTTTCGATATCGGTGGCCGGACGCCGGGCAGAGACACGGCCTGCCGTGCCCCTGCAAGACGATAATGCCTCTTCGCCCATCCTGTCGCCATATTGACACGCGCCGGGAATGGCTCTATAATAGGATTGTCGGAATTGCCACATAAATAGGTGGAAACCAAGCGCCATTACGATAACGGGAGGTCGGTGTGAATACCCTGGAAAGTCCGGTGATCGAGGTTCCGAAGATCGTTTCTCAGGATGAAGTCCGTTCCTTTGTGGAGAACGGGTATCTGATCGTGCCCGGTCTCGTCTCCGCCGGGGAGGTCGCCGAGTTGGTGGAGGATACGGTGGCGATAGCCCGGGGGAAATACCCCGGCGACAGCCTGAAGCCGCTGCCCGATGCGCTGAGCGACGCCGAAGTGTTGAAAAACATCCTCTGCATCCACCAGCCGCACTACATCAGCCCGGTGATGGAGCAATACGTCCGCCACCCCAAAATCTGCGGGGTGCTGAGCCAGGTGACCGCGGCCCACCTGCCCTGCTGGGACGGGAGCGTGAAGTGCATGCAGTCCATGCTCTTCGTGAAGCCGCCCGGATTCCAGGGGCAGGCGTGGCACCAGGACGAAATCTACATTCCCACCCGGGACCGCTCCCTGATCGGGGCCTGGATCGCGATGGACGACGCCTCGGTGGAAAACGGCTGCCTGTGGATCGTTCCCGGCTCGCACCACAACGGCTATCTCTACCCCCAGCGCAAGCACGACAACCCCGACGAGTTCGATTTCGCTCCCGAAAGCTACGGCTTCGACGACTCCGGGGAGGTTCCGGTGGAGGTGAAAGCCGGGACGGTGGTTTTCTTCAACGGCTACCTGCTGCACCGTTCCTTCAAGAACCGGAGCGGGATCTACCGGCGGGTGCTGGTCAACCATTACTGCAACGCCTGGTCGCTTCTGCCCTGGCAGGTGCGGGAAGGCGAATCCCCGGCCAGCGCCGACCGCCGCGCCGTCGTCCCGGTCGCCGGGCGGGACCCCTATGCCTGGAAGGGCTACGAAACCCCGCCCCGGCAGGTCTGGCTCAGGACGTGCAAGGCGAACACGGAAGCGGAAGGGTAGGGCCGCTTATAGCGCGGCATCCCCGGTCTCGCGGGTGCGGATGCGGACGGCCTCCTCCATCGGGAAGACGAAGACTTTGCCGTCTCCGATCTCGCCGGTGTAGGCGGCCTCCAGGATCGCCTCCAGGACGGCCGGGTAGTCCTCGTCGCCGACCACCAGCTCCAGCTTGATCTTCGGCAGGAGGGTGATGGTGTATTCCATGCCGCGGTATCGCTCGCGCACGCCCTTCTGCCGCCCGCAGCCGCGCACGTCCTGGACGGTCATCCCGTGAATGCCCAGCTCGTCCAGGGCTGCCTTCACTTCCTCCAGGCGGTTGGGGCGGATAATGCATTCGATTTTTTTCATCAGGCGAAAACCTCGAATAGATAACTGTTTCTCATTATAGCAGATTCAGGGATGATTTGCATGGTGGGGCTGTGTTCATAGCCCCCCATGGGTATCAAGAT
>JADLDR010000243.1 GCA_020846535.1 Armatimonadota bacterium | reverse complement strand
TGGTCAATGTCCGGCAGGGTTTGCCGCGCAAGCGCAGGCCGATGGCTACCGTCACATTGGCCGTAAGGACGCTGTGGTTCAGGCTGGTGCCAGCCAGGGCGTAGATTTCCCCGTTGAGGTATTCGCTTCTGGATTCGGCCTCGCGTTCGAGGGCGAGGTATTCTTCGGGGGAGTGGAGTTTCGTTTGTGGAACCGGCTGCGTGACCATGGGTTTGCCTCCGTTCTCTGCCTTTATTCTATCCTATCATTAGGCAGTTGTCAATACGCGAAAGGCGGGGCGACAAAAAGGAGCGCCTCTTTTCATCAAGAGGCGCTCCGGTCAAGCGGCTGGCCTGTCAGTTGAAGAAGAACAATCCTACTCCACCGGGCAGTGAATGGGGGTGAGGAGGAAACCGACGTTCTGGTATTCGCCGCTGGCATCCTTGCGCTGGCCGAATCCAACGATCTCTCCCTTGTCGTTGATCGAATAGGCCCAACTGAGCCGCCATTCGTCATTGGGGTCTTCGAAGAGGGCGTTGAGGTCATAGATGCTGCCCTTGTCCCAGAGAACGCCTCTGCCGAACGTATCGCCCTCGGGACCGGAGGAATAACCCACTACCTGGCTCTTGTTGTTGATCGAGATCGCCCAGTCCCAGATATCTCCTTCGATGGAACTCAAGGGGTGCAGTGCTCCTTTTTCCCAGATGCAAGGCCCCAGGCTCGCGGAATTCACAACTACCTGCGCCCTGATGGTTGTTCCCGCCGGCCTCGCTGTAGCCTTCGTCCAGAGGGGTCAGATCGATCACCTGCCTCTTTTTCCACATTACCGCATGCGTTTTCGAGAGGTCCCAGGTGGACATGCTGCCGATAATGAGTCCGGTATCATTGATGCTAGAGGCAATGGATCTGCCCCCCTGGAACTCGGGCAGGAGCGGCAGCACAGTCGGCCTGCCGTTCTTGTCCCACAGTACCGCCACCTGCCACTCCCACAGCATCCAGTATTCGCCCCACGGCCCCGCATCGTCAACGCCCAGGTTATTCCCGGCCCAGCCCACTGCCTGGCCCCGATTGTTGATGGCCCAGGATGACCCTTCCGAGTAACCCTCCGGCAGCGCAAGTATCTGCGACTTGCCCTTCCTATCCCATACCACTGGAACCTTTTCCACCAGAACAGGATGACCGTTCCAGCCCGGCGGACTGGGAAGGCTGCTGTCAACTTTCGCCGCTGTGCCTGCCGCCTGACCGCTGGCATTGAGCGCATGGCCGGCCCCATAGATCCACGACCCCTGATAGCCTTCGGGCGGGAGGAGCGATGTCAGCTTACCTTGACCCAGGTAAAGGCTGTCGCAGCATCCGGCAGAGGCGGCCACTGCAATCCCCCATAGCCTGCGTTGTAAGAAACCCCGGCGACCTGTCCCGATTCATTGATATTGGGGGCCGTAGACCATTGATCCCCCGCCAGCGGCCCAATCGCCGTAATGGTATACCGCGGCGCAGCCCCCACCGACCCAACCACTACTGCCAGCAATACTATCGCCAGCAGCGCAGCTTTCCAACTTCGCGATCCGTGCATGTGTGATCCCCTTTCGTGCAAAGGGGAGAAGGGGCTGCCTTCTCCCGGAAATATGGTCGGGAGCATAGGGGCATTATAGCAGACTACCATTAATCTATCATTAAATGGGGATGGGCGAGGGACGGCTTTATGGATATTTTTAAGATAGATGGGTTGGCAAAAGTAATGTTACACGGTAAAATGATAGGGATGGAAAATCGGTGGATGCCGATGCCGGATACAAGATCTCTTGATTCCACACTCCCGGAAAGGATACCCACATGCGCCCGGCCTTCTATACCTATAGCTATACCGACCGGTTGCAGATGTCGTTGGAGCCGGTTCTGGAGCGGATTGCGGCTGCCGGATATCAGGGCATCGATATCTCTGCCACACACGGGGATTCGAGCGATCCCCGGTCCGTCTCTCCCTCCCTCCGCCGCCTGACCCGCGAGACCGCCGAACGGCTGGGCCTGAGGGTGGAGGCGGTCGTCACCCACGCCACCCTCGCCGACAGCCTGATGGAAGGCAGCCCTCTCGATCTTGCGGGGACGGTGGATCTGGCCGTCGATGTGGGCGCTCCCCTGGCGCTCTTCCATATGGGCGGCCCCGGGGACGATCCCGAAAAACGCGGGGCGGCCTGGGCCAAAACCGTGGCGTTCCTGCGTAAGGCGTGCGCCTGCGCCGAATCCCGAAATATCCGGCTGGCGGTTGACAGCATCTGGCCGACATGGATCGTCGACACCCCGGAGGCTATGCTCCGGTTGTTCGAGGAAGTGGGCAGCCCCGCCCTGGGCGTCAATTTCGATCCCTCCTACCTGACCCTGATGGGATTGGATCCGGTCGAGGTGGCCCGTCTCTGGGACAGGAGAATACTGCACGGCCACCTGAAGGATCATATCGGGGGATACCCGCAGTGGGAACACCGCATCCCCGGAGAGGGCGAGATGGATTACGCCCGGATCGTCCGGGCACTCGGAGCTATCGGCTTCGACGGGGCGCTGGCAATCGAGGCGTTTACTACGATGGATTTCGAGCTGGCATGCGATACCGGCTACAAGACTCTGGCTGCCGCCATGGGCCGGTGACGGCCTGCCCGAAAGGAACTCTCCATGAACCGACCTCCTAAAAATCACATTCCGGTGCGGGAGGAGCGCCTGCTTGCCTTCCTGCAAGAGTGTTTCGACAGGGCCGGACTCGATCCCGACCACGGGGCCATCATCACTGGCCCGGCTCCGGCATGGGCGGCATGGTGCTGGCTGCCGCATCATGCCGGAGGCCGCCTTTCGGGCCGAGGTGGACCGCTACAGCCGCACCATCCGCGAAACCTATGCCCCCATGCCCGGATTCGACCGCGCCCTCCTGCCCGGAGCTGTCGAAGAAGAAACGATGGCCCTATACCGCCGCGAAGGCATCCACTTCGGGGAACCCGAGCAGGGAACGGCTCGCAAACTCAACGAATCGATGGGCGTACCTCTGCCGTGGGATTAAAGGGCGGCTTGTTTTCTATCTCAGGACTTTCGCCTGAAACCCTTGACCGGGCCACCGGTAGGGGCACGGCTAAACGGTGCCCCTTACGCGTTAAGATAAGGCAAGCTGTCCCGTAGGGGCGGGGTTCGGGACTTTGGGAGACCGTTACCTAACCCCCCGGCCCCCTTCCCGAAACGGGAAGGGGGAGTAGATGGGGGGGGCAAGCGCCGCACGATCTATCCCCCTCTCCCCGGAGGCGCTCCGGCGCATCCCTTCGGTTTCGGGGAGAGGGGCTAGGGGAGAGAGGTAACCCACGCCAAGGGAGAGAGGTCACCCATGCCAGGGGAGAGAGGTCACCCACCCCCCAGGAATAGAGTATCTTTCCCCTTATCTGGAGACCTATGGGCGACCCGATGGGTCGCCCTCTCGCATATATCAAGCGAAAGCTCATTTTATCCACTACCCCCGTATTCGCCTGCCTCCCTCCTCGTAAAGGCGATCCACTTCGCGCTGCCGGTCTTCGGGGAGGCAGAAGGTGAAACAGGATATTTCCTCGCGGGCAGCGACCCACGCTTCTTTGAGGATCTCCGGCTCGCCCAGGAAGGACAAGGCCATCTCCCGCCCTTCGGCATTGAAGCGCAGGGGGCTGATGGCGGCCTGCTCTATCAGGAGGTATGTGCGCCCGCGGCCCGGTTTATCTCGATCAGGTATCGCACCTCCTCCGGGGCCAGCACGGTCAGATAGCCTCCCAGCCCCTTTGAATGGGTCAGGGCGATCTGCTCGGCCCTCAGCGCCGCCAGCCCGGGCTATCCCCAGGCAGAAGGGGAACGACGCTGGAGATGCCGCAGGCGTCTCACAACCGGCACATCCGGGCGACGTCTTCGCTGGCTGCCGGGCGGGCGGCCCCGGTTTCGGGATCGCAATAATTCAGGCAGGCCCAGCATGCCCCGAGCGAAAAGCCCTTGTCAGGCCGTTCGTCAGGAATCCTCCGCCCCTCCAGGCGGGAACGCAGCTTTTGTGGGGCGAATCGGATGCGGCCATCCTTGCAGGATGTCCCTCCCCAATCTAGCAGGCGGCAAACCGTCTCCTCATGGGCGCAGGCCACCCCTACCTCGGAGAGCAGCCGGAGGGCGTCTTCGAGGATCGATTCCATCTCGATTTCTGCGAGGGGATTGGGGATGCGGGGATGCCATTTGGACATGGTGAACCCCTTTATGATATGAAGGGATTCCGGTAAATAGTGAATATATTATGAGCCTCGCTTGATGTATGGATCCGGGAATTACCCTCACAGGGCGACCTACCGGGCCGCCCCTATAGCCCACCCCATCTCGTAGGGGCGACCCGGTAGGTCGCCCTTCCAATGACCATACCGCTTACCCGTTCGCCTCCACCACCGGCAGCAGCAGCCGGGAAGGATGCTCCGGTGTGTGGTAAAGGCTGTTATGAGCGATGCGATGTTCCGAGTCTTCCCATGGGTTGCGGCCTGTGTGGGTGTTGACATCGAAATGGGGCCAACTACTGCCGGTGATATCGACGCGCAGGCGGTGGCCCGCTTTGAAGAGATTCGCCAGGGGGCGCAGGGATACCCGGATGCGGGTTATCTCACCGGGGATCAGCGATTCGGGACGCTCGAAGCCGCTCCGGAACTTGGCCCGCTGAATGCCTTCCGAAACGCCCAGTGCGAAGCCGTTCGGATAGTCCGGAGAGGGCGGATAGACATCGATCAGTTTCACGACGATATCGATATCGGGGGCGTCGGAGGAAATCCAGAGTTCCGCGGACGGATGGCCGGCCACCGCAAGGTCTTCGACAAGGGGCGGCGTCTGAAAAGAGCGGGTATCGGGCCGGGCGTTGAGGGGCAGGTAGGGTTCCCGGCAGCCGTAGAGGTGCGGCCCTTCCGCCTGATCCCATGCGCCGTTGGTATTGATGCGCCGGGTTCCCCCTGCGGCCAGGCGGGTGACGGTGTAGCAGACGCCGGTGCTGCTGGGGGCCGGGTTTGTGGGGTCGTCCTGCCAGCGGGTAGTCTCGGCGTCCGCGCTGTCGGGCGGGTCGCATTCGAGCCGGGCCGGAGGGCGGAAATAGAGGGCCGCTTCCAGGCTGTCGGGGGGCCAGAGATCGGCCTGCTGCCAGAGGCCGCCGTGATCGAGGAGGCCGTCCGAAGTTTTCGCTCCCGGCCCGGCTCCCATCATGAAATAGCGGGCGCGGGCGGGATAGAGGCCCTCGTCATCCTTTCCCTTCAGCCAGCGGTCGAACCAGCGGAGTTCGTAGTCCGGGAAGGCTGCATCCCGCTCCGAGGCTTTGCCGAAGGTCGCCTGCCCGATCTTCCGGCCCGTCTCCCCGTGCGTCCAGGGGCCGAAGACGACATACTGGTTTCGATGGCCTGCCCGGATGAGGCGGGTGAACGCCAGGGTGTCGGGGTGGACGTAAGGATAGTGGTCGAACCAGCCACAGATCCAGAGGGTGGGCACATCGGGCCAGCGGGCCAGACAGTCCGCCGGGCCGAGGCCGGGCTGCTTCCAGAAATCGTCCAGGCATTCGTGGCGGAGCCAGTTGAAAAAGAGGCGTTCATAGGAAGGGGCCAGAGCCAGGGGCGACTGGCCTTCTCGGATCGGCCCTCCCTTCAGCCAATCCTCGAAGCGCATCTGCCGCAGGGCTTCCCCGACGGCGGGATCGGAGCGGGCCTCTCTGCCGTCTCCGGCCATCATCACGAAATAGGAGAGCCAGAAAACATCGAGCGCCCCGCCCTGCCGGACGCTGTGGTAGCCGTGGGGATAGCCGAAGGTATGGCACATAGCGGCCAGGTGGGGCGGGGACTGGGTGGCGGTGGCCCCTTGCGCAAAGGCCAGGTAAGAGGCCCCCAGCGTCCCGACCCGCCCATCGCAGGGCGGCAGGGCGGCCAGCCACTCGATAGCGTCATAACCGTCCTCAGCCTCCTGCGCGAAGGCGTTGAACTCCCCTTCCGATCCGTAGCGGCCCCGCACATCCTGCACCGCCACCATATAGCCGTGCCGCGCCAGCCACATCGCTCCCAGGTTGTTGCCGCTTCCCTTGTGGTAGGGAGTTCGCATCAGCAGGGCAGGCAGAGGGGCCTCCACTGCCTTTCTGCTGGCAGCGGGCAGATAGATATCGGTGGCAAGCGCGATGCCGTCGCGCATTTTCACCATCACATCGGGCCTGACCAGAATTTCAGAATATTCCGGAACCCTCTCCGGCAAAGGCGATTGATCGCTCATGATAGTCGCTCCTCGATATCGTAGGGGCGCGATTGATCGCGCCCTATAGGTATCCAGATAAGATAAAAGATTCTCCGTTCATGAGAGATGGGTTACCTCTCTCCCAGAGACAGCTATCCTATATCAAATACAATTTAATATAGGATAGCTGCTCTCAGGCCCCTCTCCCCGAAACCCAGG
>JADLDR010000242.1 GCA_020846535.1 Armatimonadota bacterium | reverse complement strand
GGCCTCGATATGCTTCAGCAGGATACCCTCGGCAGTTCCGGCACCAGAGGCTACGGATGGGTGGAACTGGACTATAAGGTAGGTGAATAGCCTTGCAGGTGTATCGCTCCACGATCACGCTTCGCTCGGCTTCGGCTTCCGCTTGGCAGGCGGATACGGTGTTCGGCCACCTCTGCTGGAGCCTCGCCCGGCGCGAAGGGGATGACGCCCTGACGGCCTTTCTGAAACGTTACCAAGAAGGCAGCCCGCCGGTTCTTGTGTCCGACGGATTCCCTGCCGGGTTCCTGCCCCGGCCCCGCTCGGGCGGCGCGTCCGACAGCCGCAGCCATGAACGCCTGCCCAAAAGCGAACGCATCGCAAGCTACCGAAAGGAGAAAGACCGGATCAAGGCCCGCTGGCTCACCCCGGAGGAGTTCGACCGCGCCCGCAGAGGCGAAGCGGCGACCCCGCAGGATAGAATCTCCATTCCCGAACGCTCGGTCAGCAAAAACCAGATCAATCGGCTGACCGGCGCCACCGGAGGCGGCGAACTCTTCGATTTTACGGAATACTGCCTGAAGGCGGTCGATATCTACTGGAAGGTGGCCGAAGGCGATGAAGCGCGTATCAATGATTTTCTGGAAGAGCTGCGGCAAAGCGGCTATGGCAAGCGCAAGTCGGTAGGCTACGGCGAATTGGCCGGTCGGCCCACGTTCGATCCTTTCGAGGGGTTCGCCAATTTCGAGGGGGCGAACGGGTTCGTCTCTCTCTCGAATTTCGTTCCGGCCTCCACAGACCCGGCGGAGGGGTTCTGGAACACCGCCGTCAAATACGGGAAGCTGGGAGAGGAGTACGCGCTGCCCAAGCCGTTCAAAAAGCCCCTTATCCAACTGACGGCAGGCTCCTGCTTTTACGATGCGCCTCCCCGCGCATGGTGCGGGCGCATGGTGGAGCGTCTCACGCCCGATGACAGGATCGTTCAATACGGTTACGGTTTTCCGGTCCCGATGGCGCTGCCGGAGAGGAGGTAGCTTTCAATGAATGTCGTTTATCTGGCGAATGTAGGCACGCGAGACGTACAATTGAAAGGCGAAAAGCTGCCGAAGCCGCGCAGCCAAGGAGCCGAACTGGCTGCTCAATATGAAACAATAAGTCGGCATCTGACGACTCCGATATTGTCGGCGGGAATCCGGAAGGTTCTTGAAAACGCCGACACGATTGCACTGGTGCAGTTGTTCGTATCCGACCAGCCGCAACAGGGAACTCCGGAAAATTTTCGGGACCAGGACACCTGCGAGTTCGGGAAACTGATACCGCTTTTGCTAAGGGAAGAGTTCGGCAGCCGTATCAAGGAAATTCAATGCGAACCGATGCGCTTCAACCCCTCCGATTACAACCGTACTCTTCCTTTCTTCGCAGACCGATTGCACACACTGGTTCCTCCTGAAACCGTGGATGTGGCATATATCGCGCCGGTGGGCGGGGTGGATGCCTGCAATGTCGGCCTGACAGTCAACGCAGTGCGGCTTTATCGCCAGAAATGCCAATTCATCTATGTTACGCCGGACAGCCAGGCGCATCCTTTGAATCTTCACCGCGAATTTCTGGCAGACTATGCCAAAGAACAGGCCGGGGCGCACCTGAAACGACACGACTATATCGCATTGAAGGAAGTGTTGAAGAAAGAGAGCATTGGCGAACCATGGCATCGCAGCCTGTGCGATTATGCCGACCGCCGGATCTCCTTCGATTTCAAGAAAGCCCTCGAATACCTGAAAAGCGAGCAGGCTGCCGTTTCGGGCGATGATATAACCACACTGACACGCCTGGCGGCATCGGTCCGGTTATTTACCGAAAAACATCCCGTTCCGTTATCCGATACCGATGATGAGGCCTGGAATTCATGGTTTCATCTTCAGGAATCGCTTCTGCGAGAACTCTATTTCAACCTCCAATTGAAAGCTGATAAAGGCGAGTGGGTGGACTTTTTAGGCAGGCTTTTCAGGATGCAAGAAGCCTTGCTTCACCTGGTTTTTGAAAAAGTGACCAAACACAGCGCAGAAAAGATCGGAGATAGCTTTCCAAAATTCCAGGAAGCCATCGAGTCGGATGCCGAGTTGAAGTCTTTTCTATGCGCTCGAAAAACCAGATGGACTGAACCCAATATCCGGAACCTTTCCGACTGCCTGACATTCTGGGTGAAGAAAGGCGGGGAATACCAGAAATACGGTGCGCTGAAGGGTATTATGGATAAGATCAATGAAGGCGAACGGTTGAGCGGCTTGCGTAACAAATCCATAATCGCCCATGGTTACCAGGGAATCGGGCCAGCAGATATCGAAACTGCTTTAAACAAAATCAATGCATCCGAACTGATGTATAAAATCCGCACGGCCCTTGGAGCTATCGGCGTAACCGTAAACGAGAGCGATAATCCTTACAAAGACGTTCAAAAACTGCTGGAAGAGGCGATTCGATGATCTAAGTGTTTCGGGGGGCGGACATGAGCGATAGGGACGGTTTCGACTATCTCCCGGTCTCGATGGTGGCGGAGATCGCCTACTGCCCGCGCAATTTCTATTACCGGATGGTGGAGCAGTGGGACGATATCGCCAGCGCGGCCATGCTGCGCGGCAGGCTGGAGGACGAGAGGCGGCAGGAACGGGAAACGCTGGCCCGCGAGACTGGCCAGCAGACGCGCTCCGTGACCGTTTCCTCGGAACGGCTGGGGATGATCGCCGTGGTGGACGCCGTGGAAGAAACGGAGTCCGGGCCGGTTCCCCTCGAATACAAAACGGGCGCTCTGCCCGAAGGGGAAGCCTTCCCGGAGATGGGCGTCCGCCCGGAGTGGGTGCAGCTTTGCGCCGAGGCGATAATTCTGGAGGAGGCCACAGGCCGGCCCATCGAGCGCGGCTATATCTATTATGCGGCCTCCAGGACGCGCCGCCCGGTCGTTTTCGACAAGTCCTTGCGGGAAAAGACGATGGAGGCCCTCGCCTGCGCCTGGCGCATTCTGGAGGATGGCCTGGTTCCCGATCCGGTTTCCGACGGGCGATGCGCGGGCTGCTCGTTTGCGGAACTGTGCCAGCCGGAGGAAGTGGCCTTTCTGAAAGGGAAAGCGGCGGCTCCCGTAAAGCGCCTGCTCCCCCGAGACAGCCTGGCTCGCACCCTCTATGTGGATGAGCAGGGCGCGATGGTACACAAGCGCGGCGGCCAGCTCACGGTCGAGAAGCGGGGAGACGGCGGGCGGGAGAAATTGGCGGAGATGCCTGCCGTCAATATCGAGCAACTGGTGCTGGTCGGCAACGCCCAGATCTCCACACAGGCCATGAAGTTTCTGGCGCAGTCCCATGTGGAGATCGTCTACCTGTCCCAGTATGGGCGCTACGAGGGCCGCTTCACGCCGGCATACCACAAAAACGTCCACCTTCGGCTCAGGCAGTACGCCCTCCACAGCGACCCGGCCCGGAGCCTAGCGGTCAGCCGCCGGTTCGTCTTCGGGAAGCTGAACAATATGCGAACCCTCCTGATGCGCTTCAGCCGGAGCCTGGGTGACCCCGAACTCACAGAGGCGGCCCGGAGCGTCGAGCGGACGATGGGCCGGTTGGAAGGGGCCGCCGATATCGCGGACCTCATGGGGATGGAGGGCCGGGGCACTCGTGATTATTTCGCTGTCTTCAGCCGTATGATCCGCCGCCCGGAAATGGGCTTCTATTTCGAGCAGCGCACCCGGAGGCCGCCCCGCGATCCGGTGAACGCCCTGCTGGGATTCGCCTACGCCCTCCTCCTGACCGATGTGATCTCAGGGTGCGCGACGGCGGGCCTCGATCCCTATGTCGGATTCTTCCACAGCCCGCGCTACGGGCGGCCTTCCCTGGCCCTGGATCTGATGGAAGAGTTCCGGCCCATTGTGGCCGACTCGGTGGTTTTGACCCTCATCAACAAAGGTATGGTGGAGCCGCAGCACTTCGAGGAGAAGATGGGCGGCGTCTTCTTGAACGAGGCCGGGCGGGAGGCGTTCTATCGCGCCTACAGCGGGCGCAAGCATGAGGAAATCGTCCATCCTCTTTTCGAATACAAGCTGCCCTATCACCGCCTTTTCGAACTCCAGGCCCGCCTGCTGGCAAAGGTGGCCACCGGAGACCTGGAAGCGTACGTTCCCTTCGCCGTCCGGTAGCGGCGAAAACATGTCATTGCGAGGAGCTTTAGCTTTGCGGCAATCTCAGCCTTTAGCGGCCCATAAGGCGGTTTCAGGCTTCCTCCCGCAAACCGGACGAAGATACGGCCCGGATCAGGCGTAAGGGGTGAAGGGAGAACGCCCCCACCGTCGGAGGATAGCGATGGAGCATTTCATTTTTTGCTACGATATCGCCCAGCCCGGACGGTTGCAGCGGATGGAAAAGATCGCGGAAAGCTTCGGCAACCGGCTTCAGGACAGTGTGTTCGAATGCCTGCTCGACCCGAAAGACACGGTGCGCTTCCGCGCCCGGGTGGAAAAGCTGATCGTCAAATCCGAGGACAGCGTGATCTATATCCGCCTCTGCGCCGCCTGCGGGCGCGGCATCGAGCATATCGGCGTCCGCAAAGCGCCCCCGGTGGAAGCCACCGAGTTCATCGTCTGACCGTCCGCCCCGCGAGTGTCGTCGGTGTGCGCGAAACCCGGGGGATGCTCGCAAAAAATCGGCTCCAAACGGGCCGAAAAGCCGATTTGGGCCGGTATTTTCAGGAGGCGCTCAGAAGGAATCTGCGAAAAAGTGTCGAAATAGGGGTTAGAAAGGAGAAAAAGGGCATGAAAATAGG
>JADLDR010000241.1 GCA_020846535.1 Armatimonadota bacterium | reverse complement strand
CCAATATTTCCCTAAAAAATATGGATAAGATAGCGACGTAGCTTCACTTGCTTCACTCGTTCACTTGGGCGAGTGAAGCAAGTGAAGCTGGATCCCCATGTTAGGAAAAATACAGGCAGGGGAGGGGAAAAGCTATGGATCTGCTGGCAATAGATAAAAGGAGTTTTCCCGATTAAAAAAGAATGAATCTGCCGATGGCACATTCCAGCCCTGAGCTTCTTCGCGAATACTTCCGGCAGTTCGATTCTCTGCACCGGCATGGCAGGAAGGATATCGGGCAGGCTCCTCACAAGCCTGTGCTGCTGCTGGCGCTCCTGAATGAGATCGAACAAGGGCATATCACCGAAAATCTGGTTCGCATCACGCCGGAACTGCTGGCTTCCTTCCGGGCCTACTGGCGCGCGCTCGTCCCGGCGGGAGCCTGGCAGGAAAGGATGGTCTACCCTTTTCGCTATCTCATTCAGGACGGCTTCTGGCAGCTTGTGAGGAACGGGATTCCTTTGACTCCCGGAGAACTGGGCGATCCGACCTCGCTTCCGCAGCTCGAAAGCATGATCGATGGCGCACGGTTTGCGCCGGAACTCTGGAATCTGCTCCAGGACAAAGCGGCGATTCATGCGCTGCGCCGGCATTTGGTCAGGGTCTATTTCGATGCTCCGGTGGAAACGGTTCAAGAGCAACTGCCGCCCCGGCCTGTGGATTATGAGGTGGAAAGGCTCATCCTGGAGGCCCACAGCCGGTTCCGCCCGGCAGCGGTTCGTGAGAAGGCCGATGACGGCTATTATATCCGCCACACGCTTTTTCCTCGGGTGATCAAGACCCTGTATGATAGCGCCTGCGCGATCTGCGGCCTGTCCGCCTGCACGGATAAAGGCAGCACGGTTGTCGATGCCGCCCACATCATGCCCTTTCGCCAGTTTCACAACGACGACCCGCGTAACGGGATCGCATTATGCAAGAATCATCACTGGGGATTTGATGCGGGAGGGTTTTCGATTTCGGCGGAGTACCGGGTGGTGGTTTCGCCGCAACTGAGGGAAGGGATGCCTCTGGCGTCCAGGGATATTCCCATCCGGCTGCCAGGGAAAACAGAACATGCTCCCGCGCCGGATGCCCTGAAGTGGCATCGCGAAAATATCCTGTTGAGGTAATCACTCCACCGGCTCCGCCTGCGCTTCCGGGGCGGTGGCCTCCTCCCATGTCCTCCGGGCCGTCGGCCTCTCCGACCGCCAGGCCGACCGCACCCTCCGCATCGGTCTGGGCCGCTTCACCACAGCGGATGAGATCCGCCGGGCCGTCGCAAGGCTGATCGACTGCTGCCGCCGGTTCGGGAGCCTCTGATCAGGCGGAACTATTCTGCTAACATAGCAAACCGCTTCACTTCCTTATTGAAGAGGCTGGGATGAGAGCGGAAGGCGATGATGCCTGGTCGTTCCTGGCATCTCTGGCCGGCATTATAGACGCTCCTGCGGACTGGCCTGCGGAACACGACCGCTATATCGACGAAAGGAATCAGATCTCCAGAACTGACGATGCTGACAGGCGGAACCGATGAACCAGGATAAAATGCTGGTGGATACCGTATTCATCCAGGCCATTCTCAATCGACGCGATCAATATCATCGCCAGGCTATCCGATATTTGCCTCGTGTTCAAGCCGCAGCCGAAGTCTGGATTACGGAGGCGATTATGCTGGAGGTGGGTGCCGCCCTGAAAGCATATAATCGAAGTGGGGCGGCAATGTTTTTGCGAAAGTGCTATACCACCCCCAATATGCGGATGAGAAGTATTGATACCCCGCTCATGCTGCGGGCGCTCGATCTGTATGAAGCGCGTCCTGACAAGAGCTGGAGTTTGACGGATTGTATTTCATTTATCGTGATGGCTGAACACGATATTCGTGAAGCGATCACCGCAGATGTCCATATCGCGTTGATTCATCTATTAGGGCTTTCCGGCGACACCGACCGGGCGACCCGGATCAGGGCCGCCTCGCTCATATCGCCGATCAGGCTCAGCGTGGTCGGGGCACTGGGGTGAGGCCATGTGAGTACTTCAAAGTGGCCGCCGCTTGCCAGGGTTCCCTTCTGGCTCCCCACCATGATGATGCGGGAAGATCGCGCCGGAAGGCGACCATTTTTCTGGGGAACCTGTATCAGCGTCAGGGTGTTCAGTCCGTCCGTGTAGTTCATCTGAACCGCCGTTTTGCCGCGCAGGCTCGTCACTCCGGCGCTGCAAAAGCGGTAGCCGCAGGCCAGCCGCCGCGGCAGGAAGATCGCCGAGCCGAAACGCCGCCTCAGGGCGATCAGATCGTAGCGGCTGCCTGCGTTTCCCTTCGCGGTCAGGATGATCCCCCGGCCCGGATTGAAGGTGAAGAGCGAAGCGGGCAGGGACGGCTTGAAATGAATCTCGGTATAAGCCGACACCGAGGTCAGCGATCCGTCGTGGTGCGTTCGCTCGATCTTCAGGATCAGCCCGGTCGCCGAATCCACCCATAGAGTCTGGGAGGGCTTTCCGGTATGCCTGGGCAGGATGTGTACGATATCCGCCCTGCGCCCGGCCACCGCTCCCCCTTTCGGTTCCATCTCGAAGCGGTAGTTGCTCTTCAGAAGGGCCAGCGAAAAATCGAAAAATGCCTCTCGGCCATCGTCGGCCCCTGCGGGCTCGACCGAGGCTCTCCGGCTGGCAGGTTCGTATTGCCACCGGCTTTTGCCGTCGGTGATCACCAGCCTTCCCCTGGCCCGGCGAGGGGCCAGGTATTCGATCCGGTAGCGGTTTCTCCCGTGATGGTACTCGTAGGTGATGGTCGCCTCCGTTTTCCTGTCGGAGAGCCACATCGTCACCATCTGCCTGCCCTCGAAGGCCAGCCGGTCGGATGCGGATAGCGCTTTTTGCAGAATGGCCTCCGCGCTCGGGCCTGCCTGGGTGCAGACGGACGCAAGCGCGAAAGCCATCCCTGCCGCTAGGAGCAGGAAGGGCCTAATCTTCATGGAATTCACCGCCCTCAGGATGCCCCAGGTCCCTGGCATCTTTTTCCGACAGCACGAAGCCGATCCGCCCGCGCTCGCCCAGTGGGTTGCGGAGCGAGGAAAGCGCATGAAGGGCAATCAGGTCGTCCGGGCGCATCTCCCATGCCTCCGGGCCTTGCTGTACGGTGGGGAGAAAAGCCAGCAAGACTGTCATCGCCGCAGCCATCGCCACGGCGAACCCCCGCCTGCGGGTTCCCAGCCATTCGCGCCGTCCGGTCGCAGCCTTCGCCGCCTGCCGCCTGGCGCGGATTGCGCCGTACATCCGGGGCCAGAACCCTGAAGGGGCTTCGGGGCCTTTCAGAACACCCAGAAGCTGCTTCATGGCTCGCAGCTCACGGACATCTATGCAGCACCTCTGGCAAACGGCGAGGTGCTGCCGGACGGCCCCGGTTTCCGCAGCGCCCAGGGTCCCGTCCACATATTCGGATAAACGCTCGTTATAATGCTCGCATTCCATCGCTTTGCCGGCCGTTTCTCTCGCGACTCAAAGCCGCACATAATCCTTCAGCTTTTCTTTCAAAATCATTCTTCCCCGGTGCAGGCGCGAGCGGACGGTGCCTATCGGGCACTGGAGCGCCTGACTGACTTCCTCGTAAGTCATCCCTTCGATATCCGAAAGGATGACCACTGCCCTAAACTCGTCGGGCAGGGTACTCAGAGCTTTTTGCACCGGCTCATCCAGCATCTGCTCCGTCAACTGCCGGGCCGGGTCCTGGGAAACGTCCGCGATCTCCCTCTGGGCTATCTCCCCGTCGCCGGTTCGCACCGGCGCATCGAGCGACTCGATGCTCACCTTCGGGCGGCTCCGGAGGTGATCGATATGGGTGTGGGTCATGATCCGGTAAACCCACCGGTCGAAATAGGTGCCCTTTTGAAACCGGTGGAATGAACGGAAAGCCTCCAGCAGGGTATCCTGAACCAGGTCCTGGGCGTCTTCATGGTTGCCTGTCAGCCGGTATGCGACCCGGTATATCGGCCCTTCATAGCGGCGCACCAGTTCCTCGAAGGCCGAAGCATCCTCATCCTGTCCGGTTTTGAATAACATGAAAGCCACGTCGTATCACCGGTGGCGGCAGGTGAACATTTCCTATTTCCCGCCTGGCATTTCTCATAGCGTTCGCCGTGCGCTAAAAGTTCCTGATGAAACGTCCTGACATCAATCTCTACAGAAGGCCACATGGGAACTTTTCATCCCGGATGATCGCTATCCAACTGAGCAATCACTGCGAATGGGGCTTTTTGGTCCTGCGCGGGAAAGGAACCCCATGCAATCTCAACACGATCTCCCCGTTTTTTACGATGCGCGGCAGCGGCGGTGGCGATGGATCAAAAGCCTCGCCGCAGCCGCTGCCCTGGTCGCATCCGTGTGCGCGGTCGTTTTCAGCGTCAGCCTGATATTGATTCCCTTTCTGCCTCGCATTCATCTGGAAAAACCCCGTTACATGGCCGATGTCGACCCCTTTCAGCCGCCTTTCGAGAGCAAACGCCATTTCAGGCAACTCTACCTCTTCCGCCAGGAGAAAAACCGGCTCTACCGGCAGATCGCGCGCCTCCGGCATGAAGCCGTTCCCTCCCGCCGTTCCTCTTCGTCGAAACCGTTTTCGGTTGTGGCCGCTTATTACGTGAACTGGGACGAGACCAGCCTGGCCTCTTTGAAGTTGCACATCGCGCAGTTGACCCATGTGATGCCCGAATGGCTCAGCCTCAGCCCCGTGACAGGCATTTATACGGACAGGCGGCAGATCAGGCATTCCAAAGACCCGGACAGCCAGATGACGGCCCTTGCCCGCCGTTCCAGGGTGGCCGTTCTCCCGATGCTGAACAATTTCGATGAAGGGGCGAAAGCCTTCCGTCCCGACTGGCTGCACGCGCTGCTTGCCGACGCATCGAGACGCCTCCTCCTCATCGCCCGCCTGAAAAGGTTCGTTCAGGACAGCGGCTACCAGGGCATCCACATCGATTTCGAAACAGAATCGGCGGAAGACCGGGATAGCCTGACCGCCTTTATGTCGGAACTCTACAGAGCGTTCCATCCCGCAGGCCTGCTCGTCACCGAGGCGGTTCAAGTTGAGAGCGACGTCTTCGATCTGGCGGCTCTCAGCCGTTTCAACGACTGGCTCGTCCCGATGCTCTATGACGAACACTATGCCGGGATGACCGCCGGGCCTGTGGCAAGCCAGCCCTGGTACGCCGCCCAATTGCGCCGCATCGCCCGCCTCCTGCCTCCGGAAAAGATCGTGCTGGGGATCGGGACGCAATCGTACGACTGGATCAAGGGGCGCAGAGGGGCGGCGTCCCTGACCTACGAACAGGCGATGCTGACCGCCAAAGAAAACGACGGTGTGGTGCGCCTCGACTCGGCCAGTCTGAACCCGGCCTACACCTACGAGGATGCCGACGACCGCGACCGCCCCCACGAGGTATGGATTCTGGACGCCGTGACCGCATACAATCAGATCCGGGCGGCCCGCCCCTTCCGCCCCCTGGGGGCCGCTCTCTGGTACGCCGGTTCCGAGGACCCCGCGCTTTGGCAGTTCTATGCCCCCGGTAAGCTCGGGAATCCCTTGCCCTCTGCCGCCCTGGAAACCGTCCGTTACGGCTACGAAATCGATTTCGAGGGAGAAGGCGAGATCCTGTCCGTCCAATCGCTGCCAACCGTCGGGAGCCGCTCGCTGAAAAGCGCGCCCTCAAGCGGCCTGATCGTCTCGGAGAGATACAGCGCCTATCCCTCGCCCTATGTGGTCCGGCGCTACGGCAAGGCAAACAAAAAGATCGCCCTCACCTTCGACGACGGCCCGGATCCGGCCTATACCCCGCAGATTCTCAAAATCCTGCGCGATAACGGCGTCAAAGCGACCTTCTTCGTCATCGGTCAGAATGCGGAAAATTATTCTCTCCTGACGCAGGCCATCTGGAGGGACGGGCACGATATCGGGGTGCATACCTTCACTCATCCGGACATCTCCAGGACCTCCCTCCGGCGCACCGACCTGGAGCTGACCGCCACCCAGCGCGTCATCGAAAGCCTGCTGGGCCGAAGCACCACCCTCTTCCGCCCGCCCTACGCGGCGGACGCGGAGCCGCAGACCTCCGAAGAGATGACTCCCCTCGTCCGGGCGGAGGCCCTCGGATACCTGACCGTCGGAGAGATGATCGATCCGACCGACTGGGATACCGCCCGTACCGACGCCGACCGGATTTTTAGCTACACCCTGGAACACCGCCGCGAGGGCAATATCGTTCTCCTTCACGACGGCGGGGGCAACCGGGAGGCGACGGTGGAAGCCCTTCCGCGCATCATCGTTTCCCTGAAGCGCCAGGGCTATCGGTTCGTCACGGTTTCGGAACTGCTCGGAAAGCCGAGAGATGCCGTCTTTCCTCCCATCCACCCCGCCGATCATCTTCTGATAGGAGTCGATAAAGCCGTTTTCGAGGTGTCTTTTTTGATGCACAGCGCCCTCCGATTTTTCTTCTGGCTCGCGATCCTCCTGGGCTTCAGCCGGGTTCTGATCACTGCGGCGCTCGCGTTATTTCAGTCCAAGCGTGCCTCGCGCCGGGCATTCGACGCCGCTTTCGCTCCTTCGGTTTCGGTGGTCATCGCCGCCTATAACGAGGAAAAGGTGATTGTCCGGACGGTGGAGGCCATTCTGGAGTCCGATTACCCGGATCTGGAGGTGATTGTCGTCGACGACGGCTCCAGAGACCATACTGCGGAGGCGGTGGCGGAACGATTCGCGCAGGAGCCGAAAGTCCGGTTGCTTTCCAAGCCCAACGGGGGAAAGGCGTCGGCGCTCAACCTGGGGATCCGGCACGCCCGGGGCGAGATTCTGGTCAGCCTGGATGCGGACACCCTCTTTGCCCGGGAGACGATCTCGCGGCTGGTCCGTCACTTCCGCTGCCCGGAGGTGGGTGCCGTATCGGGGAATGTCAAGGTCGGCAATCTGGTCAACTTCCTGACACGCTGGCAGGCCATCGAGTATATCACCAGCCAGAACTTCGACCGGAGGGCCTACGACCTCCTGAACTGCATCACCGTGGTTCCGGGCGCGGTCGGGGCCTGGCGGTGCGAGGCGGTCAAAGCCGCCGGCCTCTACACCGGCGAAACGCTGACCGAAGATACCGACCTCACCTTTAAAATTCGCAAGCTGGGCTACCGCATCGTTACCGAAAACGAGGCGCAGGCCTACACGGAGGCCCCCGATAGCCTGAAAAACCTATCCAGGCAACGATTCCGGTGGGCCTACGGCACGCTTCAAAACCTCTGGAAGCACCGGGACGCCCTCTTTCGCAGCCGCTACGGGGCTTTCGGATGGGTGGCGCTGCCCGGCATGTGGCTCTACCAGATCGTCTTTCAGGCCATCTCTCCCCTGGTGGATGCCGCCATCCTCTGGGCCTTGCTCCACGGTAACGCCCGCCAGGTACTCTTCTACTATGCCTTCTTTTTCCTGACGGAACTGGCCGGAGCCGCCGTCGCCTTCGCGCTCGATAAGGAGGATTTCCGCCTCCTGGCCTGGCTTTTCTGGCAGAGGTTTCTCTACCGCCAGTTGATGTACTATGTGATCCTCAAATCCCTCCTGACTGCCCTGAAAGGCGGCCCTGTGGGGTGGGGGAAATTCGAGCGCAAAGGAACCGTCCGGAAAACCGCCCCTTCGGAAGCGAGTTGACAGGGAGACACAGAGGGCGACTGTGGTTGTATCCTCTTGACTCTCCTGCCTCTTGTTGTTATAATCAACACATGGATAAGCCAGACCCCATTGACCGGGCATCGCTTTCCCCTGACCCATTCCGCTTCTGGTTCGTGAAGCCGAACGGCAGCGCCTTCTCCCGCAGGGTGTTCTGGACATCTCTTTACGCCTTTACCTTCGGTAAAAAGAAAATCCTGGCGGCGTTTTCCGTGGTTCCCCACTCCGATACCCTTTTTGCCATGGCGACCGCCCTCAAGAGCAACCTCTTCCCCACATCAGGCCAGATATTCCACCGGGAAACGGAGCCGGTTTCCGCGGAATCGCCCGCCGAAAGCAGAACGGCGCTCATGCGGGTCATGGCGGACCTGTCACCGTTGAAAACTACCGACCTCGCCCATATCATCGGGCCGGAGGACATGGCTGCACTGTCCGCGATCATGAACCCCCGCGCCCTGCCGGTAGACTCCCCGGCGGCGGCCCTGTCGCCTGTGATGGCCCCGCCCCCGCAGCCGAACGCGGCGGACAAGGGCCCTGATATGGGCGGTCTTGTCCTGATGTCGGGCCTGAGAGGGGATGATATCGCCCGCATCCAGGCGGGCCTCTGGGCGCACCGGCTCATCGAAGACCGCCTGGCGATGGCCGCCGATAGAGCCGTCGAAGAGTCTCATGCCGGGAACGCGCTCGCCCTCCGCAGCACGGTCGAGGAGGAAATGAAGAAAAGCCTCTATGCGGATCCCCGCTATCTCGGCTTCGTCCAGTGGGTCCTGGAGGCGAAGGGAAGTCTGGCCTCGCCCCTTATCATCGACTTTCTGAAGTTCTGCCACCGCATGATCGGCGTCACGGCGCGGAAGCGGGCCGCGGCAGAGGGGTTCGACGCCTCTTTCTGGCAGGATGAATTGAACGCCCGTCTGGGCCACATCGAGGCGGCGGTCATGAAAACCCTGCCTTTTCACAACGTCACCGTGCTGGGGACGGTGGCTCAGGGCGACCTCCCCGTCATGCGTGACGACCCGCAGGCCAGCGAAGCCGTTTACCGGGTGGACTCCGACGCCGATATCGGATCGGTGGCCCTGGAAACGATCCGGCAGCGTTTGAGGAAAGCGTATCTGGCGGAGAAGATCCGCTTCGCGTTCCGGGGCAATATCGAAAAAATCGAATTTGTCGCTTAAAGTCGGGACTTCGCTTTTTGTCAGTGTTCGGGACTTCGCTTTTTGTCAGTGTAAGGAACTTTCGCTTTGCGGCCATCCCCAGCGTCATGCCTACGGGCAGAGCCTTCTCGTTTCTTTGTGATGCTGGAGATGGCTTCGCCGCTTGCCCTCCTCTCAGCCTGCATTGAGCAAAGCCCTGAAAATGAAAAAAGGAGGCGGAATATATTCCGCCTCCTTTTTGGGAAGTGGTTATTACTTCGGGAAGGCTATGGTCGCCTTCGTCAGACCGCCTGCGTTTTCCAGGGAAAAGCGGCCTCCCAGGTCGTCGCGGACCAGGTTGTCCACGATGCGGAGGCCCAGGTTGCGGTTGCTCTTCAAATCGAAGCCCGGGGGAACCGGCCTGCCGTCATTGGTGACCTCGATGACGACCTCTTCCCCCTTGTTGGTCAGATCGATCCGGATCGAGCCGTGTTCCAGCCCCTCGAAGCCGTGTTCCACCGCGTTTTGAGCCAGTTCGTTCAGGATCAGGGAAACGGAAGTGGCCTGGTGGGAGGGGAGCATCAGGTCCGGGCCGGAGACGAAGGTATCGATCTTCATATGCGGGCCGACCAGGCTTTGCTTGACGGCGGCCAGGATGCTTTCCCCGATCTTCTTCACGCTCACGCAGTCCAGGTCCTCGCGGGAAAGCATCTCATGGACGGCGGCGATGCTCAGGATGCGGTTGATGCTCTCGTTCAGCACATCCGCCACCGACTCGTCCTGCTTTTTGTAGGTAATCTGGAGCCTGAGCAGCGAGGCTATCGTCTGAAGGTTGTTTTTGACCCGGTGGTGCATCTCCTGCACGATGGCTGAGCGCACCATCAGCTTCGCGTTGGCGATGGCGATGGCCGCCTGGTTGGCGAGGGCGGAAAGAAGGGTGACCTCCTCCTCGGTGAAGGTGTGCGGCTTGTCGGTGTAGCAGTTCAGAACCCCGATGGTCTTTTCCTTCACCTTCAGGGGCATGCAGATCAGGCTCCGCAGCCCTTCCTTTTTGGCGATATCCGGATAGCGGTAGCCCTCGATCTTCTGCACATCCAGTACGGCCAGCGGCTTCCCCAGGACCACGGCCTGCCCCGCGATGCTCTCTCCCATCTTCAGGTTCGGCTTTTTCACATACTCCTTGCTCTGGCTCTGGGTGGCCTTGATCACCAGCTCGCCCTTGTTCTCGTCGAGCAGCATGATGGAGCATATCTTGAAATTCATCGTCTTCGCGGTCATGGCGACGATGAGCTCCAGGATTTCCTCCAGATAAAGGTTGGATGTGATGGTTTTGCTGACTTCGGAGAGCGTGGAGAGGCGTGTGATGCGGGTTTCCATGCTGCGGACGTGGAGGGAGGTCTCGATGGCGGAGCCGACCTGCTTGGCGATGGTTTCCAGCAGCCGTATCTGGCTTGCCGAATACTGGCGCGGGGCGCGGCTCCGCACGTTTACCACCCCGATCACCTGATGCTCCCGGTCGATCAGGGGCACGGACAGCCGCGAATGGTATTTATCGGTCTGGAGTTCGGGGATCGGCTTGTGCCGCACGTCCGTAAAGGCGTTTCTCGGCAGCACCACCGGCTGGCGCTCGCGGGCCACCCAGCCAGTAATCCCCTCCCCGAACTTCAGGCGCACCTTGCGGACCAGATTTTTGGCCTCGTCGCGGGCGGCCCGAAGCACCAGCTCATCGCGCTCCTCGTCCAGAAGGTAGATCAGGCATGATTCCGTTGCCGTCGTCTCGACGGCGATATCGGCCACTTTCTGGAGCATCTCTTCAAGGGGCAGGCCGGAACAGATGATTTCAGCCACCTGCCTCAATGCCTCCGCCTCGCGAGTCCGCTCTTCCAACTGCTCAAGGGTTTCCTGGAGCTTTCGCTCGGCCTCTTCCAGCCGAACGCCGGCCTGCTCCGTATCCCCGTTAATGGTTGCAACCTCGGGCAAATGCTCCCCCCTCGGTTCCGCCTTTGGAATTGTCCTGAACTTGAGCATCGTCGCTCCTTCCTGACGCCGCTTCGGCCCGGAAGCTGTCAGAGCCTGAAATTCTCTCCGCTTTTCACCTCATGAGCGATGATGATGGCCTCCGCCACCTCTTTCATCGGGCGGCGGGTGTTCATGCTCTGCACCTGGATGCGGCGGAACGCCTCCGCCTCGCTCAGCCCGTGCTGGTCCATCAGGATGCCCTTGGCCCGGTCGAGGAGCTTGCGCGTCTCCAGCTTGTCGGCAAGGGCGCTGGCCTCTTTCTCCAGGTCCGCATATTCCCGGTAGCGGGCAATCGCGATATCGAGCGCGGGCATCAGATCGCTCTCCTTGAAGGGCTTCACCAGATAGGCGAACACCCCGGCTTCCCTGGCCCGCTCGATCAGGTCCATCTGGCTGTAGGCCGTCAGGAGCAGCACCGGGGCCAGCTTCTCGTTGCTGATAATCTTGGCCGCATCGATCCCGTCCATATCGGGCATCTTGATATCCAGAATCGCCACATCGGGCTTGAGCTCGCGGATCAGGGCAATCGCTTTGATGCCGTCCCCCGCCTCTCCGATGACCGTATGGCCCATCTGCTCCAGCATCCCCCGCAAGTCCATGCGGATAATCGACTCATCATCAGCGATAACAATGCGTAGTGATTCCATCCGTCTCCTCATCCTTTGAACGATGCGCCCTGTCCCCCCTCGTCCGGGACGCATCCGCGAATTTTCACGCCACAACCCTTGACAATCCGCCGTCAGCGCGGGTATCATCTTATGAACAGGCCGCCCATCGGCCCGCCCGCCGTTCGCCCCCGCAGCGATCACCGTTGACACGCATGTTGATGAGAGTATAACATAAGATAGCCAAAAAATCAATTCGAGTACTACCGGCTCATCCGTAAGAAAATCACCGGGATTCTATGAACGGCGTTCATCTCCCGGATGAAGCGTCCGGCACTGTAAGAGAGGCGACCTCCATGAAGATCGGAACGATAGCGCCCCTGAGCTACACGCCCGGCCAACTGGAATACTTTCAGTTCCTTCGCGGCGGGGTCGGGGCGGATTACCATCAGGGCCCCCGGTTTTACCGGTTCCCGGAGGGGACGGTCCGGATGACCTGGGAAGCCTATGATTTCGACGAATGCTCGCCCAACAGCGTCACCCTCTATTCGGATTCGCCTAACCGCGGGATCACCTGGTCGGCCCCGCAGGTCTGCATGGCCGACATCGCGGGCGGCGTCTTCTCCGGCCCGGCGCTTCGCCTGCGCGGTTCAATGACGGCCCTGATGCTGCTGGCCCGGACCCGGCACGCCATCGTCGTGGACGAGAAGCGGCGGGTGGCGACCGCGGGATCCGACTACTTCCAGGCAAGCACCCGGATCGTGCTGCGCCGTTCGGCGGACGGAGGGCGGACGTTCGACCCGGGAAGCGAGATTCCCTACCGGGAGATCACCGGCGGCAAGTCCCTGCCCGGGGTCGGCTTCTACGGCGCGGTCGATGATCTGCTGCAACTGCAAAGCGGGCGGGTTCTGGCCGCCTTCATGTATCTGGACCCGGAACGCTCCGACCCCGCCCGGGGCCTCCAGCATTATACGGTCGCCTGTCTCCTCTCCGATGACGAGGGCCGCACCTGGCAGCGCGGCGGGGAGATCACAGCCCGGACGCCGCGTGGGGCTATGGAGGTTCAGATCGCGGAAACCGCGCCGGACAGTCTCTTCTGCCTCTTCCGCACGAAGGGCGGATATCTCTATCAAACCGCCTCCCTGGACGGCGGCCGGACATGGATCCCGTCTGCCCCTTCGCCGCTGCCATCCCCCGAATCCATGGCCCGTATGATCCGGCTGGCGAGCGGCAGCCTTCTGGTGGTCTGGAACAATGTCTCCTCGGTCACCCAGCAGCCGCGGCATCCCCTGGCGGCAGTCCTTTCCCGGGACGGCGGGCGCACCTGGGGCCAGCCGAAAATGATCGCCGATGAAACGGGCCTGCACCAGCTCAGCAATCACGGGCTGATCCAGCTCGACAACGGCTGCATCCTGCTGGGGATCAGCCACTACCGCCATGTCCGCCCGATGACCAGCGATCTCGATGTGGCTCTCTTCGATGAAGCGTGGCTGCTGGAAGGGCACGATCCGCTGCGCCCGGAGCCAGGGCAAGAACGGGAGGATAAGCGATGAGTGTCAGGGTCGCCGTGGTCCAGCAGGAAATCGTGCCGGGCCGCGTCGAGGTGAGCCGGCGAAAGGCTCTACGATTCGCGGAGCAGGCCCTCTCTCAGGAAGCCGATATCATCCTCTTTCCGGAAGAGGCGCTGATCGGCCACACTCCTGATCTCCGGGACCTGGCAGAACCGCTCGACGGGCCGACCCCCGCGCTTTCCAGCGGCTGCTGCGCGACACGGGCACCCTTGCGCCCTACGGCCTGACCGAACGGGAGGGCGATGCCTGCTATATCGGCGCGACCCTGGTGGGGCACGGCGGGGTCGTGGCCCATTACCGCAAAAACCTATCTGTGCTGGAAAGCCCGGGGCTTGCGCCACGAGCCGACCTATTATCTTCCGGGCCACCGGCTGGTGACTTTTGATGTGAAAGGGCGGCGGAGCGGGGTCATGATCTGCTACGACGGGGGCTTCCCGGAGACGGCCCGCAGCTATGCTCATCCGGGCTGCGAGATGCTCTTCTGGCTGAACAACCGCGGCGGCGGCCATGAGAAAGTTCGCCCCCTGGCCTTGCAAAAGAGCATGATCATAGCGGCCTCCTGCTGCTCCGGTCGCAACGAGGCCGGAGACCTCTGCCGGGGCGGCAGCAACATCACCGGCGAGACGGGGGCGCTGATGGCCGAACTCTGGGACTCCGAGGGGGTTATCATCGCCGATGTCTGGCCGGAGCGCGGGCCGTCCCTGCGGGAGGTGAACCCCTGGTGCTGCGGCCAGCGACGCGATCTCTATTGCTGAATCTCCGGTCAGGCCGCCCAAAAATCGGGATCCGCCGTCTTGCCCGGGCCGGCCTCCCCGGGCGGAAAGGCGGCGGCTTCTGCCTCTTCCGGAAACCACCGGCTGGCTGTTTTTCCGGCCTGCTGGATTCTGAACGATATCGCCGTATGCCGGACCGGCGGCGGTTCGTCCGTCCGGTCGCTTCGAGGCGCTATCCCGGCCTCGAACACCTGGACGTCCGCATTCCCCAGCAGCGCCCCGAGTGAAGGCTCCGGCCCGGACACGGCGCAGGGCAGCGGTGACCGGCGCAGGGCGTCCACGACCGGGGCCGGGACCGCCCAGCCTTCCAGAAGCCGTACTCCCAGCGTGAAGGGCAGCGACGATTCCCTCTGCGCCACGGTCTCGGCTCGGCAGGCTTCCCAGGCGTGCGGGTCATAGCGCGCGAGCAGCCGCCACCCGATTTCATGAAGCAGCCCTGCCGCAAAGGCCCGGTCAGGCAGGCCGGGAAATGCCGGCGGGGCCAGGTGACGCGCCGTTACCGCCACCGCAAAGCTGTGGCTCCAGAAGCGCCGGGCCGTCTCCCCTCTGATCGCTGAGGGCAGCTCCTCCTCTAGGCTGGCAGCCAGGGCCATCCCCCGTACCGCATCCAGGCCCATCCAGGCGACTGCGGCCCGGATCGAATTCATCATCTCCCGGGGCCGATCCCCGGACTTTTCGGCCATCGCCATCACCGCCGCTTCCAGCGGGGGATCGGCATGCAGGAGCGACTCCAGTGCCTTTGCCGGCTGGCAGAGCGATTCCGCGACCGTGCGTGTCCGGCTCAGGCTCGCCTGGCAGTGCGGCCACCAGGGCGGCCCGCCGGTATCGGCCTCCGGGCTGAAGGCCGCCGCAGCGACCGGAAGGCCGTCCCCGCCCGCCGGGGAGTGGATCATCGCCTCCTGAGATTGCAGGGACGCTTCCAGGGCTGTTTCGGTGATGAGGCCGGTCGAGACCAGAATCGCTCCCAGCGGGGTTTGCGGCAAAATGTCGGCCTGGAGCCGGAGGGCGGCAGCCAGTTGCGGCTCGGTGATCTGTCCCTGCTGGCAGAGCATCTCGCCCAGCCGCTGAACGGCAGGGAGCAGCCGTACCAGAGGGGGCGTCGGATCGGGCTGAGCCGCCTGCGCTTGCAGGGCGGCTTCCAGCGCCTTCGGCGAAACCCGTCCGGCAGCCAGGAGGATCTCCCCGAGACGCTGGGGCAGGATCGTTTGTTGCAGCCGGAGCAGCAGGGCCATCTCCTCGCGGCTCAGGGTACCCTGGGCGATCAGGATTTCGCCCAGGAGGGGCGTTCTCGCCATGTCTACACCTCTCGAATCGCTCTCCGCAGATGTGTCCTCAAGAGAACAGTCCGCCCGGGCCTGTATGCCGGGGAATGCCGCCAGGGGAGCGTGCGTTGTGCGGTGTTTCTCTCATCATCGGTGGATACGCCCTTTTTCTTCAGGGGCAGCCGCCTCTGGCAGTCTCCCTAATCTG
>JADLDR010000240.1 GCA_020846535.1 Armatimonadota bacterium | reverse complement strand
TATTATACCCCTCATAATATAAAAAGTCAAGACCTTACTCTCATCTTTCAGGATGCATTCTTATTGCTACTTTGCAGCTACCGAGGCTCAATCATGTGAGCGTCTGTGCCTTTCGCGGTAGGCTTCCTCTTGGGCGTCTTCAAGCAGAGATTCCAGGTCGGCACCGGTGACGCCGTTTGCCTGAAGGTCTTCGCGCACAGGAAGCTGGCGTTGGACGGGGCCATCAAGCCTTCGGATAAGTTTCCCATCCCGGCAGCGAGACATCCGCCCGGTAGTTGGAGTAATTGTAGTGCGGCAGGCGTTTCGGGCGGTAGATACGATTGCCGGCGAAGGCATGGGATTGTGTGTAAATCCAGACCTCCCGGGTGTCCCAGCAGATGATCTCGTCCCGGGCGTCTCCGCAGAGGTCGAGGGTGTCGCAGCAGAGGGTGGGGTGGCCGTCGTCGGGCAGGAGGACGGCCTGCCGGCCCCGGGCGTCGTAGAGTCCGCCCAGGCGCGGGTCTGCGGCAAGGCAGAGAAGTTCCAGGCCGTCTCCCGTCCAGTTGGCCGCCGTGAGAGCGCTTCCCGCTGCGAACGGCTCGAAGGAAGTCAGGCGATTGCCCGCATGGTCGTAGATGCAGACGACGCCTGGCTCGCCCCAGAAAGTGATGGTGGCGTATTCCAGGCCGGGCCGCTCCGGGTCGAGGTCGGCCACGGTCGCTTTCTGGAGGTGGCCCGTCCGGTCCCGCTTCAGGATGTTCCCCTGTATATCTCCGATCAGGAAGCCTTCATCCCCGGCGGTCATCAGAATCCGCAGGTCGCCGCCATCTCCCGGGCCGAAGCGGCCGATGGCGATAGTATCCATGTGGTCGCGAAGGTCGAGGGTCCAGAGCGGCTTGCCGTCCGATGAGAGCATAGTAGAGCCGGCCATCACCTCATCTCGACCGTCTCCATCGATATCGTAGGCCAGCGGGAAGTGGCCGGTCTCGCCGGAATGCTTCCAGAGCGGCTCCAGCCTGTGGTCGTAGGCCCAGATGGTGTTATAGCGGTCTTTCAGGAGGATATTCTGAGGGTAGCCTCTGCCCTCCAGGTCGCAAAAGTAGATGGCGTCTCCCACGATGCGGTAGAAGGCGGTCTCATCGAGCCAGTTGCGGGGGTGTCTGGGGCTGGCGTAAGGGGTGGGCGCTTCCGCCTTGAGCTTTCCGGTGGCTCCTTCCAGGATGCGGATGCGGAAGTCTTTGGTGACAACGACCTCCACATGGCCGTCCCGGTCTATATCGTGGGCCTGAAGGCAGACATCGGCTGTCAGCAGGCCGTGGGCGGGATTGGGAACCCCGGCCTGCCAGAGGATGTCGCCCTCCAGGGTGAGGGCCGTGAGGCAACTGATCATCCCGAAATTGCCGGAATCGAGCCGCTTCTGGTTCTGGGCAAGGAGAATTTCCAGACGGCCATCCCCGTTGAGGTCGGCGAAGCGGACGCTCTTCCCCGCTCCGAAGCCTTGTGTGGGGAACCGCTTCCACAATACAGGCTTCGGGAAACGCTCCCGGAGTTCATCCAGTTCCCGCGCCTGCCGGTTTCGGGCCTGTATATAGGCGGTGTACGGCTCCGGGGCGGAGGTTACCCTGATGTCGCCGAAGCGGGCCGGGGCGTTGGCGATGAGGCCGATCTTCCCGCTCCGGAAGGCATCGTCATCGGCTTCCAGGCAATACTGCCCGTCCGCAGAGGCGCGGATGCGGCTGCCGATCACTTCGATATCGAACAGGTAGGTATGGTCGCCATCGGGCGGGCAGGGGCAGGAGGCCAGGACATGCCGGTCATCGTGGGCGAAGCGGATGAGCCGGAGTTCGCCGCCCTCAAAGGCGAAGGCGTAGAAGTTCCGGCTGTCCCGGTAGCGGAACGCCAGGCCCATCAAGCCATCGGACAGAGGGTGGACGCGGGCAGAGAGGGTGTAATCGCTCCAGAGGAAGTCACCTGCCGCCAGCATGGGGAAATGCTCGTCGCGCAGGCAGGACTGCTCCATCCACCGGCTGCCGTCCTCCTCGACGGCGTTCCAGTTCGGAACATCGCGCCACTGGTGGTAAATGGTCGCCTCATACCACTGCCCCCGATAGCCGGAAAGGTCTACCCAGTGGTATTCGGCAAGGGGAGAATAATCGCACGGAAACGCGCCGACCGGAAATGATGCGAAATCATCGTGAAAAATGGTTTCGGGCATGGACGATGGCTCCATTGCTGGGTTGGAAGCATTGTAGCATGTTTGCGGGGATGTGTCAAATCGTATTCCGATCCGAATTCATAGAATAAGGCAATGACAGGAATAGCGATCTAAGGTAAAATGAAAGCTAATCCGGACGTCGAAAGAGCGTCCTCAAGGAAAGGGAGGATCGAATGACCGAGCGAAAGATCATTGCGGTGGTGGGAGCGACCGGGGCGCAGGGCGGGGGGTTGGCCCGGGCGATTCTGAGCGACCCGCAGGGCGGTTTTGCGGTGCGCGCCCTGACCCGCGATATCCAGTCCGAGAAGGCCCGCGAGTTGGCTGGCCTCGGGGCCGAAGTGGTGGCCGCCAATATCGATGATGTCGAAAGCATGAAGCGAGCGTTCGCAGGGGCTTACGGAGCCTACTGCGTGACCTTTTTCTGGGCGCACTTCTCGCCGGAGCAGGAGATGGTGGAGGCCCGCGCCATGGCCGAGGCGGCGCGGCACGCGGGGCTGAAGCATGTCGTCTGGTCCACTCTGGAGGACACGCGCCGGTGGGTTCCCTTAGACGACAGCCGCATGCCGACCCTGATGGGCAAATACAAAGTGCCCCACTTCGATGCCAAGGGAGAGGCCGACCGCTTCTTCACCGATATGGGCCTGCCCGTAACCTTCCTGCTGACCTCGTTCTACTGGGACAACTTTATCGTCTTCGGCATGGGGCCGAAAAAAGGCCCGGACGGCCTTCTGGCGATCACCCTTCCCATGGGAGATGCGAAGCTGCCGGGCATCGCCGCGGAGGATATCGGCAAGTGCGCCGCAGGCATTTTCCGCCAGAGAGACGCCTGGATCGGCAAAACGGTCGGCATCGCCGGGGAACACCTGACCGGCAGCCAGATGGCCGCCTCTCTATCCAGGTCGCTGGGACAGGAAATTCGTTATAACGACGTTCCCCCGGAAGTCTACCGCAGCTTTCCCTTTCCCGGGGCCGAAGACCTGGGCAATATGTTTCAGTTCAAACGCGATTTCAACGACTACTTCTGCGGATCCCGCAGCCTGGAAGTGTCCCGCAGCCTCAACCCGAACCTTCTGACTTTCGACCGGTGGCTGGAACGATACGGGAAGCGGATTCCGGTGGAGTAGGGAGTTATCGAGAAAAGTTGCAGCCAGAGGCAGCACAATCAGAACTGCCGCCTGAGGATGCGCGCCGGGCGGTATGTGGGCACGACAGGCCGTACCCCTGCGAAATATGGCGTCTAATTTATTGTAAACGAAAGTCCTGACAATTATAATCAGGTTGTGTTCCGGAAGGGCATATAATCCGCAGGATGCCTTCGATGCGGGCAGGCTTGGAGATCATTTGCCCACCCGGTAGACCGCCATCTTACGGATGATGGGTTCGGCGGCGGAACGGAGCGCGCGGAACCGGACAGCCGTTGTCCTTACCTCGGGGAATCGCTGGATGCGCTTGTGGCCGATGCAGCTTCCCTCGCAAAGTTTTTCCCAGTGGCTGCCGGGCAGAAGAACTTCGATGGCATATTCCCGCACCCGTTCGCCACGAGTTATATCTTCCATCAAAGCCACATGGTCGATCCTTTTCGGGGAGGGGAGAGTGAGGGTGAGTTCACTGCCGGTTCCCCGGGTGGAAGCGACGGCGCGACGGAAGCGGGCGCGAATTTCCTTTCCGAACTCCTGGTAGCGGCGGAAGTCGGCATCCGGGACCAGGCCGTTGCGGTCGATGTTGGCATTGATGAGAAGATTGCAGTTGCGCCCCGCGGATCGGTAATACATATCGATCAACTGCTCGACACTGTAGAGCTTATGCTCCGCGCCGGGATGCCAGAACCAATCGTGGTTGCGGATCGGGACATCGCACTCGGCGGGCAGCCAGAACTTGCCCTCGGGATCGCCACTGCCCCAGGCGTCCGGCCCTCCTGCGGTCGTGGCCCAGCAGGGGTAGTCCGCCACACCATCTTCGTTGCCTACCCACCGGATGGTGGCGGCAGGTCCCTGGAAGACCATGGCCCCGGGCTGATGCTTTCGGAGGATGGGGATAAGGTCCGGCCCGCCCTGCTCCGGGGGAAGGGATCCGCCGTCGAACCAGACCTCGTAAAGAGGGCCGTAGTTGCCCCAGAGTTCGGCCAGCATGCCCTCACAGGCGGCCTTGTAGCGGGCCTGTTTCTCCTTGTTCTCACCTCTTCCCCAGTCCACCAGTCCGGGGTTGGTCACCTCCCAGTAAGCATTGGCCGAAACGCTGGCATAGATGCCCGGCTTGATGTTATACTTGCGGCACGATTCCACATAATCGCGCACGACATCGCCTTTGCCTCCGCGCCAACGGGACTGCTTGACGCCGTAGGGGTAAAGGCCGGATTGCCAGGAGAGGAAGCCGGAACAGTGCTTGGCGACAAAGACGGTATATTTCGCTCCGATGGCTCTGGCCGCCTCCATCCATTGGTCGGTGTCCAGCTTTTCAGGGTTGTAGAGATTGGGATCGAGTTGGCCGCTTTTGCTCCAGTCGCTTTCGCCCAGGTCGGTGAAGACAGGGATATCAAAATGGAAAAACATCCCGATCTCCATATCCTGCCAGGCCGCCTGCTCACAGGTCGGGGTGGGTAGCATCGTTGTGTCTCCTTTGCGGGCCGGGGCCGCCGATACGGCCTGGCTCCCGGATGTAGCCACCATTGAAGCACCCAGGCACGCGGCCTTTAAGAACTGCCTGCGTGTGAGGCGAGGGAAGGGCTGCATAAATGGCTCCTATCCGTTATCCGGCTTTTTTCATCTCCCGCAGGATTTTCCGGGTGATGCCCAGGGTTTGGGTGATGTCTTCTTCAGTGTGGGCGGCGCTGATGGATCCCTGTTTGGTGGGGAGCGGGAAGTGGTAGACGCCCTGTGAGATAAGCGCCTGGCGGTATTTGATATCGAACTTGAAATCATGGTGGCGGGCGATATCGTGCCAGTCGCGGGGCGCGTGATCCATGAAATAAGCGCAGAAGGCGGAGGACTGCCGGGCAACGGCAGCCTCGACGCCCGCTTCGGCAAAGACGGCCTGGAGGCCGCTTTCCATTTGCTGCCCCATGGCTTCCAGACGGCTGTAGATGCCCGGATCGGCTTTGAGCTTCTCCAGGGTGGCGATGGCCGCGGCGACAGGAGCGGGATGGGCGTTGTAGGTTCCGGCAATTAGAACCCGGCGGGAGGGGTCGGGGTCGTCGAAGAGATCCATGATGTCGGCCCGGCCCCCGATAGCGCCGATGGGGTAGCCGTTGGCGAGGGCCTTGCCGAAAACGGAAAGGTCGGGCATGACCCCGCAGAGACCCTGATACCCTCCCAGGGCGTGGCGGAAGCCTGTTTTGACCTCATCGAAGGCCAGCACCGCCCCGTATCGGGCGCAAAACTCGCGTATGCCCTGCAAATAGCCGGGCCGCGGCCTGACCACCCCGACATTCTGCAAAATCGGTTCCAGAAGGATGCAGGCCACCGGATGCCTGTCCAGTACGTAGGCGATGGAATCGAGGTCGTTGAAATTGACGATATGCACTTTCGCCCCGGCATCCGCGGGAACCCCTGCGGAGAGGGGGTGATAGTCGTATTCGCCCGGCGATACCCTCGGCCCGACGGCCTCCAGAGGGGTCATGACATTGCAGGCCACCTCGTTGTGCCAGCCGTTGTAGCCGCCCTGCATCACGATGATGTCAGATTTCCCTGTGAAGGCGCGGGAGAGGCGGATGGCATGGTAGGTGGCCTCCGAGCCGGTGTTGGTGAACTGAACCTTCTCGACTGAAGGGACCGATTCGACGATCAATTCGGACAGACGGCCTTCCCAGGGCGTCGCGCCCGTCCCCATCAGCGATTGGTCGGCGGCAAGCGCCCGGACGACTGCGTCATTCACCTCCGGGTCGTTGTGGCCCAGGAGGAAAGGGGCGAAGGCGGCGTGGTAATCGATGTACTCGTTGCCGTCGGCGTCCCAGAGGCGGCTTCCCTTCGCCCGGACGAAAGCGATTTCGGGCTGGACTTTTCGGTTCAAAGAGACCACGCCACCGGGGATGTAGCGCCGGTTTCGCTCGAATACGGCCCTCGATTGCTCGCGCATGTCAGGGTTTTCCTTTCGGTCACAGGGCGGGCAAGCCTTCGGCCCGGTGCATCGGCAATTTCCAGGGTTTGCGGTAGGGGCGCTGGTAGCACTGACACCGCATCGCTTCCCGGTCTGCAATGGTTTCCTGCTCTCTGTTCCAGTGGAGGTCTCGCCCGGTCAGGTAGGCGATATTCGCCAGATGGCAGACGGAAGTGGTATAGTGCATGGTTTCGATATCGGACCTAGGCTTCCTGCGGCTTCTCATGCAGTCCAGGAAATTGGACCAATGGTCATTGACCCGGTTTTCGCTGGGGGCTTTTTCCAAAACGTTCCGATCCTTTCCCGTTACCTTCCACCCGTCACGGTCCACCATTAAAACGCCCTTTTCCCCGATGAACTCTGCCCCGTGGTGGCCGCCTCCGTCAAGGCCCGGTCCCCCGACATGGATTTCCCACTGCATCAAAAAATCGGGAAAGCGATAGATGGCGATCTGGGTGTCGGGTGTATCGCGGTCGTCCTGCTCGCCGGAGACGATCTTCCCGCCTACCGAATGCACTTGCAAGGGATGCCAGGCGTTCATTCCCAGAAGCACGATATCGATCATGTGGACGCCCCAGTCGCCGGTCAGACCGGCGGCATAATCGAAGAACCACCGGAAATTGCCGTGGACGTGGTTAGGCTTATAGGGGACGTAAGGGGCCGGCCCGAGCCAGAAATCGTAATCCAGTTCGGGAGGCGGATCGGTGGGTTCCTGATGCCCCACGCCCGCCCCGCCGCACGTCCAGGCGCGGCAGACAGAGACCTTGCCCAGTTTGCCGGAACGCACATAATCGATAGCGTCCACAAAATGCTGCGTGCTGCGCTGCCAGGTGCCGACCTGCACCACCCGGTTGTATTTGACGGCAGCGTTGACCATCGCCCGGCCTTCCCGGATGTCATGGGCGATGGGCTTTTCCACATAGACATCCTTACCCGCCTCGCAGGCCAGCACGGTCGGCAGGGCGTGCCAGTGGTCGGGCGTTCCGACAATCACCGCATCGACCTCTTTCATATCCAGAACCCTGCGGAAATCCTTGTGCCGGGCGGGCTTGCGGTTGTAGCGTTTCTCCACCCCGGCGGCGGCCTGGGCCATGTGATTGCTGTCCACATCGCATACCGCCAGCACCTCCACATCGTTGTGGCGCATAAAGGAATTCATATTGCTGATGCCCATGCCTCCACATCCGATGAGGGCCATATGTATCTTATCATTGGAGCCGACCGGCGCGGCCTTCGCGGCCTGCGGCCCTGTCGCGCTTTCTGCCAGAGCCAGCCCCAGCCCCACGCCTGCGGCTGTTTTGACGCTCTTCTCGATAAACTCGCGCCTGGAGATCGGTTCGGTCATATCGGCCACTCCCCTCGAATCGCTCTGATAAAGCTTCATTCGCTCCGGGGAGGAGATTTCCTGCATGAGAAAGCAAGGAGGCTGTGCCGGGGATTTTTCAAGCGAAAGCCCTGGCGCAATAAAAAAGCCTGTTTCCCCAGTGGAAAACAGGCTTTGTCAAATGTCAAAGGTTATTTCACCAAGTCGCTGATGCCTTTATACTCGAAATGTTTGCCGTTGTAGCACTGGATGGCTCCGAGAAACCCATAGAGCGAGGCGCAGAAACCCAGGAGCAGTGCCGCCGGGAAGGTGACCACCCAGCCGACCAGGGTGATAATACCGATCAGGGTGAGCGCCCAGATCGCCAGCGGAACGGCGATCCAGTAGGCCAGAGTTTGTTTTGCCTGAAAGTCCAGATAGCTCGAATTGTCTTTCTTCAGCAGCCAAATAATCAGGGCGGGGAGCCAGGCCATCGTGCCCATCGATAGCAGGTTCATCAGCGCTCCCAGCCCGTGGCACAGGGAAGCCATCGTTTTCTCCTCTTCGGATACGTAGCCCATTGAAATCTTCTCCTTCCTCCTTATCCGCTATCTATATAAACGAACGGCGGCACAAAAGGTTACGGGAGAAACGAGAATACGGCAGTGAGAGCGATGGCATGGTTTCGCTGGCTTGTCAGATGGAAGATCACGGCGCATAAAAAAAGCAAGGCATTTCGCCTTGCTTTTTGTGAAATGCGATTACACGGATTCAGGTTTACTTATTCAGCGGCTCCAGCAGCCCGAGTTCGATGGCCCTCTGGACGGCCTCTTCCTTGCTCCGCACCCTGAGTTTCTGGTAGACATTCAGGAGGTGGTATTCCACAGTCCTCTTGCTGATGTCCAGGATCTCAGCGGTCGTTCGAGCCGTTTTCCCTTCCTGAACCAGATTCAGGATGTCCTTCTCCCTCGGAGTGAGGTAGAGAAAACGCTGGTTGATCGGTGGTTGTCCTGTCATTGATACCCCCCGGCAATAATGCCGCCCCCCTAGGGAAGCATGGATTTACCTGCCGCACTCGATTCCAGGTCAAGCCCGGCAGGCATTTTTATTTGTGGTACTCCTAGTATAACAAATGGGGAGCATGATGTCAAGTGTCTGCAAAAAAGATTACCGGATTTATAAGGGGGAAAAACGGAAATTTTTGTCTATTGCGTCGCAGGCGGCTCGTTTTCCGCCGGTTTATCGCTTCCCTCGGTTTTGGGAGCGGGTTTGGGGGTGATCGGAAAGATGCGCGGGACGCATTCCGGAACCACACGCTTGAGAGTTTTCAGCCAGTTCATCGCCAGCTTTTCGGAGGTCGTTCCATTGGCTGACGCCGCCTGGAGATCCGCCGTGACGATCAATTGCTTCCTGACAAAAAGAGCATACTGAAGCCCGACCTTTTTGGCATAAATATCCTGGGCGGTGATGGTCGGATCCCCAATAATGTTGACCAGCCTTTCGGTCACCTTGTCGGCCCTCTGCTGCACGGTCAGCCCGCCGCTTGGGAAGCGGATCCGCAGAATCACTTCGCCTCCCAAAGAAACGTCCCCGTCCGCCGCCTTGGCAGGCATGCCGGCAAAAAGGCCCGCTGCGCCCGCGATACCCAGCCACATGATAAGCTGCTTCCTCACTTGATTCCTCCTTCTAAAATGCTGTCGTTTATAAGACGCGCTCTACATGCGGAAAGATACAATTTTTGCTACATCAATATAATACATCAGAGGCGCTCTTGACAAGCGAGCGGACATAGTGAAGGACGACATCTCATCCAGGAACGCATCAGGGCCGGGCCGCCGCTTTCAGCGCCCTGAGACGCAACGCTGCGGGCAGTTCCCCGGCGCGGTAGGCTTTCAAGATGGCCTCCAGTTCGGCTCTTGGGCCGCGCTGACGGAGGAGGGAGAGGAGCCGGTAGTCCTCCCAGCCCTCGCGGACGGCCTCGGAGTGGCGGGTGGGGATGGGGCCGCGGGGGCCGGGATAGACCATCAGGTAGTCGGGAAGGTTTTCGAACCAATCCTCATCGAAGTCGCTCCAGGGATTGCCCCGGGGGGCATAGTAGGAATAAAAGCCCCAGCCGTTCCAGCCTTTCTCGTAGGCGTCCCAGGCCATCCGGCGGTAAAGCTCTACCTGGGCCGCCGACTCGCTTTTGGCGGACTGGGTGCTGACCGTATAGAACGCCCGGACAAAGCGCGGCGCATTGAAAAGGGCGAAGCTTTTGGGACGATCTCTGAGGAGGAGGTGAAGAGGGACGGAGACATCCACGCATTCCTTATACCAGCCGCCCATGACGGAATGGATGATCTCGTCTCCGGCGCAGCCGTTTCCGATCCAGAAGGACGGGTTGCAGAAGATGCGGACCTTCGGGTCGGTCTTGCGGATGCTCTTTGCCAGAGCGCCATAGAGAGGCGAGTTGGCTCCCCCTGGCTCGTCCCATAGCTCGCCGTACCAGTCGTTGTAGGTCAGTCCCAGCCCTTTCGCCTGTTTGACCAGGGCCCGGATATATTCGGCGATAGCCTGCTCGTCCTTTGCAGTGATATCCTGCGGCTTGATCTGGTTGTTGTAGCCCCGGTTGACATACTCGGAAGGCAGCCCGTAGACATGGTGGATGGTGCGGCCCGTCTGCCGGGCCAGGGCCGCCTCGCTGCCGGAAACCGGGAGGCCGCCCCAGACTGTCACCCCCAGCGATTGCTTGTAGCGCACCTCTCGCGCCGCGCGGTCGGTATAGACGAAGGGGAACATGGAGGTCGTTCCGCTCCAGGTCTGGAGCCAGACGAAGGGGCGCGGAAGCGTGACATTCAGCACCTCCGCGCGGACTTTGAGAAGGGAGCCGTTGAAAGCGGCCCGGGCCTCGTATAAGCCCGGCTTCGCGCCCTCGGAGGTGGCGGAGAGCCACAACACCGCCGATCCGGCAGGGGGAAGGGTAAGTCTCGGAAAATCCTTAATGCTGGCCCCGTTGGTGAGGTATTTCAGCATCAGGCTTCCGCCAGGAAGGTTATCCGCCGAGAAAAGCGGGCCGATATTGACCCCGAAATGCCTGGATCCAATAGCCCCGCCCGCTCGGATCTCGCCTTTCAGCCGAACGCTCCCCCCGCCGCCGATCTTCCGAAAGGGTTCCAGGCGCACCTCCCCGCTGACCGGCTTGACCATGGAGGTGTTGGTCAGAACGAGGGCCAGCGATTCGGTTTCGTTGCGGGCCATCGTGAGGCGAACCTGGCGCGCCACCTTGCGGGCGGAGGGGAGAAGCGGCCTGTCGGTGATGCTGTCCCAGGCCGGGGCCTGCGACCAGACGGCAGGCAGCTTGGCCGCAGTGCCGATACCTCGCTGCCAGCCCCAGAACTGACCGTCGGAGAAGGCGGTTTTTGCGATGCCAGTGACGGACTGGAAGGCGATTTCGGCGACAACCGGGGTGGGGGCGGTCGGCTTCAGAGCTTCCGGCGTTTGTACGGAAATCTCCGCATCGCCCCATACCATCACTTCATCCAGATAGGTCGTGCCCTGGGCCTCCACCGAAAGGCGCAGATGCCGCCCCCAGGGCCGGTCAGGGAGAGGGACCCGGTGGAAGGCTCTGTCCGGAGAGTCGTCCCGGCTCCGCTCGAAAATCGTGCGCCAACTGTCCTGCTCATTGGCGCGGCACTCGGCCTTGATGGAAACTTTCCGGCTGCGGGTGCAGAGGTCGATTTCGCTGAAGGCGCAGCTGCGCTTGAAATCGAACTCCACCGTCAGGGGGCGGCCCGCCAGCCCGACCGGAATCCACCAGTTGCCTGACGGCCTGCCGTCCAGAAGCCTTCGCCCGAAGCGGGCGCGGTCTTCCTTCCAGATATCGGCAGGGCTGTCGGGCGGCGTTTCATAGCGGTAATCCACGCCGGTCAGGACGCACTCGCCCCAGTAACCCTCGTTGTCGCTGAGCAGTTTCCCCGGGGCGGCCTTTTCAGCGTCCCGCGACCCGTCCCACCACAGCCTCCCGGCCCGGGAAGAGGAGGACGAAAAACAGACCATGCAGAGGATTGCCAAAAGAAGGCGTGTCGAATTCGACATGATAACTCCGAGACGTTGGAAAATGGATGGGGTTGGAGGGCCGCGCTCCCCATAGCTATCAAGATAAGGCGGCCTGTCCCGCAGGGGCGGGGTTCGGGCCTTTGGGAGGCTGTTACCTAACCCCCCAGCCCCCTTCCCGAAACGGGAGGGGGGAGGGGGCACCCATCCCCCAGGAGCGGAGGATGTTCCACCTTAACTTGATAGCTATGGGGTCGGAGGGCCGCGCTCCCCTGGCCCTTCGGCTGGTGATAGCCAGCATCAAAACAGCCTGCGAGGAGCGAAAGCATGGAGGCAATCTCCAGCGTCACGCTAACCAAATGGCAGTAGAGTCGATTAGGTCTGCGAGGAGCGGAGCGACACGGCAATCTCCAGTCTTACAAATGACCGAAAATCTCCCGCTGTTAAGAGTCCGAAGATGGCTTCGTCGCTTGCGCTCCTCGCAACGACATGCAGGCGAATGTCCTGATTTATTCATGCTCCGGCCCGGCTGCCGCTGCCGCCGGTTCGATCAGCCGGACGGCGGGCTGGCCGTTTTCGTGTGTCCAGACGCCGCAGGGACCGCCGCCCTGGCTGGTTCCGAGGGGAATCTCCGTTCCATCCATTCTCAGGACGGGATGGTAGTACTGGGCCACTTTCTCGGCTTCGCCTACAATATAATGGCCGATCAGGGCGCGGCGGAAGCGGCCGGCGCTGGTGTTGGGATAGCTGCCGTGAATGACCGAACCGTTGAAGAAGAGTACATCGCCCGGATCCATCAGCACCGGCACAGCGGGAAGGCTTTCCGGCACAGGGACGGTGATATCGGTGAAGCTGACGCGGGTGTCGGCAGGCTGGGTGCAGAGTACGGGCAGGTTGTGGCTGCCCGGCACGGCCCTCATGCAACCGTTCTCCTCGTCGCAGCGGTCGAGGGCCATCCAGGCGGCCATGCAGGTTCCTGGCTCCACGCGCAGGTAGAACTGATCCTGGTGAAGCGCCTGCCCTCTGGCTCCGGGCGGCTTGAAGTAGAGCATCGTCTGGACAGCATACGGCTCCGAGCCGAGCAGGGCGGCCATCCACTCGTTCAGGCGGGCATCGAGCATCCACTTCAGGCTCGTTTCATCCCAGCGATGCATGTGGATCATCCGGGGATACTGCTTGAGCGGATCGCTGCTGGCGGGGTCCACCCCTTCGAAGTCGCCGGGATATCTTCCGGCGGCTCTCATTGCCATGAAATGCTCGATATACTTCCGGGCTTCCTCCTGAGAGAAAAGGCCGTGAGCGATGATAAAACCGTCCTGCCGGTAGCGTTCCAGTTGTTCGGCGCTGATCATCGGTTCACCTCCGTTTTGAAAAAATAGATTGGCGCGGACGTCAAATCTCGATTATTTGATGCTCGATCATCCAGTTGACCGCCTCGTGGGCGGCCTCGTAGCTGGTGTAGCGGGGCTGGTAGCCGAGGCGCAGGCGTGCCTTTTCGATGCTGCAACACTGGCTGTGGATGATATGGCCGTAGGTTCCCTCGATATCGCTCTCCGAAAAGCCGCCGACCTTTTTCCACTCCTCCCAGGGCGCGAACCGCAGATCGGGCGTCTGATTGAACCACCGGGAGACCTCTGCCGCATAGCCTCTCAGGGTCACGGCGGCAGGCGAGACGGCGAAAAACGCTTCCCCCACCGAGGCGGACCAGTTCTGGATGGCCCTGACGAAGACTTGGGCCACGTCATCGGCGTGAACGTGGTGCAGGGTTTCCATCCCGAAGTTTGGCAGGTAGAGGGTTTCCCCCCGGGCCAGCCGGGCGAAGACCGCCGGATTATGGTTTCCGGCGGGGTTGGCGATAGGATAGCCCGGCCCGGTGACATGCCCGGGATGGACGACCGTAGCCGGGAAAAGCCCTTTGCGGGCCAGACCCAGCAGGTGGTTCTGGATCGCCAGCTTGTTACGCCCGTAGTCATCGATAGGCTCCGAGATGGATTCCTCGGTCATCGGGGCTTCGGTCAGGTGGCCCTTGATCCAGATGGTGCCGCAGTGGAGAAAATGCTGCACGTTTCCCTGGAGGGCCTCCACCAGAGGCAGCGTCGTGTCCGGATGGAAGCTGATGAGATCGACCGCCACATCAGGCTTCAGATCGGCCACCATAGGCGCAAACCGGCCCTCTTTCTCCGCATGCGACCGGTCCACCTCGATCTGCCGGACGACCTGCCAGGCGGCGTGTTTCTGATAGGGTTTCGTCCTGCCGCGGTGGATCACCACCACTTCATGCCCGGCCTCAAAGAGCCTGGGGACCAGGCAGGTTCCGATATGCCCAGTTCCTCCGATCACAACGATTTTCATAGCCACTCCTCCACGCAGTCACAGATGATTTCTTTCCCTAATAATTCGCGAAGAGGCGGGCTAATCCTGCCTGGAGGGAATAGAGGGGGATACGGGAGAGAGCGGCCCGGTGGGCCTCCCATGAAATGGTGAAAGCAAGATGATCCAACGCCCCGCTACGCCATGCTTACATCCGCGCCTCTGGCGATCAGCATTTGCTGGAGGCGCTGGTGGCCGCTCTGGGCAGCGACCTGAAGAGGAGTAATGCCGCCGCTGGTCTTGGCGTGGATGCGCGCTCCTTTGGCAAGGGGCAGGGCCGCCACCTCCGCCTGGCCGCTCCGTGCGTCGCAGTGGAGAGGGGTGATCCCTTCCCGGTCGGCGGCATTGACATCGGCCCCGCAGGCGATCAGCAGGGCGGCGATGTCCCGGTGGCCTTTCAGGACAGCGGAGTGAAGGGGCGTCCAGCCGTCGCGGGTGCGGGCGTTCGCATCCGCGCCGCAGGTCAGGAGAAATTCCACCATAGGGGCGAAGCCGCGGTCCGAGGCCGTATCGAGAGGGGTGGCCCCGCCTTTCGTCCGGGCGTGAATGTCCGCATGATGGGAAACCAGCATTTTCATCGTCTCGAAATGGCCCATCAGGGCGGCGATGTGGAGCAGGGAAAGGCCCTCCCCGTCCCGAACCGATATATCGGCCCCATGCCGGATCAGGGATTCGGCGGCCTGCGCGTGGTTTCGGAAGACCGCCACCTGCAAGGCGGTTATGCCGACCGCGCTTCGGGTTTCCGTTTCGGCCCCTCTTCCCAGCAGAAGGGCTACCGTTTCCGCGGAGCCGTATTCCGAGGCGATGTACAGCGGAGTCAGTCCGCCCGTCGTCCGTCGGTGCGGGTCGGCCCCGTTTTCGAGAAGCAGAACCATCATCTCCGTCCGCCCCTTTGAGGCGGCCACATGAAGCGGGGTGATGCCTTCCGCTGCGGCGATGTCGGGGCTTGCGTCCCTTTGAAGTAAAATACGGGCTGTTTCGACAGCGTTTTGCAGGGCGGCCAGGTGCAGGGGCGTCATGCCGGTAGTGTCCCCGGCGTCGGCACCAGCGCCTCGGTCGAGGAGCAGGCGGGCCACCTCGGCCTGGCCGTTCTTGGCTGCGTGGTGCAGCGGAGTCCACCCGTTCGGGTCGGGGGCCGTCCGCAGATCCGGATCCGTGTCGAGCGACTGCCTGACCGCTGCGATGTCGCCCCGGGCGATGGCGCTGTGCAGCCGGTCCGCACCGATCCGTTGACTTGACATACAAACTACCTCCATCCATCCGACTGTGTGATCTTATTTTCGGCGATCACGCTCTTTTTATATAGGGTGGACAACGAATATTTCTATCCCATAGCGATCCAGATCAGGGTGACTGTCCCGCCGGGGCAGGGTGCGGGCCTTGGGGAGACCGTTACCTAACCCCCCGGCCCCCTTCCCGAAACGGGCAGGGGGAGGAGATGGGGTGGTCAAGTACCGCACACTCTATCCCCCTCTCCCCGCTTCGGGGAGAGGGGT
>JADLDR010000239.1 GCA_020846535.1 Armatimonadota bacterium | reverse complement strand
CCTCTCTCCCCTAACCCCTCTCCCCGAAGCGGGGAGAGGGGGATAGAGGGTGCGGTCATTGACGGCATCATCCACTCCCCCTGCCCGTTTCGGGAAGGGGGCCGGGGGGTTAGGTAACGGTCTATCAGAGGCCCGCACCCCGCCCCGGCGGGACAGGCACCTGGATGCATTGGGGGTGGCCGGGGCGAGCCCGCAGGCTCGCCCCGATTCGCTTACCCCCCGAACCGGTGCGCCTCATCGATGGCGGCCCGCAGGTTTTTCCAGGGGGTCCCCGGGGGGACGGTGCAGTCGGCGGCCAGGATGAAGCGGCCCGGAGCCTGAGAGAGCGCGCGGCGGGCGGCCTCGCGGGCCTCCGCTTCGGTTCCGGTCGCCAGGGGGCCTTTGCGCTCCATCCCGCCCATGAAGGGCCTGCCGAAGTAGCGGGATAGCTCCTCGCCGCTCCAGGCGCGCCCCCCGATGTGAGGGCTGCAATTGACCACATGGCCGGGATAATCCAGGAAGGGGGCCATATCCTCATAGCCGCCGTACTCGTCGCGGTGGTAATCGCAGATGTGCAGGATATTGAACGGGCACCGGCGGTTGATCTCTCCCATGACGGCCAGATCGAACGGCTTCACATAGTTCGTGAAGATGGAAGGGTCCGAGAAGCGGCGGCTCTCCGCGCCCTGGGTGGAGTGGTAGAAGCCGTCCAGCCCCAGGCGGATGCCCTCCCGCACGAACGCCATCAGGCTCTCCGTGACGATCTCCAGGCCCTTTTTCACGGCCTCCGGGTCTTCCTCCAGGTGAGCTTTCAGAATCTCCGGCCCGGATACGTGGCCCGCGCACATCAGCGGGGAATAGAGGGTGACCACCACCAGGGCTTCCGACTTCAGCGCCTTCACCAGCCCCTCCACCACCCCCAGCGGGGCCTCGAAATACTCCTTGTCGAGCAGCTCGACATTCGCCCAGTCCGCAGGACGCCTGATCTCCTGGCGGGGGAAGGCCCGTTCATACTGGATTTTGACGAAATCCATCCCCGTGAAGCGGAAAAATTCCCGGTGCTTCTCCACCGCCGCCGTCCCCTGATGGCAGGACGGGTCGAAATGGGTAAAAAAGGCTGCCGGATAAAGGCTCTGGGACGGGTTCCCGTCCAGGCCGCCGTCCAGCAGGCCCAGCACTGCGTCTCTTCGGTTCATAGCTTACTCCTGACTTTCCTGCTACTTGCCCATTCGCCGGAGGGCTTCCAGGGAGCGGCGCGGGATCTCAAACCCGAAGCCGCTGGCGCTGCCCTCTTCCACCACGTACCACTCGGTCGCGTGATCCTTCTCGCAGAGGTCGAAGATGAGAGGCCAGTCCGCCTTCCCCTCCCCGATCACCGAGTCCGGGCCTCCGCCGTAATCTTTCAGATGCACTGTCCGGGCGCGGCCCGGAAACTTGCGGAGCGCGGCGATGGGGTCCCCGCCCCCGCCCACGCAGTTGCCGATATCCATCTGCATGACCACCTCGGGGCCGGTGGCGCTGAACAGGCGGTACCAGGCGATCTCGCCTTCGATGATCTCGAAATCGAAGGGGTGGGCATGGTAGCCGGTCTCCATCCCCAGGGGCTTCAGCTTTTCGGAAACATCGTTCAGGATGCCCGCCAGTTCCTTGATACCTTCCACGCTGGACATGCGCGGCTTGTCGGCGGCCACGATGAGGAAGCGGTTGCCCAGCGTCCGGTTCAGGGAGATCGTGCGGGCCAGATTGTCTCCCAGCAGCGCCCCGGTCATCAGGTGCATCCCGCAGCACTTGAGGCCGTTATCGTCATAGAGCTTCCGCAGGTCGGCGGCGGCAAAGCCCATCCATTCCTCTTTGGCCCCGTCGTAGCCCCACGGCTCCGCGCCCGCATAGCCCGCCTCCGCCGTGGCCTTCAGGCAGCCCGGCAAGTCCTTCTCGCACTCGCTCCGCACAGAATACAACTGCAACCCGATGGGAACTTTCGCCATGATCGTTTCTCCTTGAGAGGGATTGGGGGCTTTGGGGCCCCTCCTTTCTATTCCCCCTCCGAGGCCCGATTCCTCCCGGCAGGCTGCCAGAGGGAAGGGCGGCACGCACACAAAACCTCCCCTTGCTCAAAAGAGGACCGGTCTGGCGCTCCCTTGAGAGCCTGTTCAGGAAGCGGCTCTTGGCGCTACCGACGCAACCGACGCTACCGACGCAAGAATCCCCGCTTCGGATGAAGGGCGTCGTCCCCTTCTCGACGCAACCGACGCTACCGACGCAACTTTCCCTACTCCGCGTGAATCGTATGCCCCGCTGCCGGCGGCCTCGCGCTCGAAGCGCATACGAACAGGACTTTCGTTGGATCACGCTTGAAGGCGGCAAAGGGCAGGGTTTACGTAGGGGCGACCCGATAGGTCGCCCATAGTTGATGGCGGAATCGCCGGGTATTTCCGATGCCCGGATTCCCCAAAGCCCTAAACTCGATACTCATGCTTCGCTCTTTTTTAGGGCCGATGACAAGAGTTGGGGAAATCCCTCTATAACCCAAGCTGCTACCCACCCGAATGGCGACCGATGCGGGGTAGGGGTATGATTTATCACGCCCCATCGCTATCCCGATCAGGCTGCCTGTCCCGCCGGGGCGGGGTTCGGGGCTTTGATAGACCGTTACCTAACCCCCCGGCCCCCTTCCCGAAACGGGCAGGGGGAGTGGATGATGCCGTCAATGACCGCACCCTCTATCCCCCTCTCCCCGCTTCGGGGAGAGGGGTTAGGGGAGAGAGG
>JADLDR010000238.1 GCA_020846535.1 Armatimonadota bacterium | reverse complement strand
TCCTGCGGAGCCTGCCCGCGTCGGTTCTTGGGCCGAGGGGTGTGAAGCTCGGACGCCGAGCGGTCGGGGGGCAGAGAGGCAAGGCCCCCCGCAGGAATGTGCGATGTTTAGTTGATTTATCTATAAGCCGTCTCCAGACCGAATCGATGCAGTCTGCGAGGAGCGCAAGCGACGCGGCCATCTCCAGCGTAACGCCAACAAGCAGCGCCCTCTCGATCATTTGCACTCTGGAGATGGCCGCGTCGCTTGCGCTCCTCGCCATGACAGTAATAACGGCACAGGGCAAATGAAAGCCTGAAAATGCTGGTAAGCCGGTTCCCATGAACTCTTAGGTATTATCGGTTTATAGAGAGTTTTTCTGGAGAGGGGCTTCGGCAGCGGCACCCGGGGAATCGCCTGTATTTGGCGGCAGATCGGCGGCCTGTTCTTGCGGCGTTTCCGGAGGCACCCCGGTGGGGAAGATGCTGGGCAGTGGCTCGGTGATCTGGGGGAAGAGGTAGACGACCACGGCCTGGAGGCTGGCTGCCAGCGGGACGGCCAGGATCATGCCGACGATCCCGAAGACGCTCCCGCCGATCACCAGGGCGAAGATGCTCAGGATGGGATGCAGTCCTACCGTCCGACCCAGGACGCGAGGGGTTACGATCTGGTCGAAAACGACCTGGTTGGTGAAGATGAGGATGCCGGCCACAGTCACGGCGAAGACCGGCTTGCCGATGGCGGCCAGCCCCGGTATAACGGAATGGGAGCCGGTGGTGAGGGCGATCAGGGTGACGATGACCGTGGTGGCAATCGCCCCGATATACGGCACGACGTACATGATCCCCGCGAAAATGCCCAGGATCAGGAAATAGTCCAGTCCCAAAAGCCCAAAAATCAGGCTCAGGGTGATGGCGTAGAGAATGCTGAGCCTGATCTGCCCCTGAAGGTAGCTCCCCCAGACGGTTGCCACCCGGCCCGCCACGATCACGATATCGGTTTTATAGCGCGCGGGCAACAGATAGACGATCCGGGCGCGGATGCGGTCAATGTCATAGAGGAAGTAAAACGTGACGATGGGGATGATGATCAGCCAGAGGGCTTTGGAGGCGAGGCCGACCAGAAACCCGGTAATATTTCTCACCAGAGAGGAGAGCCAGGCGGAAAGCGTCTGGGAGTATTGAGCGATCAAATGCTCCACCGACGCCTCCTGCTCTTCCAGGTAATTGTGGATGTAGCCTTTGAGACTTGCAGGCAGAGGCAGAGGATCGATGACCCGCTGCGGGTCTTCGGTGAGAGTGGTCAGGATCCGGTCGACCTGGTTGTAATACTGCTCGAAGTTATCGACAAGGCCGGTAGCCTGGTTGAGCAGGAGGGGAATGATGATTCCGCCTGCCGCCACCAGGATAATCACAAGAGCGCCCGTCACCAGCAGAACGGCCCGCCCCCGGGAGCGGAAGCGGATTTGCAGGCGGTCAAGGAGCGGGTCCAGCAGGGAGGCCAGCACGTAAGCGATCAGGAAAGGCGGAAGATCCCTGCGGATGTACCATATAAACCAGACCAGGATCAGGACTGCCGCACCGGGCAGGAGTGCCTTCCGCCAGCGACTTTTCTCCATGCGTCCTTTCCGGCAAAGATCAGCCGTCGCTCAGCAGCTCCTTGAGACGGCTGAGCGCCTTTTGCTGTAGACGTGATACATGAGCCTGTGAAATACTGAGATGTTCGGCGATCTGGGCCTGGGACATCTCCCCGAAGAAGCGCAGGCAGATGATTTCCTGCTCCCTCTGATCCAGATGATCGATGGCCTGGTTCAGGTCGTTGCAGAGTTCCCACAGATATACATGCTTGTCGCCGTGAAGTCGGCCGGCCTGGGCCGCCAGCGCCTCTTCATTGCCGGCGGCGACGAACTCGTCCAGGGAGAGCGTTCCATATGTCTGGGCCAGTTCCATCGCCTCCAGCGTTTCCTCTTCCGAAGACCCGATAGCCTGGGCGATTTCAGGAATGGTAGGGGCGCGGCCCAGCTTGTGTCTCAACTCTTCGGCGGCCCGCATTGCCGAGCCGCGCAACTCCTGGAGGCGGCGGGGGATTTTGACCCCCCAGCCCCGGTCCCGGAAGTGCCGCTTGATCTCTCCCAGGATCGTGTGGGTCGCGTAGGTGGAGAACTGGGTTCCAAAGGCCGGATCGAAGCGGTCCAGGGCATTGATCAGGCCGATGGTTCCGGTCTGGATCAGGTCTTCCAGAGGCTCTCCCCGGTCGGAAAATTGGGCGGCCAGGCTTCTGACAAGGTTCAGGTGGAGCAGGACCAACTGGTCACGCAGCTTCGGATCGCGCGTTTCGATGAACGCGGCCAGAAGCTCCTGGGCCTGGCCGTTGCCGTGCGAGGGGACGATCTTGTGAATCGGGTCAGGCATCAGGAACGCTCCAGGCTCTTCACCAGGCGAATACAGGTGCCGCCGCTTTCTCTATTGAAAATCTCGACCGAATCCACCAGCAGTTCCATCAATACCCGGTTGTAGTCTTTTTCCGTTCCGTTCCCGTCCTGGCCCGGCAGGGCCGATTCGGGTCGGGTGATCGGCTCCAAAACATCGATCACCAGCCTGCCGCTTTCCCATACCCAGGAGATATGGATGGCCGCGCCCTGTATATTGTCTTTCAGGGCGCGTTCGACGGCGCTGGCGCAGGCTTCTCCCACAGCCAGGCGAAGGTCCTCCACGCCGTCATAGGAGAATCCGGCGCGGCTGGCGACGCCGGAAGTCGTCAGCCGCGCCACACTCACGTATTCGGGCCTGCACGGAATCATCAATTGAACGGTGTTGGGATTTGGGCTGTTCACCCTCCCCTCCCCTCTATGCCGTCAAGGAGCCGACAGCGTCTTTTTCGGTCAGGAACATCGAGAATATCTTGTCCAGCCCCGTAATCTCGAAGATGCGTTTGATCTTGGGGTTCGGGCAGATCAAGAAGAGATTGCCGCCCTGCTCTTTGAGCCGCTTCAGCCCCCCGATCAACACGCCCAGGCCCGTACTGTCCAGATATTCCACCCCCGAAAGGTTAATGACGACGCGGTTGATCCCCTTGTCCAGCAGGCCGATGATTTCCTGCCGCAGTTTCGGGGCCGTATAGACATCCACTTCCCCTTGAAGGTCGATCACATAAGCCTGGTCCGCAGGCCGACTGTTGACAGTCAAATTCACGGTATCCCCCTTCCTGCACAGCCCGTAATCCGATTCTTTCCTATGCCGGGGCTGCGCCTTCGGATCCCTCCACTTTGGCTTCCAGCTCGGCAGCCTTGGCTTCCATCTCCTCGCGCTTCTCTTCGGCGGCCTGTTTGCCTGCCTCGATGGCCTCGTCGGCGCGGTGCATGGCGTGGTCCACCAGTTCCTTGCTCTTGGCGGCCAGTTCGCTGGCACTTTGCTTGAGGCTGCCCAGCGCATCGCCCATCTGGTCTTTCAGCTTTTCCGCCTCTTTCTTGATGGCATCGCGGGTTTCCGTTCCCGGCTGCGGAGCGAACACCATCCCCAGCACCGCGCCGATCAGGGCCCCGATCCCGATCCCTGCCAGAAGGCTGAGTACTGCGGTTCCTTCATCACGATTTTGCCCGTTCATGGCTCTTTGCCTCCTCCGTTTTGTAAGTCCTTTTTATGGCGAAGCGCCCGCCAGCCCTCGCGCACCCCGGCGGCCAGACTCGCCACGCCGCCCGATGTAGCCTGGAGCGCCTTGCTCGCCAGGGGAGCTAAAGAGAGCGTATTCGCCAGCCGTTCGGCGGCGTTCAGAAAGCGGTCCGCATGTTCCAGGGTGCCGTATACTTTCACGGCCACCCGGTCTACATCTTCCACGGTCTCCTGCGCCCGGCTTGCCAGGGGAACCGCCTCCTGGTTCAAAGAATTAACCAGGGTTCGGGTCTCTTCGATCAGGCTGTCCAGCTTGCCAGAGGTCTCCTGAAGCCTGCGGCTCAGCCGCTCCACCGACTGCGCCAGGCGCACCACGCCCAGCCCTATCAAAATGACGTTGACCGCCAGCAGCGCGCTGAGCGCGATCTCCATGCCTTCCGCATCCTTTCAGACGGTAAGCGGCCCGTCCTCCGCGAGCGCCCGGACGATGACACCGCCCCCGATCACCCGGTCCTCCTGATAGAAGACTGCCGACTGCCCGGCTGTGATGGCCCTCTGGGGATCCCGGAACGTCACGACCGCATAGCCGCTGTCGCAGAGCCGCACCTCAGCCGTCACATTATGCATATTATATCGAATCCTCGCCGAAACCGCAAGGGGCGCTTCCAGCCTTTCGAAGGCGATCCAGTTGAGATCGCCCACCAGGAGGCTCCTCCGGAAAAGCTCTTCCTCCTCCCCGACCATTACGGTGTTAGTGCGGGCGTCTATATCCAGAACGTACTGCGGGGTGCGGGCGTAAACGCCCAGCCTTTTACGCTGCCCGATGGTGAAAAAGGCCACCCCGGAATGCTCCCCGATCTTCCGGCCCTCCGCATTGACAATCGCGCCGGGGCGCACCAGGTCGGCGGCCTGCTCCCTCAAGAACGCGCCGTAATCCCTGTCCGGCACGAAGCATATATCCTGGCTTTCGGGCTTCGTCGCCACGGGAAGCCCCATTTCGAGCGCCCTCTGCCGCGTCTCCTCTTTCGTCATCTCCCCGAGTGGGAAGAGCGTCCGGGCAAGCTGCGCCTGGGTCAGCCCGTAGAGGACGTAGGACTGGTCTTTGGATGGGTCCAGCCCCCGGAGGAGCATCCACCGCCCGGCCTCCGGGTTGTATCGCACGCGGGCGTAGTGGCCGGTCGCAACGCCGTCCGCGCCAAGCGATTCGGCCTCGCGCATGAGGGTGTCGAATTTGATATATTTATTGCAGCGCACGCAGGGGTTCGGAGTGCGGCCTTCGCGGTATTCCTCGATGAAGTTGCTCACCACCTTCTCGGAGAACTCCTTCTGAAACCGCATCACATGATGCCGGATGCCCAGCATCGCGGCGACCTTCCGGGCGTCCTCGATGGCCTTCAAGGAGCAGCAGGCGCGGCTCATATCCGCCGTTTCGGGCACATCGAAGATGTGCATGGTGACCCCGATCACCTCATACCCCTGCTCGACCAGGAGCGCGGCCCCGACAGAGCTGTCGACGCCCCCGCTCATCGCCATGATTATTTTGCGCTTTCTTTCCATGTCTGTAACCTTTGCCTGATCCGGGACTCATGGCCCTGATCCGAGGGCGCATAGTAGTCCTGTGACTTCACCCCTTCCGGTAAATAGCTCTGGGGGACATAGTGGCCGGGAAAATCGTGAGGGTATTTATAGCCCTTCCCGTGTCCCAGGTGTTTGGCCCCCCGGTAGGAGGTATCTCTCAGATGTTCCGGCACGGGCATCGTCTGCCCTTCGGAAATATCCTTCAGCGCCCGACCGATGGCGGTCACCACGGAGTTGCTCTTATGGGCGCAGGCGATATAGAGAACCGCTTCGGCCAGCGGTATCCGCGCCTCCGGCATCCCGACATACTCCACCGCATGAGCTGCCGAGGTCGCCACCATCAGGGCCATCGGATCGGCCAGCCCGACATCTTCTGCGGCATGAACCACCACCCGCCGGGCCACGAAGCGCGGGTCTTCCCCGGCCTCAAGCATCCGCAGCATCCAGTAAAGGGCCGCGTCGGGGTCCGATCCCCGCATGCTTTTGATGAAGGCGGAGATGATATCGTAGTGGCTGTCCCCGGTCTTGTCGTAACGGAGCGCCCGCTGTTGGAGCGATTCCTCCGCAAGGCCCAGGGTGACCGTCCGGCTGCCGTCCCCGGCGACCGGCGCGGAGAGGGCGGCCAGTTCAAGGGCGTTCAGGAGGACGCGGGCATCGCCGTTGGCAGAGTCGGCCAGGTGGACAAGGGCCTCCGGCTCCAGGCGGACATTCAGGCCGCCCAGGCCGCGATCCCCGTCCTTCAGGGCGTTCTCCACCAATGTTTGCAGGTGCTCCGTCTCCAGCCGCTTGAAAACGAAAATACGGGAACGGGAGATGAGCGGGGAGTTGACCTCGAAATAGGGGTTTTCGGTGGTCGCCCCGATGAGGGTGACCGTGCCATTCTCCACATGCGGCAGGAAGGCGTCCTGCTGCGCCTTGTTGAAGCGGTGGATCTCATCCGCGAAAAGCAGGGTGCGCTTGCCGTAGAGCCGCTTGCGCTCCGCCGCCGCTGCAATGATCTTCCTGAGATCGGGAACGCCGGAAGTGACCGCCGAGAAGTTTTCGAAGTGGCTTGCGGTGCGCCCGGCGATCACGGCGGCAAGGGTGCTTTTCCCGCACCCCGCAGGCCCCCAGAAAATCGCGGAGGTCAGGTTGTCCTCCTCGATGATTCGGCGGAGGAGCTTGCCCGGCCCCAGGATGTGCTCCTGCCCGACGAACTCATCCAGAGCGTGGGGCCGCATCCGGGCGGCGAGAGGCGCTTCCTCGTCCACGCTGAAGGCCGGATTCTGGTTGAATAGATCCATCGCTGCCATCGCCCCTACAGATAAACAGAGCCAGTACCGATGTACTGGCTCCCAAAGCACCCCGCCGTGCCGTGTGTCGTCAAGTTTTTGAACCCGTGTGAACGGGCGGAGGCTTCGCTGGCAGCTTTGCGATTCCCGCGCCGCCCCGGAGGGCGGCAGGGCTGCCACGCCGCTGCCAAAACCCGCCTCCTACTATCTGGAAGTGTTGGCTCAAAACTTCCTTAGACAATCACGCACACAGTAGGGTGACATCATTTGTTTGTCTTCACCTGTAATGATACCACACCTGAGCCAAAATTGCAAGCCGCCCGCGCTACCCGCGCCCGGAGGCCACGCGCTCCAGGGCTTCGAGATAGCGCGGGAATTCCTCCCTGCCGGGCCGGTCGGTGATATTCATCGGCGGGGCACAGGCCGCGCTGATGATCGCCAGCCGCGCCCTCTCGAACCATTCCAGGTCGGGAACGGCCCCGTCCAGGCCGCGCAGGGGATCCGCTTCTTCCAGCAGGCGCTTCGCCTGAAGCCGCGCGGGCTGGGCCTTGCCGTAGCTGTCGATGAGTTTCCATACGCCTGCCGCTACCCCGGCCACCACAAGCACAGCCATCCCGACGATTGCCCAGAGCATATCCGGTCACCTCGCTTGTTTCCAATGCGTTTTTCCAGAACAAAGTATACCTCAAAACGCCTGAGACCGCCACCTGTCGGCATTCTTCGGCACGGCGGCAAAGAAATCCTGCCGATCCGGAAACCAGGAGCGGGCTGTGACGTCGACGAGTTGGCGAAAGCCCGATGGGTATCCTTTATGCTATCTACTATAGATAGCCTTTATTCTATCTACTCTTATAATTATTAGAATAAACCTGGCAAGAAAATACTGGAAATTAAGCCCTCCCTCTTGACATTTTTTCGAAGCTATGATATTACTTTTTACAAACTCAAGATGATCTTCTCCCACCGGAGTCATCAGGATGATCGGTCCGTCTCATTCGGGCAACGGCTGTGCATTGCCGGTTGCTAATTATGAACATAAGCTATCGTTCAAAGGAGGAAGCGTCATGAATGCGAAACCGTATATCCTGGGACTGATACTGGCCCTGGCGTCTGTGGCTCCCCTCTGGAGCGCCCCCAGCGCAAGCCTGAAGGTCGGCTGGTATCCCCCTGGAGGCTACACGCAGGAAATGCAACGCATCACCTCCGGCACGGTCGGCAGTTCCATCGATGCCATCGTGGATATCACCTACGCCGCCAGTGAAGGCCCTTACACCATCCCCCCCAAAGACATCCTCTTCAGTGAAGGCAGCGATTGCCCGAATCAGACAACCACTTTCTCGGCCTCGATCCTGCAATACACGCCCCTGACGGATTATCCGTC
>JADLDR010000237.1 GCA_020846535.1 Armatimonadota bacterium | reverse complement strand
GGGGCGAACGATTTGTTCGCCCTGAAAACGGCCCTACCGGCAGGGCGGGCGATCACAAGGATCGCCCCTACAGGTCAGACCGGATCCGCCAAAAACTGCCCCTTTACTCCAACGGGCTGCTTAGCCGAATTGAGTCTATGAGGGGTAGGGGCGCGATGCATCGCGCCCCATAGCGATCCGGAGAAGGTAAAAATCCTCCGCTCCTGGGGGCGGGGTGACCGCTCTCCCCTGGCCTGGGTGACCGCTCTCCCCTGGCCCCTCTCCCCGAAACCCAAGGGATGCGCCGGAGCGCCTCCGGGGAGAGGGGGAGAGAGGATGCGGTACTTGACCCCCCCATCCCCTCCCCCTGCCCGTTTCGGGAAGGGGGCCGGGGGGTTAGGTAACGATCTCCCCAAGGCCCGCACCCCGCCCCGGCGGGACAGTCACCCTGATCTGGATCGCTATGGGGCGCGATGCATCGCGCCCTGCCAGGCCGTTGGGCGCGATGAATCGCGCCCCTACAGTGGAAACGGGACTGGCCCCGGGCTAGGTAGCAACTTGGGTGAATATTATACCGCTGCAAGGGCGACCCATCGGGTCGCCCTCTGCCGCTGCCCCGAAACCACAGTAAACGGAAGTCTTTATTCTTTATCTCCGTTCCCCGCTCAGCGCCGCAACGCCATCGACCTTCTGCGTGCCTCCGCATGTATAAGGAGATCGGAAACCAGGTATAATTAAACGAGGGCTTTCATCGGATGTTATACAAGCCGAAAGCAATGAGTATCAAAAGCTTGCCCCTAATAATTGACGGTGTTCTGAATGGATTTTGCCGAGGATAAAGTTATGTTCAGCGATAAGGATTTTTTACATAACCCCAGGCTGGTAGATGACATCGCCTCCGCCCTGCTGGCCGAAGAGATGGCGGCCCGCGAGTCGCGAGTGATGAAGATACCGCGCGGCGTCATCGCCGGTTTTCCCTCCCTTGACGACGAACTGGGCGGGTATCTGACCCCCGGCCTGCATATTCTGATGGGTACTCCGGGCGCGGGCAAGACGGCCTTCGCCCTCCAGTTGGCCGCCCAGTGCGGCTTCCCCTGCCTGTACGCCTCCGCCGAGATGCGCCCCATCGAACTCCTGCGCCGTGTGATTGCGCGGGTGACCGAAACCCATATCGGCTATCTGCGGGGGGGCGAGCTTGCCGAATCCGTCCTCAATGACCTGATCGCCCGGACTTCCGCCGCCTGCCCCATGCTGGCCCTGCATGATGCCACCAGCCCCGGTGCCGATACGATCCGGGAAGCGACGGCCCGCCTGCAAGAGCGGTTCGAGTCCAGGCATGCCCTGATCGTACTCGATTCTTTGACCGACTGGGTGGCGCGAGGGGCCGGGGGAAAGTCGGGGGCCACCGAGGAATGCGCCGTCATCGAGGAAGCCCTGACGGAACTCAAGCAGGTGGCCCGGCAACTGGTCTGCCCTTTGCTGGTCCTGGCGCATTGGAACCGGCTGCGCGGCGATGAGGGGATGAGGCGGGTGAAATATACCCTCGAATATATCTCGGAAAGCCTCTGGAGCCTGGAACCGACCCTGCATGCCGACGGCATCACCGGCATGAAGCTCTCGCTGCTGAAGAACCGGCACGGGGCGTCGGGCCGGTCTCTGGATTTCACTTTCGAGGGCGGTTTCCAGAGATTCTATGAGGGCGTGGTGGTCGACCTGCCCGAAGGATCCGAGGGGCTGGCGATGTGCCGGGAGGTCACCCAGGAAATCGCCAGCCGGATGGGATTCCGAGGGCAAGACCTGTGGGGTATCGTCTCCGCCGTCTTCGAAGCCTGCTCGAATGCCCTCACCCACGGACGCAAAAAGGAGCAGGGCGCGGTCGTCCTCATCCTCCAGCGCCTCGATGACCGCCTGGAGGTGGTCGTCAAAGACTCCGGCAAGGGGTTCTCCGTTCCCGAATCGATTGCTATGCCTCCCATCTCCTCCGTGCATGGGCGCGGCCTGCCGCTCATGAAGACCTTCATGGACGAAATGAAGGTGGACAACGCCAATGGCTGCACCGTCAAAATGGTCAAATACGCCCAGGGGCCGCACGAGGGGAATCTGCTCTCCTATAAACCGAATTGATAATAAGGGGTCGGGTCGCTCGCCCGGCCCCTCGCGCTTTGACTGATTCATGCCGTTGCGGGGAGCGCAAGAACATCCAAGCGAAAGCCCTGGATCCTTAAGGGTCGGTTTTCAGCCTCAGCAATGAATATAATTCATGAAGAAACTCTTTCGGCCATGTCGTCTCCTCAGTTCCTCAGCCTGCCAGATGAGCGATCCCGAAGGCTATGCCTGTGGCCGCCAGACCCAACAGCCATCCTCCCACTATCCCCGGTTTAGCGCAGAATTCGGTGGTTGTCGGCCCCTGTATATAGGTGGCTGAGAGAAGACGGCCCCCTGCCAGGGATCCGACTGGTAACCGATCTGGTAGGCTTCCGTAATCGCCACCGCCCATCCCATCGCGAATCAGACCCAGGCCAGCAGGCGCACCGCTTGCCGGGGGCGCTACCGGGCAGCCCGCCAGGAAATAATTCCGATCAGACAGCCCAGGGCCATGTCGACCGAATGGGACCGGCTCAGCCCGGAACCGGGAAACGATAATCCGGCGGTATGCAGGCCGGCGGCGATCCATGGTCGCTTTTTCATGGGAGTCTCCTAAACGTCCTGTGCGCTTTGGGCTGTTCGGTCCGGTTGCTTATCTGGCAATCCCCTTCCTACTCCATCCCGAACGCCCGGAACAGGAAGGCGTAGAGATCGGCCTGCTCTTCGATCACTTTGGCGGTGGGCTTGCCGCCTCCGTGTCCGGCCTTCGTTTCGATGCGAATCAGGATGGGGTTGTTCCCCGCGTCGGCGGCCTGGAGGGCGGCGGCGAACTTTTTGGCGTGGGCGGGAACCACCCGGTCGTCGGTGTCGGCGGTGGTGATGAGGGTGGGCGGGTAGGCTGCGCCCGGAGCGATGTTGTGGAGGGGTGAATAGGCCAGGAGAAAGCGGAAATGCTCCGGGTCGGCCTCCGCGTTGCCGTACTCCGGAACCCAGTAATGCCCGACCGTGAACTTGTGGAACCGGAGCATATCGGTCACCGGAACCTGACAGAGAACCGCGCCGAAGAAGTCCGGGCGCTGCGTTATGCAGGCGGCCACCAGCAGGCCCCCGTTGCTCCCGCCCTGGATCGCCAGCCGGGATGAGGAGGTATACCGGTTGGCGATCAGCCATTCCGCAGCCGCGATGAAGTCATCGAAGACGTTCTGCTTCTTTCCCAGCATCCCGGCCCGATGCCACTCCTGGCCGTACTCGCTCCCGCCGCGCAGGTTCGCCACCGCATAGACCCCGCCCTTCTCCAGCCAGATGAGCCGCGAGACCGAAAAAGAGGGTGTCAGGCTGATATCGAATCCGCCGTAACCATAGAGAATGGCCGGGGCGGAGCCGTCCAAGGCCAGGCCCTTTTTGTGGATGATGAACATCGGGACGCGGGTTCCATCTTTCGAGGGATAGAAAACCTGCTTCGTCTCATAGCCCGCCGGGTTGAAATCAACGCCGGAGCTGCGAAACTCCGACCGTTCCCCGGTCTCCAGATCGTAGCGAAAGATCGTGGTGGGATAGAGAAACGAGGTGAAGCCCAGAAACATCTCCGACTCGTCCCGCTTGCCCGACAGCCCCGCCAGGGAACCCAGCGTCGGCAGGGGCACCTCCTTCATATCCCCGCCGTCGTAACCGTAGAGCCGGAGCCGGTGCGTGGCGTCTTTTAGATAAGCCGCCGCAAGCCTCCCCCCCACCGGCGCGGCGAACTGGAGCGAATCCACCTGCTCGGGAGCGATCTCCTGCCAGTTCTCCCGGCCCGGGTTTTCGATATCGATGGCGATGATCCGGCCCTTCGGGGCGTTCCAGTCGGTTGCCATATAGAAGACCGGGCCGGTATTGTCGATAAAGTGGTAATAGGCGTCGGCCTCATCGAGCAGTTTCACGAAGGGACCTCTGCTTTCGACTTCCCGGTAGTAGAGGCGATTCTTCGATTCCGTTCCGTAGAAAACGTAGAGCAGGAGGTATTTCCCATCCTCCGTTATCGAGGGGGAGAAACCCCACTCCTTCTGATCGGGCCGCTCGTAGATCAGGGAGTCGTCCTCTTGGGCGGTGTTGAGCGCATGCCAGTAAACGCGGCTGTAGTTGTTCAGATCCTCTTCGGGAACCGTGCCCGGCTCCGGGAAGCGGTTATAGAAAAAGCCGGAGCCATCGCGCTTCCAGGCAATCGAGGCGAACTTACACCACCGGATCACCTCCGACAGATCCTCCCCGGTATCGATGCTGCGGATCCGTATCTCCTGCCGGTCGCTGCCGCTTTCGGACAGCCCGTAGGCCATCAGGGAGCCGTCCTTGCTGATTTCGGCATTGGTGACAGCCACCGTCCCGTCTTCGCTCAGTGTGTTCGGGTCGATCACCACCATCGGCTCGCTCTTCAGGGTATCCTGACGGTACAATATCGCCTGATTCTGGAGGCCGTCGTTTTTCCAGAAAAAATAACGATTCCCTTCTTTCCAGGGCGCGGAATGCTTCGGATAGTCCCAGAGCGCCGTCAGCCGCGCCTTCGCCTCCTCCCGCGCCGGCGTCGCCAAAAAGTCGGCGGTCAGCCGGTTCTGGGCCTCCACCCAATCTTGCGTCTCCGGCGAATCCGGGTCTTCCAGCCACCGGTAAGGATCCGACACAATAGCGCCGTGATAGCTATCCGCAGACTCGCCCTTCCGGGCCGGAGGATAGCTTTCTTTATAAACCTGCTGCTTTGGGGTCATGGGGTTGTCCTTTCTGTCCGGATACGAGAGCTAAGCAGCCCGTTGGAGCCAAGGGGGCAGATCTGTAGGGACGATCCTTTGGGATCGCCCTGGAGTCTGCTCGCGTCTGGGGCAAGGCGAACACAAGGTTCGCCCCTACGGTCTGGTGGCAGGGCAAACGGCCCTCTTCCTCCAACAGACTGCTCAGTCGCTTGACGTATACAAGGTAACTCATATCTTCTGCCTGCGAATCTTTTCGAGTTATGTGTCTGTCAGTCCGATCATGCTTCACATCACAATATTTCCGCAGAGGAAGGGCTCCAGTAGGTGGTGTTCCAATAGAGAAGCTCCTCCACATTACACTGTTTCTGCTGCCAGAAGAGCAGTCGGTGAGCCATCCCATCCATATCCACCAAGAAGTTCGCATAGGGTTTGCCCGGCCCGCAGCAGACGTACCACCAGACCTCTTCCCCCATCTTCTGCCGCGGCTTCATCCAGAAATTCGTAATACTTCTCCACCAGCTTCCGGTGCATGAGGCTCCCGGCCTCCACCCCGTGCTGCCGGGCGATAAACCTGTCGCCGATGCCGAACGCCGTCCGCATGGAGGGCTTCACCGGCACGCTGAAGTTCCACCCGTCCCCTATAGCTTCCCGCCTTTGCGCCCTCCGGCACCTCAGCCCGCACCCGCACCGGCTGGCTTTCCCCGGCTTTCAGCGTCAAAGGGAATGTCAGCGGGGCAGGGGATCGGGGTAATCCTTCTTGCGGACAGACAGATGAATATAAGCCACCCGGCGCAGGTGGATATTTTCCGCCGGAAACGCCGCCCCGTTCGCTCCCTTCAAAGGCGAAACCTCAATGGAGCGTGCCTCCATCTCACTGTCCGCCCGGAAGACGATCTGCGCCGCCGGAACCGACCACACAGCGCACCCTTCCGCTCCCGCCATCGCCGAGCATCTCTCCAATCAAAGTATCAAAACCATCAGCCATCCGTAGCGCACGAAAAAGACCTCCTCTACAATATGATTTCAGGATCTCATTCGCTTCCTGACCGTAATTTCCTCTCCAGTCTCGCTTCAGCAGGAGAGATTGCCTGCCCGGAGAATAAAAACAGATGCCGCACCGGAGGATTGCCCATCCCGAATCGTTTGTTTGCGCCGGCGCTCTTGCTCCGGATTACGGCTCCGGGCCGGGAGGAGAGCATTACCCCGCCCTACCGCAATGAGGATCATGCATTTCGAATAGCAGGAGGCCCTGATGAGATGCGCCGCCGCCTTTGTTCTGACCCTTCTCTGCCTGCGGGCGATGGCCGCCCCTGCGGAGCCGGGCGCTCTCTTTTACGCCGGGTTCGACGGATCCCCGGAGGCGTACAGCGCGTCCGGGGCGGGAATCCCGCTGGCCGTGGAAGGCGAAGCGGCTTATGAGCCGGGCAAAGTGGGGCAGGCGCTTGTCTGCGGCCCGGAGGCGGCCTCCGTGAGATACCGTCTGCCCGGCAACCTCCTGCCTTCCGCCGGAACCGTCAGCCTGTGGGTCAAGCCCCTCAACTGGACGCCCGACGACCCCAACTTCCACGTCTTCCTGGAAGCCGGTTCCGAGGGCGGCTCTCTGGGCTGGCTCCTTTTCTATAAATACTTTCAGAACGGCTGGCTTCTCTTCCGCCTCGCCGACGAGAAGGGCCGATTCGGGATGGCCTACCGCCCCCTGGCTTGGAAAGCGGGCGAATGGCGACACATCGCAGCCACCTGGTCTCCCGAGGCCCTTCGCATCTATGAGGACGGCGAGCTGATCGCACGGGCCGACCAGCCCCCGGTGGCGGAAAAGCTCGGTGATTCCTTCCGGATCGGCGACCGGGGATGGCATCTTCCCCACAAAGGGGCGCGCACCCTTATCGATGAGGTTCGCATCTATCCCTACCCCCTCCCGCTTTCCGAGATCGAGCGACTGGCCCGCCGCGCCCCTCTCGCCCTGCGCCGCGACCCGCTTGCCGAGAAGTGGCATGTGGAAGCCCGCCTTCCCGATCCGTCAGGCGCGGCCTCCGCCCGTATCGAGGTCTTCCGCTCCGGCTCGACCCGCCCTGCCCTGACCGCCGATGCGTCCATAGCGGGCGATGCCGTCCGAGCATCTCTGCCGATCCGCACGCTTGCCAGCGGCAGTTACACGGTGACCGCAGCGATTGTCGATGCGAAAGGCGAAACGCTCTTCCGGGCCGGGCCTGTCCCCGCCTTCAAGCCGGTGAGGGAGCAGGTGGCCCTGGCGAACGACCGCATCCGCCTGGTCTTCGATGGGGCTACCGGCGGCATCCTGAGCCTGGAATCCCTCAAACCCGCCTTCTCCGCCCGCGCTCGGGCCGCGCCCGTCCCGATCCTTTCGTTCGAGACCGTGCGCTTTCCCGACCATGCCCGCTATTACGCCGCCCGCGATGTTCTTATCCCGATTGCGGAAGGAGCGCTCCGAAGCCTGACCGTCGAGCGGACGAAAACAGGCCGGCGACTCCGCGCCGAATATCGCTACGCCCCCCGCATCGAAGCCTGGGCGACGGCGGACCTGCCCGACGGTTCCCCGGTGGCGACCTTTCGCCTTCGCCTCAAGAACGCCCGCCCGGTCAGGCCCTCGGAGGCGGTCTTCATCCCCCGCATCACCTTCCCGGCTCTCTCCGGTCTGCAAATCGGAAAAGACCCTTCCGACGACGCTCTGGCTTCCGGGCGCGTGCAGGGCGAGGTGATCCGGCCCGCCGCCGCGAACCTTCCCGAAGAGCGTGTTCTCCATTATCCCGGCTTCGCCTGCGTTCCCTGGCTGGACCTTCATGACGCCGGAGGCGGCCTCGCCCTCCTGCCGCTGACCGATGGCCGCGTCCAACTGGAGGCTGTCAGCGGCGCGAAAGACAGCCTGGTGGATATATCGAGCCGGTGGTGGTCCCTGCTGCGCCCCGGCGAGGTCTGGGACTCTCCGCCCGTGGAGATCGCCGCCCACCCGGGCCGCTGGCACTGGACGGCGGATCGGTTCCGCGAGTGGTCTCTGAAGCGCACTCCCCCTCGCCCGCAGCCGGATTGGCTGGGTCGGTGCGACGGTTGGCTCGGGCTGGGCGGCCCGACCTATACCTTCCGCGATCTTCCGAGGGTTCTGGACGCCGCCCGCTATTACGGCTTCTTCTATGTACAGCTCTGGTCCCAGATGATCCTGGGCGAGCAGTATTACTCCTATTTCTATCCCAACCCCGCCCTCGGAACCGAAAACGACCTGCGCGAAGGCATCCGCCGGGTTCATCGAAAGGGAGGCCGCATCGGCTTCTACAGCAATGCCATCACCTTCGATGCGGCCATCGACGCCAACCCCGATCTGAAGCGGACCGCCGCCAAATACAACCTCAAGAACCTGCCTCTCCTCCCGCGCTTCTGGGGTGAGATGGAGCGAAATCTCTTCACCGACCCTGCCGGGCGCTACGGGCGTTCGGAGGCGGGCTACCTGGACGGCTACTGGGCCATGTGCCCCGGCGCAAAGGGCTGGCAGGATTACCTCTACAACTGGATCCATCGCTGGCAGACCGACTATGGCTGCGACATCTGGTATCTGGACAGCTTCCCCATCTTCGGCTACGGCCTGGGGCCTGCCTGCTTTGCGGAACACCATGCCCGCCCGCAGGGTCTGGGCGTCGGCCAGATCGATCTCCTGCGCCGCATCCGCAAAGGCTACGACGGCCCCCTCCTCTACGAAGGCCCCGCCTGCGCCGCCTTCATGCCCTACACCAACTGGGTCTTGGGGGAGGAGTTCGCCTTCGGCACCGACCGCTTCTCGCGCCCGGATATCTTCGCTTACAGCTTTTCGGATGTGTACCCGGTCTTCGCCGGAAGCTGCAATGTCTGGCAGGGCGTCTCCCATTTCTACGACGACCTCCCCAACCCCCGCCACGAGGATGCCGTCAACCGTGTCTTCCTGATCGGCGAGCGATTCGACACCCTGGGCCTCTATCCCTTGAACAGAGAGTCTTCTTTCGGAGAACACATCAAGAAACTGGTCGCCTTAAGGCAAAAGGTGCGCGATATCGTCTACCAGGGCCGCTTCTACGAGGCACTGGGGCTTTCCGGGATGCCCCCGAAGGCGGAAGCCCGCGTCTTTATCCGCAAAACCCGCCCCGGCGTCATCCTGACTCTCCTCGACCGCCGCGTGGAACGCTCCCCCTGGGTTCTGTCAATAGACACCTCCGCCCTGCCCTGGCCTGCAAAGCTGTCCCGGGCAACCCTTCTCTCCCTGGACGGGTCATCCACCCCCGCCCGGATGTCCCGCCAGGGAAGGCTCGTCCGACTGGAAATCCAGCTTCAAGAGGAAATTAGCACGGTAAGGGTGGAGTGAAAGCCTGTGCGGAATGCCAGAATTGTCGGGCCGTTTGGCTGTGAGTCCTTCCAGGCGAAAGCCCTGTATATATCTTTCCAACCAACAGGAGGCCCCATGAATCGCACCATCCATATCATCGCCCTCATCCTCATCGCAGCGGCCTGCGCCGCTGGACAGACGGTGCGCCTGAAGGGGTTACGCCTGGAGCCGGTGAAAATCCGGCCCAATCTGGCGGACAACTACAGCTTTGAGGAGGGACAGCCGGGCGGTATCCCCGCCGGGTGGCAGTGGGACGCCCGCAACACCGATGCCCTCTGCCGTCTCGATACCGTCGGGACCCACAGCGGCAGGCAGTCGCTCAATCTGACCAACAGAACGCCCTTCGGGGCGCACATCTACGGGATGCTCTGGCGCACAGCGCCTGTCCCTTTGAAGCCGGGCCAGCCCTACACCCTCAGCGCCTATGTCAAAAGCAGCGATTCCGGGACGGCCTGGATCGGCGGGGGGAGTGGCTGGCAGTTCCGCCTCGCCTTTCCGAATACGGGCGGCAAGTGGCGGCGCGTCTGGCTTCCCTTCACTCCCGGAGAGGCAGAAAGGGATTTCGTCCTGCGGATCATCACCGAAAGCCCCACCGCCGGAATCCGGATCGATGATATCAAACTGGAAGAGGGCGCGGAGCCGTCTCCCGTGATGCCTGCCGTCGCCGGTGAGGCCCCGAAACTGCAACTGGCCCCGGCGCAGCCTTTGGCGGAGGTCCAGGGCGACCGGGCCTTCGAGATCCCCTTTCTCCTCTACGTGCCCCGCCAGATAAAAAATGCCGTGGTGGAGGCTCGTTTGAACAGGCCCCGCCAGGCGGTTCGCCACAGCTTTTCCGTTGGCCCGGGGGCGTGGCGGCTTCTCATGTCCGCAGAGGCCGTCGGGGCCGGCGACGCGCCCCATCGGTTTGCGGTGCGTCTGCTGGACGGGAACCGGGCGCTGGCCCGGGCAGAAACTTCCGTTCGCTTCTATTCCGAAACGAACGCCCGGCAGAGGCTGGAGCGCCTGAGGCAGATGCTCCCCGCTTTCAAACGCAGGCTCGATCAGTCGGCAGCGAAGGGACAGGATACCGCCTACCCTATGGTCTCCTATGCCGTTCTGGAGAATTTCATCGGCTATGCCCGGGAAGACCTGGATTATCAGGGAAGGGGAGGGGAGAGCCAGGTCAAGCGGGCTTTGATGCAGATCGGAGATATGGAGCGGATGGCGGCCCGCCTGCGGAGCGAACTGGATGGGGCGCTGTCCGGCAAACGCGCCCTGCCTCCGGTGCCGCGCTGGACGGGCCGCCAGAGACCGCGCATCGAAGGGCCGTCCTTCATCGGCCCGGCTGTCTTGCCGGGCGGATCCCCGGTCGAGAGAGCGATCTTCTTTACGGGCTACGGCCACTTTATCCAGGTTCGCAGCGATATGGAGAAATTTCCCGGCTATGGGGTCAATATCATCCAAATCGAGCTCGGCCCCAGCGCCGTCTTTCCCAGGGAGGGGGAGGTCAATGAAAAGCCGATCCGGGAAATCCGGGAGCTGCTGGACCGGGCGGCCCGGGCAGGGGTGGCGGTCAACCTCCTCATCAGTCCCCATTACATGCCCGGCTGGATGCTGGAGAAGTATCCGCACCTGCGGAAGCGCCAGGCCGGTTTCCTCCAGTACTGCCTTCACGCCCCGGAGGGCGAGGCCATGCTCAAGCGTTTCATCGCCCTGCTCATCCCGCAGCTCAGGGATCGCCCGGCCCTGCATAGCATCTGCCTCTCCAACGAGCCGGTGAGCCTGGAGGAACCCTGCGAATATGCTGTCGCTCTGTGGCGGCGCGGGCTGGAGGCCCGCTACGGCGATATTGACGCCCTGAATGCCCGGCTGGGAAGCCGCTATGAGGGTTTTGCGGAAGTGCCTCTGCCCGATCCCTACAATCTGCCTGCGGGGATGCAGGATTCGCCCCTCTGGGCGGAGTTCGTCCGCTTCAACCAGGAGTTTTTCGCGGGCTGGCACAGGATGCTTGCCGACGCGGTTCACGAAGCCGCTCCCGGCCTGCCCGTTCACGCCAAAGCGATGACCTGGACGTTCCTCAATGACGGCGACGTGCGCTACGGGGTGGATGCCTATCTCTTCGGAGGCTTCAGCCAGATCAACGGCAACGACAGCGCGAACTACTATGCCGGCGGCCCTTCGGATTTCGCCCAGGGCTGGCAGATGAACGCCATGGGCCACGACCTTCAGCGTTCTATCCTCGATGCGCCGGTCTTCAACAGCGAAAACCACCTCATCCCCGACCGCAGCACGGACTATGTGCCGGGGGAGCATGTGCGCTCGGTTCTCTGGCAGGCGGCTGTCCACGGGCAGAGCGCCACCACCATCTGGGTCTGGGAGCGCACCTTCGACCCCAGGAGCGATTTCGCCGGGAGCATCATGCACCGGCCCGCCTGCGCGGAGGCGGTCGGGCGCACCAACCACGACCTGAACCGCTTCGCCGAAGAGGTGGCGGCCCTGCAAAAAGCCGCCCCGGATGCGCTCCTCCTGCAAAGCGCCTCCGCCGCCGTCTGGGACGAGGGAGCCTACACCGACTGCCTGGGCAAGCTCTATGTCGCCCTCTCCTTCGCCGGCCTCAAGATCGGCTTCGTCACCGAAAGGCAGTTGGAGGACGGTCTGATTCCCCGGGCGGCCCTTCTCATCGTTCCCAATATCCGCCACCTGTCCGAGTCCGCCTTCCGGACGCTTCAAAGCTACCGGGGCCGCCTGGTCCTGGCCGGTGAAGGAAACCTCCTCACCCATGACGAATACAACCGTCCGCGAACCGGCCGGATTTTCGGCGAACGGCTCCGGTTCGTCTACGGCAAGACCGCCTGGAAACCCCTCTGGGAATCGCTGCAGGCCGCATTCGGCGACTGGAACGTGCAGCCCGAATTCCGCATCCTGAACGCGCAAGGCCAGCCTGAATGGGGTGTCGAATGGCGGAGCGCCTCTATCCAGGGCGGCAAGGCCGTGAACCTGAGCAACTACCGGAACGTTCCCCTGCAAGTCCTCCTGACGCGCAACGGCAAGCCGGCGCAGGGCGTGGATTTGCTGACCGGGGAGCGCGTCACAGGCCGCCTGAGCCTGAAGCCGCTCCAGGTCAGGCTGGTGCGGGTTCCTTCGGAAACGGACTGACTTCCGGAAAGGGAGCGCGTATGTATCAATCGTTTTCGATCCGAAACTTCAGATGTTTTCAGGATATGTCCCTGCCTACGCTGAAGCGGGTGAATCTGATAGCCGGGATGAACAATGTCGGCAAAACCGCCTTGCTGGAAGCCCTGTTCTTGAGCATGGGGCCTCACAATGCCGAACTGCCTCTGAGAATCCATATGATGAGGGGTTTCGAGCAGTTCATCATCGACCCCAATGAAATCTGGGGGTGGCTGTTCCATAATAAAAATACCGAGAGCGATATTTTGTCGAGAGGAACAGACAATACGCGCAGAAGCGGCTCTCTCCGTATTACCCTGGAGAACCCCACAAGCATCGATCTGCCCCTCGGCAGGAGTGCGGCAGAACCCGCGGGGGCCGCAGGGGCCTTGTCAACAGCTTCGGGGGCGGTCAGGAAGCTGCTTCTGGAATATCATGATGCCACAGGGCAGGATCATATTTCACAGGCATTCGTTACGTCGGACGGGACTCTGAAATTCGAGGGCGCTCGCTTTTCCTATGACGCGGTGGTTTTTTTTCTGACTGCAAAATCCCGCACCAAAGAAGATCCCCAGTGGTTCAGCAAACTGGAAGAAGTGGGCCGTCAGGATGAACTCGTCCGGACTTTACGCCTTCTGGATCCGCGTTTGAGTCGTCTCGCCATTTTTTGACCGTCGGAGCTGTTCCGGTGATTACAGGCGATATCGGCATCGGCCAGCTTATCCCTTTGCCGCTGATGGGGGAGGGCATGGCGCGAATGCTCTCGATCATACTGGCGGTCGCCAATGCTCCGGGAGGGATGGTGCTGATTGATGAGATCGAAAACGGCCTGCATCATTCGGTGATGGTGAATATCTGGAAGGCCATCGCCGAGGCTTCGCAGAAGGCGGATACGCAGATTTTCGCCACCACCCATAGCTGGGAGTGCATGAAAGCGGCTCATGAAGCATTCCGGACAACCGAGGAATACGATTTCCGCCTCCATCGGCTCGATAGAATCGATGACAGAATCGAGACCGTCGCCTATGACCGGGAAACCCTAGAGGCTGCTATCAAAGCCGGCCTGGAGGTTCGTTGATGTCTGATCCAAAGACCATTACAGAGGCAAAGCAGCTTCTGGTGGAGGGTAAAGATGCCGAAGTCTTCTTCGCAGCGATGATAAAGCATATGAAATTGCCCGGCATTCAGATTCAGGATTTCGGGGGAAACAGTCAATTGCGAAATTTTCTCAAAGCATTGAAAAATGTTTCCGGCTTCAGATAGACCGTAACTGGATTAGCGATTATCAGAGATGCAGAGGACTCTCACACATCGGCATTTCAGAGTGTATGCAGCGCCTTGAGGAATGCCAGCCTCCCGGTTCCGTCAGGACCTGAAGCGATAACTGGAACAAAACCAAGCCTCTCGGTGTTTCTCCTACCCGACAATGGCAGCCCCGGTATGCTGGAAACCCTTTGCCTGCGAGCGGTCGCAGACGATCCGGTAATGCCTTGCATCGAGCGATATTTCGAATGCATTCAGGAAAAGGCATCTCTGCCTGCCAACCTCGCCAAAGCAAGGGTCCATAGCTTTTTGTCATCACGCCCGAAGCCGGATTTGCTGGTGGGGCAGGCCGCATGGTCGGGCTACTGGCCGTGGGATAGCCCGGCATTCGACCCGCTCAGACGTTTTCTGGCGAATTTATGAGTTCGGAGGGTATGCATGGGATTTAAATTCTTCTTTTTCATTGGGGTATTGTTAGTCAGCACAGTTTGCGCTCTCGCCCAGCCGCCCGGCAACATCGCCCTCGGCAGGCCCTATACGTTCGATCCGATTCCGGATTATGCGCTCTGCACGGATGCGGGGGACCGCAGCCAGTTGACCGATGGGGTTTATACGGAAGGATATTTCTGGACGCAGGCCTCGACAGTGGGATGGAACATCGCACGGCCTGCGATCATCACCATTGATTTGGGCCGGGTGGAAGCGATCCGCGGCGTTGCCTACAGCAGCGCGGCAGGGGTGGCCGGGGTCGAGTGGCCTGGCTCCATCGGCCTTTTCGTCAGCGACGACGGGAAGCGATTCCACGAGGCCGGAGATTTGATCGTCCTGAGCCGCGCGTCAGAGATGCCGCCGCAGAACGGGTACGCCACCTACCGTTTCAAGACCGAAGGGCTGAGGACGCATGGCCGGTATGTCAGCCTGGTCGTTTCCTCGCCGTCCTATTCTTTTGTGGATGAGATCGAGGTCTACCGGGGCGATCCCGTCTGGCTGGGCGAGCCTTTCTCCGGGCAGACCGCTTCCGATGTGAAAGCCTACTACAAGGCCACCGAGGTCAGGCGATGCGTCCAGCGCAGGCTGCTCGATGATATCGCTTCCCTCCGCCCCCGGCTGGCGAACTCCCGTCTGCCCGCCAAAAGGAAAGAACAGATATCCGCGAAGCTGGATGCCGCGGAGCAGGAAGCCGGTCGCCTGCCGCGCCTCAGCGATCCCCGCTTTCGCGCCGTCCTGCCCCTGAGCCCTCTCCACCAGCGCATCCTGCGCGTTCAGGCCGCTCTCTGGCGCAGCGAGGGCAGCGCCCCTCTGACAGCCTGGAGCGACGGCCTGTGGGAGCCGCTCTCCCACATCCGAAAGATTCCGTATCCATCGAAGCCGTCCGTGCAGGTCGCCATGATGTCCGGCGAATACCGCGCCGGAGCGTTCAATATCAGCAATGCGTCGGATCAGCCGATCACTCTCAGGTTGAGGATTGTCGGGCTGCCGGGCGGGCCGAATCCGCCCTATATCACCATCCATCAGGCCGAGTGGACGGATACCCGAAGCGGAGTGCCCGTCGCTGCCGCGCTTCCCCCCGCTCGACGGGCCGGGCAGGACTATGTCATTCGCGTTCCCTCCGGCCTGACCCGGCAGGTATGGCTGACCTTCCATCCCGTCTCGGCCCGGCCCGGAAAGCACCGGGGCCTGATTCGGCTTGTCTCCGGCAAGGCCAGGATGACCGTCCCGGTGGCGCTTCATCTATACCCGATGCGCTTCCCGGAGCGTCCCACCCTCCACCTGGGCGGCTGGGACTATACCGATCTGGACGCCGTATACGATATCACCCGCCGGAACCGCAGCCTCGTGCTGGCCCACCTGAGAGAGCGTTTCGTGGATACGCCCTGGGCCACGGCAGCCGTCCTTCCACCGGGCCGCTACGACGCTTCGGGCAGGATGATCGCACCGCCGGACACGGCCCCTCTCGACCGCTGGCTCCGCCGCTGGCCGCAGGCCCGGCAGTACCGCGTCTTCGCGGCGGTCGGAGACCGCTTCGACGGCTCCCCGATGGATACGCCGGAATTTGCTCGCAAGGTCGGCCACTGGATCCGTTTCTGGGAAATCGCTCTGCGAAAGCGCGGCATCGCACCCTCCCGTCTCGCGCTTCTTCTGGTGGACGAGCCGACCGAAGCGAAGCAGGATGCGGTTATCCGGGCCTGGGCGAAGGCGATTCTGGCCGCCCGCACGGGCATCCGGATATGGGAGGATCCCACCCATGCAGACCCCTATGCGGCCAACCCGGAGATGATCGCCGCCTGTGACATTCTCTGCCCCAACCGCGTCATGTTCCTGTCGTCGGGCGACCGGTATCGCGCCTTCTTCGCACGACTGCCCCAGGAGAAGGCGTTCTATTCGTGCAGCGGCCCGGTCCGCCTGCTTGATCCCTACACATATCACCGGCTTCAGGCATGGTCATGCTGGCGGCAAAAGGCGAAATCCTCCTATTTCTGGGCCTTCAGCGATTCCGGGGGTGGCTCCTCCTGGAACGAATACGCCGCCCGGGGCGCGGCCTTTGTTCCCTTCTTCCTGGACAGCGCATCGGTCACCCCCGGCAAGCACATGGAAGCCATCCGCGAGGGCGTCGAGGACTACGAATACCTGGTCATGCTCCGCCAGGCCGTTGACCAAGCCGGAAAGAAAGAGCGACGAAGCCCGGCGCTGGAACGCGCCCGGAAACTCCTCCGGGAAGCCCCCGGCCGCGTCCTGAACGCCAAAGGCATCGATATTTTCGAGTGGCACAGGCCCAAAGACAGAAGCCTGGCAGACCGGGTGCGGATCGAAATACTGGAGGCGCTGTCAGGATTGAGGAAGTGAGTCGCCGCCGGTGGGTCAGGCCTGCCTGTATTCCTTCTTCGTCACCGTATAACGGGCCAGGGCCTCCCTGTCGAGTTCCACGCCGAGGCCGGGGCCGGGCGGGAGGGGAAGGAGGCCGTCGCGATAGGGCCAGCCCCAGGTGATAAGGGTATGCTCCCGGATCAGGCCGCTCTGGAAGTCGGAGGGCATGGTGCAGGCGCGGGCGGCGGCGGTGGCGTGCATTCCGGCAGCCTGCCCGATCCCCAGCTCCAGGCTGGAGCCGTGCCAGCAGGAATAACCGGCCACCTCCAGGGTGCGCGCATAGGTCAAAAACTCCACCGCGCTGCCCGCGCAGTTATAGGCATCGGCGCAGCGTTCCTGCAAAAAGCGGCGGAGCTGATCGAGTCCGTGGGCGTGGCAGATCAGAGGCACCGAAGAAACCTGCCGGGCGCGGTGCCAGAACTCGGGCATCTCCGCGGGGAAGGGATCCTCCACCCGGACGCCGCAGCCGAAGGCTTCCAATCCCTTCAGAACAGGGAGCGCGTCCTGCGGACCGAGCCATTGGTACATCGGATCGATGGTGACCGAGAAATCCTCCCCGCCCGCCTCCCGGATCGCCTTCATCTGCTCGATCACCGGGTCCCCGAGCCGGCTCTTCATTTTCAGGCCATTGAATCCGAGTTCGCAGGCGCGGGCGACGGTCCGGCTCAGGTCCGAGGGGGTCTTGCGCCCGCACCAGTAATCGACCTGGATCTCCTCGCGGTAGGCCCCGCCCAGCAGATCGACGACCCGACATCCCAGGCGCTTGCCCGTCCAGTCCAGCAGGGCCATCTCCACCCCGGCGGTCATGGGAGAGGGCGACGCCCAGAAAGCGGGCGGATGCGCCTGGATGATCGCCCCGCCCCACAGGGCCGGGCCGCGCCATGCTGCCGGCAGGAATCTCAGGCTGGGGCCGGTAAGGGAAAGGCCGGGCAACTGCGCCAGCCAGCCGTCCAGAGAGGCCAGGGTGACGCCTCGCCCCACCTCGCCCAGAGCGGTGATGCCGTCGCTGACGGTCAGCTCAAAAAGGCAGATCGGCATTCTGTCCCAGTCGTGCCCGATGAAGCTGCCCATCTCCGGGCTGTTGATAGCTCCCTCCTTCGCCGGAACGATTACCTCATAGGCGGCCACGCGCTCGATAATTGGTTGACTCATAATGGCTTACCCTCCTCTGTCAAGATCGCTGCCTGGTTCTGTCGGGGACGAACATAGGAGATCCCTCCTCATCTATTCAGCGTATTCACCCTTTTCCCTTCCGGCCCCCGGCATACAGATATGGGGAAGGAGAGCCGATATATAAAGGGGATAGGAGAAAAGCGGATACATAGAGAACACAGCGGAGTTTGACAAGCAGTATGGCAAACGAAGAGCATCTGGCGATTCTAAAGCAGGGGATGGCGGCCTGGAGCCGGTGGCGGGAGCGAAACCCCGACCACTTTCCGAATCTCTTCCAGGCCGACCTGAAAGGAGCCGAACTCCGTTCGGCGGCACTCAAGTGGGCGCATATGAGCTGGGCCGACCTCAGAGGGGCCTGTCTCGTCAAGGCCGACCTGAGCTGGTCGAACCTGACCGGGGCCAATCTTTCCCGGGCTGTTCTGACCGGCGCGGATCTGACCGGCGCGAACCTTGCCGGGGCCGATCTTTCAGGTGCAGACCTGCGGGCGACACAGGTGATCAAGGCCGATCTCTCCCGGGCGAATCTGACCGGGGCGAACCTGGAATACGCGCACTGGGTCGAAGTGAATCTATGGCAGGGCAAGCTGAACCACTGCCGCATCCACGGCCTGTCGTCCTGGGATGTGAAACTGGAGGATGCGGAACAGTTTGATTTGACCCTCACCCCGCCGGGTGAGCCGGTTGTCACGGTGGATACGGTTGGGATGGCGCAACTAGTCTATCTGCTGTTACACGATGCCCGGCTTCGCTCTTTGGTGCGTGTCCGTTCGCCGAAGGCGGCGGTCATTTTCGGGCACTTCGGCAAGGAAGGCCGCCGCGAATTCCTCACCGCCATCAAAACAGCAGTTCGCCAGGCGGGGTGCATACCCGTTCTGTGCGATTTCGGAACCCACGAGAACCAAACCTCATATGAACGCATGGATGTCCTGGCCCGCCTCGCGCGCTTTGTGGTGCTGGATATGACCGACCCGGTGAATGTACCCCAGGAATTTGCCGCCATTATCGACCGGCTGCCGGCCACCGCTGTTCTCCCCCTCCTCAAGCGTAAAAGCGACCTCTGGAGCATGTATTCCCATCTGAGCCGCCACGAGCGAGTGCTGGAAATGCGCGAGTATGACAGTATCGAGGAACTGACGAATGGCTTGCAGAATGAATGGCTCCCTGCCGCCGCGGAAAAGACGGAGAGACTCGAAGGCTAGAACAGGGAGAGGCGGTAGGCCCGGGCTGTCCGGGAAGACAGAGGCGGGGTCCAATGTCCAGTCTGCCTGTAGAACCGGGAGCCGGGTTTTACGGATATCGGCTGCCCGAAGAACGACCGGGGCAGAAATCATATAGGGAGGGCCGTATGTGGGTCAATCGGTTTCAGAAGACGGCAAGAACCGGGGAATGGCTGGCGGAAACAACGACCATCTACTGGCAGGGCAGGTGGCTGCGGGCGGAGTATTTCCGGAAGCATTTCCCGGGCAGCCCGACGCCGGACATCAATTTCGCCCAGATACGCGATCTGGAGAAAAACGAGATCGCGGGCCGGTGCATGGAAGGTTTTGAACTGCATTCCGCTTTTGCTGGGGAGAGCGCGGTCTTTATTTTTACCGACTACTGGAATATTTATATGAGAAAGTAGTTCGACCTTGACTGATGGAGCAAACCGATGCTTGCCCTCAACAATCGCAGCATGTTCATCCAGCACCAGAACAACAGCGTCTGCTGGGACGGAAAGCGGTTCGTCATGGCGGTTGATCTGCTGGGCGGGCCATGCAATTTCACGGTACTCTGTTTACCGAGCGGACCTTTATACTGCATCGCCCAGGCTGTATTATGTCGCTGGATGGTATTACCTGATTCACGTCCGGAACACCGATAAGAACAGGCAGTGGAGTGTTCGGTACGGGGATAAACCGGGAGATATGGCACCTGAAGAAGCGGCTCAGCCCCATCCCCCGGTTCCCGAAGGTACGGACAACTGGTGGTTTGAGCAGTTCGTGTCGCGCTCCCGGAACCTGCTGGCATGGGAAGACGCGCCTCATAACCCGATCCTTTCCCCGGACCCGGGTCGTAGGGTAAAATACGCTGCCGGTTGGACGAAACCCGAATGCTGCGTTGCCGATCTGAACGTCTATGAACAGGACGGCAAAACAATGAACTGACCAGAGACGAAGCCATCCCCGATACCGCCATGGCGCAGCGGCGGACCGGCTGCCTGATGGATTTCGAGAGCCAATCGCGATTTCCGGACGAAAACGCCATCTACCACAAATTCATCAGGGACTGTTACCCGAAGATGAATTACTACGACGGCCCGGTGAAGCAATTGGTGGAAGCCATCCTCCAGAAGTTCCCTGTCGCGGAGTGAGGTCGGATGTTAAAAGGAGACAGCCCGCTCGACGGTGAACAAAACAAAGGAAACGCCAACGAACATGCTTCTGACCGGGAGGGGGCGCTTATGTCGGGCTATGAGATTGCCTGCATCGGTCTGGTGGCTGCCGTGAGCCTGGCAGTGAGGCAAGCCGCCGCCGGCGAGCCGCTTCGCCTGCAAGCCGGGCCGCATCTTTTTCTGGACGATTTCCTGATTGCCGCGCAGTCGAACCTGAAGCGGGTCGTCACCCCGCCGAAGAAGCTGGAGGATCCGGTGGTGACCGGCAGGAAGGACGGCTGCTTTCAGCCCTACCTGACCGTCCTGCGCGACCCCAAAACGGGACGGTTCCGCATCTGGTACGGCGTGCCTGAAAACGCCGGGCAGTCCCATCTGGGCTATATGGAATCCGAGGGCGGCATCCGGTGGATCCGGCCTCACAGGGTTCTGCCCGATCCCGCCCGGATCCAGTTCGGGGTGAGCATCCTGGACGAGGGGCCGGACTTCTCCGACCCGGCGAAGCGGTATAAGTACGGTTGGTGGAACGACGGGGGCCTCCAGGTGGCGGCTTCCCCGGACGGTCTGGCCTGGAAGCCGCTCGCGCCCGGGGTCGTCCTGCCGCACAACCATGATATCAACTGCATCTTCCGGGATACCATCCGCAACCGCTATCTGGCGATAGTCTCCACCTACACCACCGGCGATGCCTGGAAAGGCCAGCGGCGCGTCTCCATGCAGAGCGAAAGCAGCGACCTGATCCGCTGGGAAAAGCCCCGGTATATCATCACCCCGGATGACTGCGCGGACGAGGGCGAAACCCAGTTCTACTGCATGGGCGGCCTGATCGCCCGCGGCGGCCTGCTGATCGGGATGGTGCGCGTGCTGCGAGACGACCTTCCGGCGGATCCGGGCGGGCCGGTGGCCGGGATCGGCTACACGGTACTGGCCTGGAGCCGGGATGGCAGCGCCTGGCAGCGCGACCGGGAGCCGTTCATGGACAGAAACCCCCGGGCGGGCGCGTGGGATCACGCCATGACCTGGACAGACTGCCAGATCATCGTCGGCGACGAAACTTACCTCTATTACGGAGGCTACGCCCGGGGCCACAAGATCGAACGCTTCACCGAACGCCAGATCGGGCTGGCGCGGATGCCCCTGGACCGCTACGCCGCCCGGGAAGCGGGTGACGTGCCGGGCAGCCTGAAAACCCCTGTGCTGGCTCTGGAAGCCTCCCGCCTATCCCTGAACGCAGACGCCCGCGGCGGCGAGATCCGCCTTCAAATCACCGATGCCGTCGGGAAACCGCTGCCCGGATTCGCTTTCAAGGACTGCGAGCCGGTAACCGGCGATTCCGTCAGGGCCGCCGCCCGATGGAAGCGACCGCTCAGCGGCCTTCGCGGAAAGCCGGTGCATCTGGAATTCGCCCTCCGCCGCGCCCGGCTCTACGGATTTGCGCTGGAGTGATATCGATTTGACCAAGTATATCTGGCTGTGCGCGTTCGCAGCGGTCAGCGTTTCGCTGGCATCCGGAGCAGAGAAGATAATGGTAAAGGTTCAGATCTATAAGGGCGCTCCTTATCTGACAGTGAACGGCAGGCCGCAGGTTCCTCTCTCCTTTATGGGGTGGTACGCCCCGCCCCAACCGCAGGAGTCGGTCTATATCCGGCAGGTCCGGCTGGCCGCCCGGGCTGGAGTGCGCCACCACCAGTTTAGCCATGAGGTTCTCTGGCCCCGGGAAGGCCAGAAGTCGGACTATACCTACCTGGATATGGCCTTTGCGGACACTATCCAGGCCGATCCCCAGGCCATGGTCACCCTGCGCTTCAGCGTCTCGCCGCCGCCATGGTGGCTGGAAGAGCATCCCGAAGAGCGCACGATGTTCGATGACGGCAGCGCGGCGGAGATCAGCCCGTCCTCCTCCCTCTGGCTGAAGGAACTCATGCCCAGGCTGAAAGCGTATGTGGCGTATATCGAGGCCCGGTGGGGCGACCGCGTGCTGGCCTACTTCCCCTGCGCCGAACACACCGGCGAATGGTTCTATCCGGGCGTCTGGACGGAGCGCCTGGCCGATTTCAGCCCCGCCGCCCGCAGCGCCTTCCGCCTCTGGCTCCGCAACCGTTACGGCTCCCCGGAGGCCCTTGTCCGCGCCTGGGGCCGGAAACTTGCCTCATTCGAGGAGGCGCAAATCCCCACCGTTCGAGAACGGCTGGAAAGCAGGCTGGGAGAGTTCTACAACCCGGCGCAAGACCGCCCGAAAATCGATTATTTCGATTTCCTGAATGACGCGGTGGCGGACACCATGGAGCGGATCGCTGCCGTCATCAAGGAGGCGACCGGCAGGCGCAAACCGGTGATGGTGTTCTACGGCTATCTCTACGAGCTGGCCGGGTCGGTGGCGGGACTGAACCAGAGCGGCCACCTCTGCTGGAGCCGCCACCTGAAGAGCCGCAATATCGACATTTTCGCCTCGCCCATCTCCTATTTCGACCGGCAGCCGGGCGGGGCCGGGCACTTCATGGCCCCTGTGGATTCCGTAGCCGCCCACGGCAAGCTCTGGTTCAATGAGGACGACACCCGCACTCACGCCACCCCGCCCGGTACCGGCTACGGGCGCTGCGAGACTCCCGCGGAGAGCAAGGCCGTCCACCTGCGGAACTTCGCCCAGATATTCCCGCGCCGGATGGGAACATGGTATATGGACCTCGGCAACGAGGGCTGGCTGAACGACCCCGCCCTCTGGCAGAATATCGGCCTGTTGCAGAAATTCGGGCAGGAGCGCCTGCAAGAGCCTGCCCGCTTCGCCCCCGAGATCGCCGTCATTACGGATGAGGCCAGCCCGCTCTATCTCCGGCCCCGCTCCCCGGTCAATGCCGCCCTCCTTTCCAACCTCAGAGAGCCTCTGGCCCGCATCGGCGCACCGGTCGGCTGGTGGCTTCTGGAGGATTTCCTGAACGGAAAGGTCAGGCGGGCCAGGCTCTATATTTTCCAGAACGCTTTCGTGCTGACCGCCTCCCAGCGCGTCCGCATCCAGTCGATCCTCAAACGCCAGAAGGCCACCGCCATCTGGCTCTATGCGCCCGGCTACATTGATCCTGAAACGGGCCGGGCCGACACCGCGCATATCGGCGCTCTGACCGGCATCCCGGTAAAGCCCTTGCCCGAATCGTTGGAGGATGTCTTGGAGCCGGTGGGAAATTTCGCGCAGAGCCGGGGTATCACAGGGCTTTTCGGCTCCCAGAGGCGCGATCTGAAGAGCCAGTGGTCTGTCGAGAAGGCCGAAGGCGTCGATCCCTTCGCGGTTTATACAGGCGGAGGCGGCCTGGTCGGGGCCGCCGTCACCGAAAAAGACGGATGGCGCTCGATCTATTTCGCCTCTCTGTATGTTCCCGCCCACTGGCTGAGGGGCATCGCCCGCACCGCCGGTGTCCGGATATACTGCGAGAGCGATGACATCATCCTGGGAGATGGCCGATACCTGTCCGTCACCGCCAGCGCGGACGGCGAGAAAACGATCCGCTTGCCCGAAGAGTCCGTCGTGTATGACGCTCTCACCGGCGACAAACTGGCATCGGGCCGCCAGGTCGGCCTGTCCCTGAAGAAAGGCGAAACCCGTTTGCTGAGGCTGGAAAGGCAGTAAACTGCAATTTGTAGATGCAGGGCTTGTCATTGAGAGGAGCGCAAGCGGCGAAGCAATGACAGGCGAGCGTAAAGCCTGCTCTATTGAATACAAGCAACCCGCTCAGGCGGAGGAGGAAGTCGCGTGAAAATCACTCAGGTGTTACCGGCAAAGGGAAAGAACGACTATTACACAGGCAACCGCGCCCCGTTGCGGCCCAGCCCTTTGCTCAAGCTGCCGGTGGGAAACATCCGGCCCGAAGGGTGGCTGCGGCATCAACTGGAATTGATGTCCGACGGCTTTGTCGGCAGGCTGACCGAGATCAGCCCGTGGTGCCGGTTCGAGGAAAGCGCATGGGCCAGCCCGTCAGGAGAGGGAAAATACGGCTGGGAGGAGCTGCCCTACTGGCTGAAGGGCTTTACCGATCTGGGCTATGTGCTGGGCGACCGGCGCATCATCCAGGAGGCGGAGCGGTGGATCGACCGGATCCTTGCCAGTCAGAGGGAGGACGGCTACTTCGGCCCGCAGAGCAACCTGGAAGCCCCCGACCTGTGGCCCAATATGATCGCCCTCTATGCCCTGCGTTCCTATCACGAGGCTACCACCGACAAGCGCGTGCTAACCCTGATGAAGAAGTATTTCCGGTGGCAGAACGCGCTTTCCCTGGAGAAGTTCCTGCCGGGCAGTTGGCAGCACTGGCGCGGCGGGGACAACCTGGATAGCATCTACTGGCTCTACAATCGAACCGGAGAGAAGTGGCTGCTGGAACTGGCCCAGGTCAACCACGACCGCACCGCTCCCTGGACGGGCGGCATTCCCACATGGCACGGGGTCAATATCTCCCAGGGCTTCCGGGAGCCGGGCCAGTATTTCCAGCAGGCCAAAGATATCCGCTACCTCCAGGCGGCGGAGCGCAATTACCGCACGGTCATCGAGGCATACGGCCAGGTTCCGGGCGGCCTCTACGGGGCGGACGAAAACTGCCGTTCCGGCCACACCGGCCCCCGACAGGCGGCGGAAAGCTGCACCATGGCGGAAATCATGTTCAGCCACGAAATGCTGCTGGGCATCACCGGCGATTCCGTGTGGGCCGACCGCTGCGAGGAGGTGGCTGTGAACTCCTTCCCCGCCTCCATGACGCCCGATCTGAAGGGCCTCCACTATCTGACCGCCCCCAACATGATCCAACTGGATCGCGCGAACAAATCGCCCATGCTCGAAAACCAGGGCGACATGCTCTCCTACAACCCGCACGACTATCGCTGCTGCCAGCACAACATCGCCTTCGCCTGGCCCTATTTCGCCGAACATCTCTGGATGGCGACCCCGGGAAACGGCCTGGCTGCGATTTTTTACGCGCCCTGCACCGTGAGAGCCAGGGTGGGAAGCGGGACGAAAATCAAAATCACCGAAACCACCGACTATCCCTTCGATGAGGCGGTGACCTTCACCCTCGCGGTCTCCAAGCCCGTTTCGTTCCCCCTCGCGCTCCGGATTCCCGGCTGGTGCGACAGCCCGAAGGTATTCGTCAACGATAAGCAAATATCCGTTCCCGATGCGGTCAAAGGCTGGCTGACGGTCAACCGCAACTGGAAAAACGGGGATGTTCTGCGCCTGGAGATGCCGATGGCCCTGCGGCTGACCGTCTGGGAGAAGAACCGGAACACGGTTTCCGTCTCCCGTGGGCCGCTGGCATATTCCCTGAAGATCGGGGAGCGGTGGCAGCCCTACGGCGATGACCCGGACTGGCCCGGAGCCGAGGTCTTCCCGACCACCCCCTGGAACTACGGCCTGCTGATGGACCGCGACAACCCTTCCGCATCCTTCGAGGTCTTCCAGAACCGGGAAGCCCTGGCCCCGCAGCCCTTCACGCCGGACAATGCTCCCATTTTGCTGAAGGCTAAAGGCAAACGGATCCCGGCCTGGAAGCAGGAGGCCAACGGGCTGATCGGCGAGGCGCAGCCAGGCCCGGTGCGCTCCGATGAGCCGGTGGAGGACATCACCCTGATCCCGATGGGCTGCGCCCGCCTGCGGGTTGCGGCCTTCCCGCAGATCGGAGAAGGGCCGGAGGCCGTCGCCTGGAAGGATTCCGCAGTATCCTCTTCGGAGGGATAGGAGCGTCCATGAACAGGCAGGCAGAGCAGGAGGCGGCGCGCCTGACAGCCGTCGAACCGACCGTCTTTTTGATCGGGCCGGAAGACGCCTTGCGGCAGGCAGTCGACCTGGCCGTATCCAATCCCGGCCCGGCGTCCCGGGCAGAACTGGCAGTGCGGTGGCAGAGCGGAGAGGCGGCGGTTCCCCTGGGCGACATCCCTGCCGGTGAGAGCAGGCAGCGCGTCTATATCCCCGATATCCGGAACTCCCCGGAGGTGAAGTTTGCGCTGCATACCGGCAGAAGGGTGGCTGATGTTTTCAGGGTGCCCTGGCGGCCGGTGCGCCACTGGGAACTCTTTCTGGTACATACCTCTCACCACGACCTGGGCTACACCGACCTGCCCGGCCACGTCCTCCGGGAATACGACGGCTTTCTGGATGATGTCGTGCGCTTCTGTGGGGAGACGGCGGACTGGCCGGAAGAATCCCGCTTTCGATACGGGGTGGAGCAGGGCTGGTCGGTGCTGCACTATCTGGAAAACAGGCCGCCGGAGGCGGCAGAACGGCTGGTCCGGCTGATACGCGAAGGGCGCATCGAGGTCACCGCCCTTCTGGGCAACGAAACGAGCGAACTCTGCGGCCATGAGGAGCAAATCCGGCTCGTTTATCCGGCTTTTCGGTTGAAAAGGCGGTACGGCATCCCCATCCGGACTGCGGAGCTGAACGATGTGCCGGGCCTGTCGTGGGGCCTGGCAAGCGTCCTGAGCGGGGCCGGGGTGCGCTATTTCGCCCCCGGGCTGCCCGATTATTTCTCCTGGGGCTTTACGGTGCGCCCCTTCTGGGATGAAGAGGCTGTATTGCCCAGAGGCGCGAGCGGGGCCTTCTGGTGGGAAGGGCCGGACGGCAGTCGGGTACTCTTCTGGTACGGCCACGGGGCCGACCTGTGGAACGAAGCGCAGGCGGAGCAAGACCTGCCGCGCCGCCTGCGCGGCCTGGAGGACAACGGCTACCCCTTCGACCTCGCCCGCTTCACTTTCTGGGGCGGAGGGCGCGACAACTCGCCCCCGGATATCCGCCTCAGCCTGATCGCTAGGGGATGGAACCGGCGCTGGGCCTATCCCAGACTCCGGGTGGCGACCGACAGCCAGTTCTTCGAAAGCCTGGAGAAGCGATACGGCGGCGGCCTGCGCGTGCTGCGGGGCGATATGCCCAATACCGACTACACCATCGGGGCGTCCAGCACCGCAAAGGAAACGGGGATCAACCGCCTGGCGTACGATACCCTCACCTCGGCGGAGAAGTTCGCGGCCAGCGCCGGGCTCGTCAGCGATTACGAATATCCCGCGCAGGCGCTGGAGGAAGGCTATGACAGCGCCCTCCTCTATGACGAGCATACATGGGGCATGGCCCATCCCATCGGCCCGGCGCAGGACGGATGCTGGAGCGAAAAGAGCCAGTTCGCCTACCGGGCCGCCGCGCTCGCCCAGGATGTCCTGACCAAAAGCGCCAACCGGATCGCTGACAGCGTGCGGCTCGGGGAAGAGGGCTACCACCTGCTGGTCTTCAATCCCCTTTCCTTTACGCGAACCGATGTGATGAGCGTGCCTGCCGTGACGCCCTCCCCCTGCGGTCGGCCCATGCACTGGTCGCATCCGCCGGAGGGCGGCGGCCCGGCCCGGATGGTCTGCGGAACGGCGGTGGGCCGGTCTCTGGTGGACCTGCCGCTCTCCCTGCTGGAGAAGCCCTTCGCCCTGATCGATCTTTCCACCGGGCAGAGCGTTCCCTATCAGATCGCCGTCCTGGACAGCCCGGCGGCGGCCCGGCCAATGGCGGCTTACCGCTGGGCGCTGGGGGCCGTCGATCCGGCGCACCTGAAGGAAATCGTCTTCGTGGCCGAAAACGTCCCGCCGGTGGGATATAAAGCCTACCGCATCGCGCCGGCGGAACAGGTTCCGGCCTTCGAGAGCAGGCTACAGGCCGGGGACAGCAGCCTGGAGAACCGCTATTACAGGATCGCTCTCGACCCGGAGACCGGGGCCATCCTGAGCCTTTTCGACAAGGAACTCCAGAGGGAGTGGGTGGACGGCAGGGCCGCTCACGGTTTCAATCAACTGGTGGCCCGTTTCTCGCAAACGGGCGAGGTCCAGGCCGCCGGGCGCTCCGAGATCCGCCGGGGGGAATGCGGGCCGGTGCGGGCCAGCGTCACGATCCGGGGCAGCGGGCCGGGCTGCCCGCAGCGCGTCCAGGAAGTGATCCTTTATGACGCCATCAAGCGGATCGATATCGCCAACCGCCTGCTGAAGGACTCCACGCCTCTCATCGAGCATTATTTCGCCTTCCCGTTTGCGGTGGAATCGCCCTCTTTTCGCTACGAAGCCAGCAATGCTGTGATCGAGCCGATCCGGGATCAACTGCCGGGCACGAACAGCGACGCCTTCCCTGTCCAGCACTGGGTGTCGGCGTGGGACGAGGCGGGGGGCGTCTCCTGGAGCAGCCTGGAATCGCCGGTGGCGATGCTGGGCGGCTTCCGGCCCTGCCCTGTCTCCCAGGCCCATCATGGCGCGACCCCGCCCGATTTCGGACAGGCGTTCCTGACAGGCCCGGCGCAGCTTGAGAAAGGGCACATCTACTCCTGCGCCCTGATCAGCAACTTCCGCACCAACTTCCAGCCGGTTCAGTGTGGCGATGTCCTCTTCCGCTACAGCCTGACAAGCCATCGCCAGGACTGGCGAGAGGGCGGCTCCGTCCGGTTCGGCTGGAGCGCCTCCACCCCTCTCTTCCCGGCCTGCGTCACCGGCCCCCAGGAGGGAAACCTTCCCGAAGCCGCCGGTTTCGTCCACATAGACTGCGGGCACGCCCTCCTGCTGACCTTCAAACGCGCCGAGGATGGCGACGGGCTGATCCTCCGCCTTGCTGAGACCGGCGGCCAGGACGCTTCGGCAGCCGTTACCCTGCCTTATTTCCGCATCGATCAGGCGTTCCGGACAAACCTGGTGGAAGAAAATGAGGCGACCCTTCATTACACCCTCCACACCGTTCATGTCCCTCTCAGGGCAGGCGGGATAAGCACTGTCCGCTGCCGGGGAATGGCTGTCGTTTGAGTGCGAGATGATTGGCGATTGTCATTGCGAGGACCTTTAGCTTTGTGACGATCTTTAGCATAATATAGATAAGTAGCTATATAATAGATACAGTCTGCGAGGGCGAAGCCCGAATCGATCTCCAGCGTACCGCCTACGAGCAGCGCCTTCTCGTGCCTTTGGGGCGTTGGAGATGGCTGCAAAGCTAAAGATCCTCGCAGACGGCATCGGCTCCGCATCCGCGGTGAAATTCAAAAAGGAGCATTCATGTATTACCGTACATTGGGGCGAACGGGCCTGCGCGTTTCGGAGATCGGGTTCGGCAGGGGGCAGGCGGGGATCGCCGATTACATCGAAAAATGGGACCCGGAGGGGTAGGCTGAGCGGAAGTCCATCGAAGAGGCGCTGGAATGCGCTCTCGATCTGGGATTGAATTATATCGACACGGCCCCGCCTATGGGAGCGGTGTCAGCGAGGAAATTCTGGGCCGGGTGATCGGCAGGATGGCGCGGGGAGTGCGCCGTCGCCGCCAAGGCGAGCGACCGCGACCCGGAAGGCATCGCCCGCAGCGTGGAGGCCAGCCTTCGCCGCCTGCGGTGCGAGATGATCGATATCCTTCAATCAGCTTGGCGAAGCCGACCTCGAAGCCTTCCTGCTGAACTATGTCCTCTCCAACTCTTATGTGGATGTGACGCTGGTCGGCATGCGCCGCGCGGATGAGATCAGGAAAAACAACGCCATCTCCGACAACGCCGCCCTCCGGCTCAATCTGAACCAGGCGCATCACCGGTTTGGATAAAAAGCGTTGGAATTGCCAGACAAGGCAATTTTTGGTATAATAGCTCATGTTGCCACAGAGCGAAACGCGGTTTGAGGTGAGGAAATGCGTAAGGTGTTGCTGACTAGGGAAGGTTATGAAAAGATTCAGCAGGAACTGAAAGACTTGAAAGAGGTGCAGCGACCGAGGATCAGCAAGCAGATTGCTGAGGCCCGGTCTCATGGAGACATAAGAGAAAACGCGGAATATCACGGGGCCAAAGAACAGCAGGCCATGATCGAGGGCCGCATCCGCGATCTGGAGTTCAAGATCAGCCTGGCCGAGATCGTGGAAAAGGCGAAGGAGCCGGAGGAGATCGGCGTGGGCGTCAAGGTGACGCTCCGCGACTTCGATTTCGACGAGAATGTGGAATACGCCATTCTGGACGGCGAGGAGATCACGACCGACCTGGATACGATCTCGGCGGAATCGCCGCTGGGGAAGGTGCTGCTGGGCCGCAAAGTCGGCGATATCGTCGAAGCTGAAGTTCCGGCAGGCGTGATCAGGTTCGAGGTTTTGGAGATAGAGGCGATATAACGAGGATGGTCTTGAAAAGCGGTAGGGGAGCGATAGGATATACCTATCGCTCCCCTGTCGTATTTCTGACGCCTCCTGTTTGTCGGGTCCGGGATTTTTCGATCCGATCAAGCCGCCGGTTTCTGTTTGCGGGATCGCTTGTTTTCATACATGCGGGCATCGGCCTGGGCCAGCAGGTCGTGAAGGGTCAGGCCGTCCTTAGGATAAGAGGCGATCCCGATGCTGACGCCGACCCGGATATCGCAGGGAACCGAGCCGGTGAGTTCCGGGATACAGCCCGAAACGGCCTGCTGGATGCGCTCTGCCAGAGCGAACGCCTCGCCGCTGTCGGTTTCGGGCAGGATGAGGACGAACTCGTCCCCGGCGTAGCGGCAGACCATATCGTAGGCGCGGGCCTGCGATTTGAAAAGGCGGCCCAGGTCGGCCAGCACGCGATCTCCCTCCATATGGCCGAAAGTATCGTTGATCGGCTTGAAATTGTCCAGGTCGAGGCTGAGGATGGACAGGTCATGCCGCCGCCGCCTGGCCCTGTCCAGCTCCTGTTCCAGAAAGAGCAGCAGGCCGCGGTGGTTGTGAAGGCCGGTCAGGGGATCAGTCAGGGCCGATTCCCGGGTCTGCTCGAAAAGAAGGGCATTGTCCACCGCCCGGCCCGCTTGTCGGCTGACGCTGCCCAGAACCCGCAAGTCGTCCGGACTGAAGGCGTTCTCCGCTTCATGATAGACGTGGAGCGTCCCGATCAGCCGGTCTTCGGCCATAAGCGGAACGATGAGGGCGTACCGGAAGGGCTTCCAGCCTTCGGAAGAACCGGCAAGCGCCAGGTCGCCCTCTTCATACCGGCCCAGATACGGCTTAAGGGCGGACGCCACCTGTCCGGTGACGCCTTTGCCCATATCGCAGGATGCTCCGGCCAGCAGCGCCTCGTTGATCCCTGCGGCGGATCGGACCTCCAGGCGGGTTTTCTTCGCATCCGGCAGGAGAATCGCGCAGGCGGAGGCATCCATCATGCCCCGCGCCTTATGGGTCAGCAGGGAAAGCACTTCGTCTAGGTGAAGGCTGGCGCTGGCGGACCGGGCGATATCCTGGATCGCATGAATCTCCTGGTGCGCTCGGGCGATGCTGTCCACCGCTTTTTGCATATCGCCTTTTGCCTGCCCTCCGGGCGCGGAAGCAGCTACGCCGGAGCGAAACGCCGCCGGTTGGTCGGGATCGCCTGTCAGACTGCGCTCCCGGGCGACCTCCAGAAAAGCCGCGACCACAGCCGGGTCGAACTCGCAGCCCGCCCCCTTGTGGATATAGGCGGCAGCCTCCTGCGGCGACCAGGCGCTCCGGTAAGGACGGGATGACGAGAGGGCGTCATAGACATCAGCCACCCCCAGGATGCGCGCGCCGATGGGAATGGCTTCCCCGCGCAGCCCGTCCGGGTAGCCGCTGCCATTATACCGCTCGTGATGGTGGCGTACGATCTCCACCACCGGCCAGGGGAACCGGATCGGTTCCAGGATCATCGCCCCGGTTTCCGAGTGCTTTTGCACGGTGATGAACTCCTCCGGGGTGAGCCTGTCCATCTTGAGCAGGATATATTCGGGCACGCCCAGCTTGCCGATGTCGTGGAGGAGAGCGCCTGTCTCCAGGGCGGCCATCTCCGGCCCTTGCAGCCCCATCTTCCCTGCGATAGCCACGGCCAGCCTCTGCACGCTGACGATATGGGCATGGGCGTAGGGGTCTTTGGCGTCAATCGCCATTGCCAGCGATTGGATCGTTGACAGATAGAGATCCGACATCTCCTGCTGGCTTCGCTTCAAAGCCGATATGTCCCTGGCGCTGCCTGCCGATCTCTGCCGGTGGAGCCGGTAGAAAAGACAGGACAAAGAGAGGATCAGGAAGGCCGGAACAAGAACAATCCACTGATTGTAAAATAAAGAATGCATTTGGGTCATCGGGCCACCTCGTGAAAAAGAAAGATGCCCTTCGGCAGCCCGGCGAGCATAGGGATTTCCCTTTAGCTCCGTGACTTTGCGTCCCTGAGTTTCCGCAGGTTTGCCTTTATCGGAGGCACCATATCAGACTCTATTCGATTGTGCTTCCATTATATCGCCTTATGAAAAGGTTTGCTACTGCTAATATTACCTGTTTTTTCCTGACCCCGGATCATTCCATGAACGACAGGGTACTCTCATGAACCAAAACGATCTCGAAACTTACCGGAGGCTGGCCTCCGGCTACACGATTGCCAGCCGCGAATGGATAAGGCAATACGCCCCTGTGCGGATCATAGAGGACCCTTACGAAACGGAAGAGGCGGAAAGCTTCCTCCCGGCTCCTTCCGCCTACATCCTGGCGCAGGCATCCCGGTGGAGCGGGCTCCGGAACGTGGCCGAGGAAGCCTGTCTCCTCCTCAACCGCTGCGCCGACCTCCTGCAATCCGGCACGCTCGACCCCGAGACCCATGCCCTGACCCGCTTCTACTCCTTGCTGGCCTGGCCTGACCTGATCTCCCAGGCCCACGATTCCTGGCGCAGCGAATGGGAGAAAGCCTTTATCCTGAAGCCCGAAGCAGCGCCCGCCACATCGTCCGGGGCTGCCCTGCAAACAGGGGCGGAGCTGTTGTCTCACCATCTCGGTTTGAGGGTGTCCAGCCTTGAGGCTGCGGCTGCGGGGGCCCGGTCGCTGGCCGGCCGACAGCAGCCGGGAGGGTTCATCGCAGATGACGGGGACGGAGAGAGAAGGCCGATAGCCGCGCACCTGGCGGGACTGTCCTATCTGGCGGCGGCCCTTTCCATGACGCGGGATTCCCCGGAACCGGAGGTTCAGGCTGTCCTTCGGGAGGCGGACGGCGTTTTCGAAAAAGGCTTCGCCTGGCTTTTGCGGTTCCTGACGCCGGAAGGCCCGCTGGCGATGGTGGGGAAGGGAAGGCACGGGGTGGAATCGCTGGGGCATCTGCTGGCCCTGTTCGCCTATGCCGGGCTGTCCCCGGATGCCGATACGGTGCTGGACACTCTGGCCTGGTGGTTCGCCTGCCGGCGCGAGACCGGGCTTTTCCCTGCCGTGCCCAACCATTTCCCCGCTTCGCTCCGGATAGGCTACGAGCCTCGGACACGCTTTGCGGCGTCCAACGCCCTGGCCTTTGCAGGCATCTGCCTGGCAGGGCGCATCTGGGAGGGAGAGGAGTATGCGGCCTGCCCCCAGCAGCCGGAAGAGCGGAGGATAGAGGCCGTCATCCGGGAGGACTGCGCCTTCATCGACGAAGCGGGCGGCTATGCCCGCCTCCGCTCCGGGGAGCATTTTCTGGCCGTCTCCCTGCGCTCCCACCGGGAGGGAACCGCCCCGGCGTGGCAGCCTTTCGGGGTGAGGCTGGGAGGAGGCCGCCTCTCCCCGCTCCCCGAACCGGCCTTCGACCGGGAAGCCATGCTGGAAAGCGTCTGGGAAGGCTTTGTCGTGGAAACCGAGGGAGCATGGCGTCTGCCGGAGCGGGCCGGAAACGGATCGGCTCTGGCTTGCAGGGGCGGTATCGAACTCACCGGCGAAAACGATCTTGTGGCCGCCCGCAAATGGCTGGGCTTCGATGGCGACCGGCTGGTCATCGAGTATGAGGTGACGGCTCTGAGGGACCTGGGGGCCTGCCGGGCGATCTGGCCTGTCATCCTGTCCGACGGCAAAGAAGAGACGGCTTACCGCGTGGAAGACAACATTCTTTCCCTGACCATCGGCCCGGAATCTTTCTCTATCGCCTGCCCCGAGCGCCTGAAGTGGCGTCTGGGGCTGGCACGCCTGTTCTCCTCACCGAGCGGCGCGGCGGCTCCGGCCTATTTCACCCCAGCCCCACGCCTGCCCCGAGGAGCCATCGCGCGGTGGTCTGTGGCAGTGGAAAGAGAGTTCATGTAATGATTGCGGGAATCGCCGGATGGGCCGATAGACGCCAGGCCGCTCGAAGCCCGCGCCCCAAGCCCTGCGCCTGCGCTGTGTTTTCCGGGGAAACGGCGGCAATGCGCCAGAGGGCCTGCCCGAATTGTGTCATTATGTCATCTGTCATAGAGGGTATGACATAATCAGCATAAGGGGAAGCCTCGCCGGACGCCAGGCCGCATGGCTCTTCCCCTTTAACAAGTAGTTAATATAACTATAGTTTTTATATAAATATATTTATATAAAAACTAAGAGAGTAGGAAGGATACCGTTGGCCTGCCTGCTCCTATGTTCCAATAGTGTCATAGGTTGTACGCCGTAAGACAATATGACATATATGACACATATCTCAGGCCGTCATGCTTCCTCTGAAGAACGGTCGATGTCCACCATTTCGCGGTCGGCGAGGTACGGCTTTATGGCTACCTGGCGGATATTCCGGAGGCGGGCGACGATATCACGGATATTGGCGGCGCACTGGAGGATGATATTCAGTTTGCGGGTATCGGGGTCATCGGGGGATTTGCTCAGGAGCAGCCCTTCGGCGGCGGCCATCGCCCCGGCAAGCTGGTTGTTGATTTCATGATTGAGGGTGACGGCCATCGCCAGGGCGGTGTTCTTCCGGACCAGATCGATATTTTCCCGCTGGAGCTTGCGGATGCGAAGCCCCACGCGGACGCGGGCGATCAGCTCCCGATGATTGCACGGCTTGACCAGATAATCGTCCGCCCCGCTTTCCAGGCCGGACAGCTTGGCTTCGATGCCGTCGTGGGCGGTGAGGAGAAGGATGTAGGTCGAATGGAGTTCCGGATCGGCGCGGACCCCCTCGCAGAGCGTCTGGCCGTCCATCTTCGGCATCATCAGGTCCGAGACGATCATCTCGGGCCGGGACTCGCGGGCAAGGCGAAGCCCTTCCTCCCCGTCGCGGGCCGGAAGAATCCGGAAGCCCTCGTCGGCCAGCCGCTTGACAAGCACCATGCGGTAGACAGAATCGTCCTCCACCACCAGGATATCAACCCTTCCATGCTCTGATTCCGATGCGCCGGACATCATCACCTCTGCGAGCGGGCCGCCCGTAGGGGCGGACCTGCGTGTCTGCCTTATCTCAAGCGAGCGTCCCAAATATCAGCCCCAGTTGCTACCTATCCGCATCGAGGCCGATGCGGGGTAGGGCGCGATGCATCGCGCCCCATGTGTATCAAGATCAGGGTGACTGTCCCGCGGGGGCGGGGTTGGGGGCTTTGAGAGACCGTTCCCTAACCCCCGGCCCCCTTCCCGAAACGGGCAGGGGGAGCAGATGATGCCGTCAATGACCGCACCCTCTATCCCCCTCTCCCCGCTTCGGGGAGAGGGGTTAGGGGAGAGAGGTAACCCATCCCAGGGGAGAGCGGTCCCCCCTCCCCCAGGAGCGGAGGATGCTTGCCCTGATCTGGATCGATATGGGGCGCGATGCATCGCGCCCCTACAGTGGAAAACGGGACTGGCCCCGGGCTAGGCGGTAACTTGGGTTAAATATTATAAAGCATTTGCTGTCAAAAAAGAAAAAGCTGATGGAAAGGAGCAGGGCTGTTTCAAAGCATAGGTGGGCGGCAAAGCGCCTCACCTTTGCCCCCTCTCCTGGTCGCCCCTGCGGGGCTGAGGAGCCGGTTAGAGTAAGAGGGCACTTTTTCCAGGGATTAGGCCGTAGGGGCGAACTTCGTGTTCGCCCGGAAAAGGACCTGGTCACGGACAGGGCGAACGCAAGGATCGCCCCATCGCTATCCCGATCAGGGTGACTGTCCCGCCGGGGCGGGGTGCGGGCCTTGGGGAGACTGTTACCTAACCCCCGGCCCCTTTCCCGAAACGGGCAGGGGGCGGGGATGGGGGGTCAAGTACCGCACGATCTATCCCCCTCTCCCCGCTTCGGGGAGAGGGGCTAGGGGAGAGAGGTAACCCATCCCAGGGGAGAGCGGTCACCCCTCCCCCAGGAGCGGAGGATGTTTCCCCTGATCTGGATCGCTATGGGCGAACGCAAGGATCGCCCCTACGGGTCGGCCAGGACGGCCCCAGAACGGCACGTTGCCTCCAACCGGCTGCTGAGGAGAGACGGAATTCGCCTCCCCACATCCGCTCTCGTCGCCAGTCCCCCTCCCTCTGTGCCCCGGAGAGGGAGGGCGGGGGGGGATGAGGTGTTTTTTAACCGACTCTAAAACAGCCCTGAGAAAGGAGCCTCGTTATGCCGGATATATTGACCTCTCGTTTCTGGGAGGAACTCTGGACGAAAGCGGGGATGGCGGCTCTGGAAAGCGGTTGGGACGTCGTCCGGGTCGTCATCCTCTTTATGGTGGGGCGGATTCTTCTGGCAAAAATCATGAACAGCATCCTGGGTTCCCTCAGCCGACGGGAGGGGCGGGAGGGAGAAGGGGAGCAGGAGGCGAAGCTGGCCCGCCTGCTGACCCTGGGAACCCTGATACGGAGCATCGGCAGCTATATCCTCTTTTTCATCGCCGGGATCATGCTGCTGGAGGCATTCGGCCTGAAGCCCATGTCGGTACTGGCGACCGCAGGGGTGGCGGGGCTGGCGGTCGGGTTCGGAGCGCAGCGCCTGGTGCGGGATGTGATTACCGGCTTTTTTATCCTGCTGGAAAACCAGTTTTCGGTGGGCGACTATGTGACCATCGGAACGGCCTCCGGCGTGGTGGAAGAGATGGGCATGAGAATCACCAAAATCCGTGACGATACAGGCCGCCTGGTGATCCTGAGCAACGGCGATATCGTGCAGGTGATCAACCACTCCCGCGGGCTGAACCAGGTGGCGGTCGAGTTCGGGGTTTCTCCCGATACGGATATCGAACAGCTTCAAAGGCTGGTGGAGGAGAAGATAGGGTCGAAGCTGGCCGACCGGGAACAGGGCGTTCTCGAAGCGCCCAGGCTCACCGGCATCGTGGCGATGGACGCGGCCCGCATGACCCTGCGGGTGACCGCCCGGGTGCAGCCGAAGGACAGGCCCTCCGCGGAAATGGCCCTCCGCCGCGAACTCCGCGCCGGGCTGAAAGAGCAGGGCATCAACCTGGTGTGAAAGTCAGGAGGGGATCGTATTGCCAGGGGCGTTCGTCAGATCGTAGACATCCGGCCCTTCATAGGGAATACGCACCAGGAGGAACCTGTTCGGCTTGTAGCGCAGCCCGAAGAGGACGCCCCGCTGGGCGTCCAGAAGGCTCTGCGGCAGACGGGTGTCCATCTTCATCTTGAAGAATAGAGGCGACCGGGCGGAATCGAACATCCCGATCATCCGGGGAGTCATATCCATCCGCTCCGGGACCTGGCTAAAATGGAAAACGAATGTCCCGGCCTGCCCGGTTGATGAAGTGTCCCGGTCGTAGATGGCGTAAAGCGAAAGCTCGCGAGTGTTGTCAATCGTTACCTGGCGGGTGAGATGGGCGATATCGAATAAAACGCGCATGGCCTCTTTTTCGGGAACCGCTTCATGGGCTACCTTTTCGCCCACCACCCCGGAAAACTCCTCCGGCAGATTCACCAGTTCGTAATAGCAGCCCCGCGGGGAGAGTACGGCGCGGGCGACGGAGTTGGAATACTCCTTCCCCTTGCCCACCGAAGTTTTGATATAATCGATCATGATCTGGAAACGCTTCTGGTTTTCCAGCCTCAGAAGCGCCAGTTGCATCCTGTCAAACAGATCGTTCATGAATTTTCCCTGTCGTGCTGACGGCTCGAAACGCCTGTGCCGGTATCTTATCCAAATCTCTTGTGGGATTTAGGAACACGATGTATTGTGCCCATGCAGAACAATCAGGATTTCAATCGATGCAGTCTGCGAGGAACGAAAGCTCCTCGCAGACTGCATCGTTGTGGTATATGAATATTCGAGTGAAGGCCTTGCTTATTTTAATCCAAGTTGCTGCCCAGAAACTATGGCGGCAGGATCGTCCCGTAGGGGCGCGATTCATCGCGCCCAGCGGCCTTTGAGGGCGCGATGAATCGCGCCCCTACCGCGCAAACGACACCCAACCCGGCTAGGTGGCAACATGGGTTATCTTAATCCATTATAAGCGCCATCGGATCGGTTGTCAAGGGTTCGAGGGCTGCCGGGCCGAAAAACGGCATCTTTGCCAGGGTTCGCGGCGAGGGCCGAATCACTGATCGGGGGCCGCTTCCAGCGTGTCGGTGGCGGGCGGCGTTTCCGAAGCGGGCGGCGGCTCGGAGGTGGGAGGAGCGGAGGCTCCTTTTGGAACCTGCGCCCGGGGTGCGGTCACGACGCCTTCCAGCAGCGCCCGGTCGTGGTAATCCGCCTGGTAGCTCAGGGAGCGCAACTGGTAAGCAATGCGGGCGGCGGGGGCTGCGCCGGAGATTTCCCCTTCCGCCTCGCCGGAGGCGTTCGGGCCGCTGATGTTCAGATTGACTCCGGCCAGGGCCTCCGGGTCGAAGGAGAGGGTATCGCCATCTGCGCCGGACAGGGCCATCTCCAGCCACCGCTGCTGGTCCCGGTTCATATCCTCCACCAGCAGCCCTTCGGAGAAGATGAGCGATCCCCGCTGTGGCTGGCTGAGGGAGGCGTAGAAGCGATAGAACGCCGCATGAGCTTCCAGGTCGTTTTCCTCTTTGAACTCTTCGGAGAGGATCATGGAGAGCAGCGCCAGCCTCCGGTCGTCCAGGGCGGCGGCGGCCTGGGACCGCACATTGAGGGCGGTATAGGCGTTGTAGAGGGTCGCCGGATCCAGAAGCACATCCAGCAGGGCGGCGGGGATTTCCAGCGTTTCATCCAGGAACCAGGAACGGCTGCGAAGCATATAAAGGCTGCCTGCCGGCTGCTGGACGCGCATCAAATACTTGCTCTCGATGTCCCGGAGAAACGGGTAGGGGCTGGCGTCCCCGCCCGTGAAATCGGCGAGGTAGCCGTAGAAGCGTTCCAGAACGGAGGCGGAGGTCAGATCGTACCGGAGCCAGTAATCGGAGATCAGGTTGATCTTCTGGCTTTCGCGCAGGGCCTGAACGGCCTCCCGCATAGTCCCGCCGGGAACGGGAAAAGAAGGCGGCGCGGGAGCGTTCTCCTCCAGCAGCGAGGCATCGAACAGGAGCGGAGGCGTCAGGATCATCCTGCCCGGGCTCCCCCCGATGAAGTAATCGACCCCGATCTGCCCCGCCGAGGTGAAGGTAACGGAAACGATTCCCGAATTCGGCCCCGATCCCGCGCCCGGGGGCAGATGGGCGGACAGGGCGCGGCTGAGCGCCCTCTGCTGGCGCAGGGTCAGGTTCTGCCAGGGAAGGGTCTGCTGCCCGCCCGCCCCTTCCGCCAGGCCGTAGAGCGCGCTGGCCGGGAAAAGGGTCACGAACCGATAGGCGGCCTCCACCTGGCGGCTGACCTCCTGCGGGTTCAGGGTTCTCCCCTCCACCGAAGAAGCCATCAGAGCATCCACGATCCGGCGGTGTTCGGAGGTGGAGGCCGAGGCGGCCCGGCGCATCAGATTGTATCCCTCCTGGAAGACCTCGAAGCGGTGGCTGAAGTGGTCTCCGTTCAGCCGCTTACGCTCGGAGCGGATTTTTCCGTGCGTCAGGATATAGGACTGGCCTTCCTTGCCGATCCGGGGCGTGAGCGAATAGCCGAAAAGCCGTGTCAGCCCTTCCAGCAATTGCCGGGCAGGGAGGTCGGAGACGGCGATCACCACGCCCTGGTCGCGGATTTCGCGCTCCACCTGGATGCGCGCCCCGGTTTTACGGCTGATCGTCTGGGCGGCTTCCCAGAGAGGCCGCCCGTAAATCTCCAGGGTCACCGGCGTATCGAGCCGGGCGTCCAGGTCCTGAAGCCGGGTCTGCTGGGCCGGAAGCGCAAGCGCCGCCGGCAAAAGAGAAAACACGAGCAGCCATCGAAGCCACATAGCCCCCTCCCGTTCTCCGGGGAACAAACTCACCCCTATTATTCTACCCGGATTATCCTCCCTATATCCTCCCTGATTTCGCCGATGACGGCAGCATGGCGGACGCCGCGAGAACACATCGCTTCCAGCAGCAAGGCGGCACGGTCGGGCGATACGGCAGCCAGCAGGCCCCCGGAGGTTTGCGGATCGAAGAAAAGGTGCCGTTCCGCTTCGGGCATCGAGGCCGGGAAAAGGAAGCGGTCTTGCAGCGACGCCTCGGTTTCGCGGGTGCAACGGGTGACGATGCCGCCTTCCGACCAGGCGATCAACTTCGCGCGGTCGAACATGGGAACCTCCCGACTGTAGAGGACGGCCCCGAGATTCCGGGGAGAGATCATCTCGTAGAGGTGGCCCATCAGCCCGTAGCCGGTCACATCGGTGCAGGCGTGGACGCCGCCGACCTCGCGGACGGCTTCCGCCCCGGCGCGGTTCAGGGCGGTCATCGAAGCGATGATGGCCTGCAAATCCTCATCGGAAGCCTCATTGAATTTGCAGGCGGTGCTGATGACGCCGGTTCCGATGGGCTTGGTCAGAATGAGGCGGTCGCCCTGATCCGGGGTGGCGTTGGAAAGAATCTCCTCTTCCCGGGCAAACCCGGAGACGACCAGGCCGTATTTGGGCTCCTCGTCATTGACGCTGTGCCCGCCGGCCACCACCGCCCCGGCTTCCTGCACCTTGTCCCTGCCGCCGCGCAGGATATCGCCCAGGATGTCCGGCCCCAGCCGCATCGGGAAAGCGGCGATGTTGAGGGCCATGAAGGGCGTCCCGCCCATGGCGTAGATATCGCTCAGCGCGTTCGCCGCCGCGATCTGGCCGTAGGTGTAGGGGTCGTCCACAATAGGCGTAAAGAAATCGAGCGTCTGGATCAATACCCGGCCATCGCCCAGACGGTAGACCGCCGCATCGTCCGCTGTCTCAGGCCCGATCAAAAGGTCCGGGTGGGTCTCAAAGGGAATATTCGATAAGACCTGAACCAGGTCTTCGATACCGAGCTTGGACGCTCAACCCGCCGATTTCGTCAGGCTGGTCAAACGGATTGCCTCTGCCGTCATCCCGCGTCCTCCTTTCCGGCGATGGGCAGGGGACAGCGCCGGGCTGCCTGCCCTATCGCTCAAAGAGTGCTTTATCTCCATTTTCCGCAGGGAAGCCCTCGTTTCCTTCCCATACGCATTTTGGATCAGGTCTCCTGTCCCGCCGGGGCGGAGTTCGGGACTCTGCGAGATCGTTACCCATCCCCCATGACCGGATGAAGAAGGAATCGGGCCGCAAAACGCCGAACTCCAAAGCAACCTAATGCCGGAATTATCGTTGAATAGATCAAATGAATCGCCAGGGGAGGGGTCGGATTGAACAGGCTCAGGTGGATGTGGGGATTATGCTGTCTGACGCTGCTTTCCGGATGCGCCCAGTGGCTTCAGAAATCGTCTCCGGAGGCGAATGCGCCGGCGTCGAACGTGAACGCCCCGACCGCAGGGCCGGTCGCCGCGCCCGCGTCGGAGCCGGTGGTCCTGAAGGCGCTGATATCCGATGACCTGGATATCCCGAAAGAGCGGATCGAATCCGCAGTGCGCCTCTTCGAGCAGACAAGCGGCTGCGAGGTTTCCCTGGAAACAGCCTCTTCCCAGGATATCGCCGGGAGGCTTTCGGGCAGAGCGTTCTCCGGTTCGTCTGCCTCAAGCAACGAGCCTGCGGCTGCCGGAGAATCTTATGCCAACGCCGCATCCGCGGAAGAGGATGTCGTGATGGTGGATACGCGCACCTTCGGGGAGATGCTTGGGAGCGACCGGCTGGCTCCCATCGAGCCGGAGATGGCCGCCGATCTCCGGAAAAGCCCTGCTTCCGCGGCCTTCGAGAGCCGGGGGAGCGTTTACGCCCTGCCGGTGTGGGCCGACGCCCGGGTGCTGGTCTACAATCCGGCGCATCTGGCTGCCGCCGGTCTGCCTCCGGCTCCGCCCGCGAGCCTGGGCGATCTTCGCAAGCAGGCCGGCATCGTCAAGCGCCGCGGCGTCTCCCCGGCTCCCTATTACGCCTGGTGGAGCGATGAGGGGATCGTGCAGGAGTTTTTGACCTGGCTCGGTTCCTACCGGGGAGCCGCCTTCGACCAGGAGGGCCGCCCGATCTTTATGCAGGAACAGGGCAAAAAGGCGCTCCAGTTCATGATATCTATGGCCGAAGGCGGCCTGCTGAACCGCGATGCGGCCAGCGATGAACACCACACCTGGGAGGCGGCGGTCAAGGGAGGCCACACCTTCGGGGCGTGCTGGCTGAGCGACCTGGACGCTCTCCCCGGCCCCTACAGCATCGCTCTCCTGCCGGTCAGCATGGAGACGCTCGACCTGGACCGCACTTTCGCCACCTCGCTTGCCGTCTATAAAGGGCTGGGGGTGTCTGCCGCCTCCAAGCATCCAAAGGAAGCCGGGCGGCTGGCCGCTTTCCTGGCGGTTTCGCTGAAGTCCCCGCGCCTGCAAGGGCTGGAGGAGGCTTCCGACAAATACGATCCCGTGCAGGCGGTCGGCAGGCTGGCCTTCGCCCAGGCCCGACCCGCGCTTTCCATCGCCCGCAGAAACGAGGCGGTCGCCATCCTGGCCCGAAACATCCGGGCCGCAGTGGACAAAACGACCACCGTCGAAAGCGCGCTCAACCAGGCCGGGCGCGATATCCTGAACCTGCGCGGCGGCGCGGCGGCCCCTGCCCCGGAACCCCAGAGCGGCCCGGCTCCCGCAGAGGGCAACATGCCCCCGGCAGGCGGCAATCCGCCCCCGGCGCAGGAGAATCCCCCCGCTACGTCCCCCGGCCCGGCCCAGCCGCCGGTCGGCGGGCCAGCAAACCCATAGGGAACTGCCTTGCGTCATCGGCGTTTCTTCTATACCGTTGTTCTCGCGTTCTGGGCGGTCCAGGCGCTTCAGGCGGCTCCGATCCGTTACGAGCTTTCCATCGGCGAATCGGAGCCGAAATCGTTCCATGTGCGGATCACCCTCGAAACCGGCGGCTCCACGGCCCTCCGGCTGGCGATCCCGGCCTGGACGCCGGGCTATTACCAGATTTTGAATTATCATCAGGATATCCACGCTTTCAGAGCCTTCGATGACCGTGGAGAGCCTCTGCCTGTCAGCAAGCCCGGTCCGCACGATTGGCAGATCGTCGCCAAGTCCGCCCGGACGGTGGTCGCCGAATACGATGTCCGCCCCCGCGAATCCGGACCGGGCTTTTTTTATACCGCCCTGGGAGAGAAAAGTGGCTATGTGAACGGCCCGGCAGCCTTCATGTATGCGGATGGTCGCAAAAACGAGCCGGTCTCCCTGACCCTCCGCCTGCCCGCATCCTGGAAGTGCGCCACCTCGCTTGACCCCGGAATCTCTCCTCTGGAATTCACCGCCCCCAATTACGACGATTTCGCCGATTGCCCGCTGCAACTGGGCCATTTCGATCTTGCCCGATTCCGGGTGGACGGCATTCCCATCTCGATAGCCGTAACAGGCGCGGAGACATATCCGAGGCGGGATCTGCTCGATACCTTCTCGAAAATCGTCAGGGCCGGGCGCGATTCGATAGGCGGCCTGCCTTTTGCCCGCTATCTGTTCATCCTCCACTTTTCCGGGAGCGACAGGAGCGGGGGAGGTGGGCTGGAACACGGCAGCAGCACGGTATTGAACGTTTCCGGCAGCGCCCTCAAGGATATCCGCTCCATCGCGCCCCTGGCGGCCCACGAGTTTTTTCATGCCTGGAACGTGAAGCGCATCCGCTCGAAGGGGCTGGGGCCATTCGACTACAGCCAGGAAGCCGATACCGGATCGCTCTGGTTCCTGGAGGGCGTCACCGATTATTACGCCTACCGGCTCCTCTACCGCGCCGGGCTGATCGACCGGGGCCGCTATCTGGACAACCTGGCCGGCGAAATCCGCGGCCTTTTGAACAACGAAGCCCGCAAAGCGGTTTCCCTGGAGGAGTCCGGTCGGAGGGCGTGGCAGGGCGGCAGTTGGGGCTACGGCGGGCTTTCTTATTACAACAAGGGCAAGCTGGCGGGCCTGCTCTTCGATCTAAAGATACGGGACATCACCGACGGCCGCAAGAGCCTGGACGATGTTATGCGCCTGCTGATGAAACTCTACGGCAGCGCCCCGGAAGGCTTCGAGGCAGACGGTATTCTGAAAGCGATGAACCGCGTGGCAGGCGCAGACCTTTCCCGTGAATACGAGCAGTGGGTGCGGGGGACGGAAGAATTGCCTTTCGCCAAACTTCTCAAGGCAGCCGGCATCGATATGGTCGTGCGAAACCAGCCCGTTCCCTTCTTCGGCGTCAGCAGCGAACCCGACCCCGCCACCGATCTGCCGCGCGTCCTTTCCGTCGTTGGCGGAAGCGAAGCCGAGAAAGCCGGGTTGCAGGAAGGCGACCTGATCGCGAGCGCGGGCGGCTCTCCGATGGCCGGAAAAAGCCTGGCTTCGGCGGTGCAGGGCAAAGAAGCGGGCGAACCGCTCCGCCTCATCATCCGCCGCAGCGGGGAGGAGAGCGAGATCCGTGCCTTCATGGGCGGCCAGGACCGCTTCACCGTCGAATTGAAGCCAATGCCCGATCCGACCCGCCAGCAGGCGGCCCGGCGGCGGGGATGGCTGCAAGGAGAGGGGAAACGTGCGCCGGAGAACCTCCTCGACAAGGCCAAGGGAGCTAATTCCGGGGCTTACCGGCATGTGGCTGTTGGATTGGCGCAACCGCTCCCCCGCCGGGCTTCGGCTGAGCGCCCGGCACCTATAGGGTCGGCGGAATGGGGGATCGGCGGAATTCCATTCCATCGAATCAAAGCCGTTGCCACAATGGGTCGAATTCCTCAAAACCCCCCCACCACCTGATAGGTCCCGTTTTTCTTTAAGGGCAGGCGGACCGTGTCGCCTTCCAGAAGTTTCGCAGGGTTGTCGTTGACCAGGATGGAGGCCAGGGGGCGGCCATCGCCGCTGCGGAGGCGGAGGCGAATTTCGGTCGGAAGGACGCTGAGGTTTTTCAGGCGGACGGTTGCCCGGACGGAGTCACCGTTATCGGAGACCTGGACTTCCAGATTGAGGTTGCCGCCGAAATAGGTCCCCATATCCGTAATAGCCATGCGGCTGCCGGGCCTCAGCCAGGAGCGCGGAATGGCCTGGAGAAGCCAGAGCGACTGCTGGGAGCCGTCGTAGCCCCCGCGCTCGTTGACGAACATGCGTCGAATCGCCTGCCATCGCTCCCCGTCGCCCGGGGCGCAGGAGGGGACGCCGTCCAGCGATTCCACGCCCACACGCCAATCGGGGTGCAACGCCACGGACAGGTTGTGGAAGAGCCACTCGAAGAAGCGCGGGAGGTCGTCCCGGGCCAAAAACAGAGGAGCGCCGATAGGCCACATCGTTTCGTATTCCACGTAGTGCCGCCACATATGGTGCCGTTCGGCTGCCGGATCGCTGATATCGGCCCAGTTGATATCCGCGATATCGGCATAGTCCTTGTGCGCCGCGAAGTACGGCCCCTCGCCCTGCGGCATTCCCGCTTCCAGAAACGCCAGCGATTGTTCCACCATCTCATCGTCCGGTTCTAGCGCGCCCCAGGCTCCGGCACGCAGCGGGCCGTAGCCGGTATAGGTCCAGTCAGGCTTTATCCAGTCCAATTCCTGAACGATTCGCGGAACAAAGGGCAGCGAGGTTCCATCGGGCAGGGGGATAGTGCGGGCGCGGTCGCGGGCTTCCCGGTAACGGTCGCGGAGGCAGGCGCGATAATCGCTGAGTTCTCCTGCCAGCTCCTCGGCGCGGGGATGATTGATTTCCCGTAGAAGGCGCACCACCTCGGCCATCCCGTAGAGGCAGAAGGCATCATTGAAAATAGTATTGCCTGCCAGCCAGTCATGGGCGGAGGCGGCGGGCAGAAGTCCCCAGTAAGGAATCTTTTGCCCGTTCTCATCCCTCATGGTGCGCCTGCGCTGGGCTGATACCCATTCGAATCCGGAAATCATGCTTTCCAGCGGGGATCCGGGGCCGCTGCCGAGCCACTTTTTGTCGCGGGTGATGCGGTAGTGTGAGGCTATCGCCCACAGCCCGAGGCCGTGGCTGAGCAGTACAGGATTGGCCGTCCACTCCCCAAAGTTGCCCAGGAAGCCGTTCAGCCGGGCAAAGCCTTCGCCGGGCAGCTTTTCGTCCCGCCCCATCACACCTTTTTCCATGCCCCGCACGTCATCGGTCTGACAGTCGATGAAGCTTTGCAGGACGCGGCGGCTGATTTCGGTCAGGCCGCGCAGGTCGAAGGTAGGGAGAGCTTTTGTCGCATTACAGGGCCAGTAGCCCTCATAGTGGTTCGGGCTGGTTTTATACATCCAGACTTTTGTGGAATGAGTGCGGTAGGCCACCTGTTCGGCCATCTGCCCGGCTACCGCCACCAGGTAATCATTGATGAAGGGGTCCGGGGTGGTAATCTGCCCGGGGCCATAGAGGAGTTTTTCCCAGAACCGGCAGGCCTCGCGAAAGTCGCCTTCCCAGTCGGTTTTTAGGAGTTTATCGGCGTTTTCTGGGGAGATCAGGCCGTACGGAACGGTCAGGGTGATTTCCGCCTCCTCACCGGGGGCCAGGGGAACTTCCCATTCGATGACATTGCGGGGCGTTCCCTGGATACCCTCAGCATGGGAGACCGCATCATGCCAGCGCACCGTTCCCTTGCCCGGGGTGGGGAGTATATAGCGTATTTTATCTTCCATCAGGCCGTAAGGAGATGCATAGCGGTGAGATATGGCCGGAGCGATCTCCTCTCCCTGCTTGCATTTATAGCCGAAATAAACCTGGCTCGTATCCCCGAAATGGAGCCATAAGTGGCCGGTGCGCCGGGCATGGCCGGTGTTTCGCACTTTGAATCGGGTGCGAACGACCAGTATATCACTGCTTTGAGGCGTCATGCCCTCCTCGTAGGGGCGGCCCAACAGGTGGGCAAAGACGCTTTCCTGCCAGTCCAGGTCGCCGTTCCGGGTGATGACATGGGGGATCGGGAGTCTGCCGCCTTCCAGAGAGCGGCGGATGGCCTGGGTTCCCGTGCCTTTGCGGTCCGCAAAACGCATCGGATCGCCGTAGGCCACCGATAGATGAAGAAAGTGATCGCCCAGAGGGGCAATCTCCTGCTGCATTACTTTCAGATCCAGAAAATGGAGCGGGCCGAAGACCAGGGAGCCGTCCCACATCACCCCGGCCTGAAACTGATACCCCGGCACGCCCACATGCTGCACCGGACGCACCATCGTTGTCCACTGCTTCCGGGCTTCTTCGAAAGTCCATTCCGAAGGTGTATCACACATCGCTGAAATCCTCCCCATGGTTAGAAGTGTAACAACAATTACCACTTTGCTCAATATTTCTCCTCCCGGCCTGCGTAATTCTTGCGGACTTGCGGGGACAGACCGATGCGCCTGACCTGCTACAAGGGATATTCGATATACAGGCAGGGCGACCCATACGCATCCAGATCAGGTCTCCTGACTCTCAGGGGCGGAGTTCGGGGCTTTGAGAGATCGTTACCTAACCCCCCCTCCCCCTTCCCGAAACGGGCAGGGGGAGCAGATGATGCCGTCAATGACCGCACACTCTGTCCCCCTCTCCCCGGAGGCGCTCCGGCGCATCCCTTCGGTTTCGGGGAGAGGGGCCAGGGGAGAGAGGTAATCCATCCCCCAGGAATAGAAGATATTTTACCTTAGATTACGAAGCATCTGTAGATATGGATATGGCCGACAGCGCCGATGATGGCCCAGACTGCGCCCGCGCAGTAGTCGCCGACCAGCAAACCGACAAAGAAGGGGATGCACTGGCGATAGCCTTTGATGCCACCGTAGCGGAGGGCCAGGAGCTTGATGAGCCAGATCAGGAAGCAGGGAAACCAGAGCCAGGGCATGGTCCAGGTATTGGCGACCGCGTAGCCTATCGGGTGGAAGGGCCACCAGAGGAAGCGGACGCGCATGGCGGAGAGCCAGAAAACGACTGCCGCCCCGGCCCCCATCGCCTGAATGGACATATAATCGGGCGGTTTGAGGTTATTGAGCCAGCCTTCCAGGGTGCGCCAGGGAACGACTCCCATATCGGCCCGCCAGCTATTGATCTTCGCGCTGGAGACGCCGTAGCCGTAGTAAAGGCTCAGGCAGGCCCAGAAGCCGGAGAGCGTGCCGACCAGGGTAGCGGCCAGAACCGCCCTGAAGAATCCCTGCGCCTCCACACGGGCGGCCTGGGCCATCCTCAAGCCTTCCATCTGGTAGGGCATCGAGGCGGTGGTGTGGCTGAGGTCAAACCACTGGAGGAAGGAGAAAACCGTCAGGCTTTGAGTGCCCCAGCCTGCGGAGCCGGTAAGCGCCACGACCATTCCATGGGGGTTCAGGTAGGGGCTGAAGAGCCAGGCCGTTCCCGCCTCTGCCCGGACGCGGGCCATCGCCAGGATGACCAGGAGATAGATGAAGAAAAAGAGCATCCCCAGCAGAGGAGACAGGCCGGAAGCCAGGCAGAAAGCGAAAAGGCCCAGGCCTGAGGCGACCAGACCCAGGCAGGCGGCCCGGTAGGACATCCCGGCCCAGGGGTCTTCGCCGCCCGGCTGGGGACGGAGCGCCTGCCGGAACGCGGCTTGCAACTGCCTGCGGGCCATCCACAGGGAAACCAGGGCGACCCCCAGGAAGCCCCCTGCCCCCTGTTCGGCGATGAATGGGAACCTCTGGGCGGAAGGGGCGGCATCGGCGTCCCGGAAGCCGAAGGCCACACAGACGATATCCTCCCACTTGGCGACCAGGAAGAAGAACCAATAGGAGAAAAGAACCTCCAGAGGGAGAAAATAGCACAGGCCCAGCACCAGAGGGTAGAAGGCCAGGGGAAAATAGCCGATGGCGTTCCACGGCTTGTTGGCAAAGACCATCCCGATATCGAACGGCTTGACCTGGATCAGAGGCACATTGGGATAGAGGTGGTTCAGGCTATTCAAGGTTTCAATCGTAAAGGCGATGCCGAAGCCGATCCACATCAGGCGGCTTCTCAGGAAGAGCCGGGAGCCGCCCTCGGAGGTCAGTTCCATCGGGATCGCGACCACCGGGAAGGAGAGGTGTTCTCGGTCCACCCACTGGCGGCGCAGGAGGGCGCAGAGGCAGAGCATTCCATAGAGGAGGATCAGGATAAAGCCCGTCCAGGCCGCCACAGGAACGAGCCAGGCTCCCCAGGGGACGGAATCGCTGTCGCCTTTCGCTAGGGCGGGCAGGACGGAGCGGGACGGGACCAGCCAGGAGGGCAGGTAGCGCAGCCATTCCTCCCACCGGTTGGAAGGGGAGGCCAGATGAAACGCCTGCGCGATGGCAGAGATCAGAAATTGGAGCATCCCCGAACCGGAGATCACCACCCCGATAGAAAAGAGGGCGAAAATGGAGACCAGTTCGGCCTGGCTGAAGGCCAGCGCGGGCCTCTTCTTTTTGAGAACGAGGTTCAGGAGGAGCAGGCAGAAGAGGATGAAGACCGCCGGGGTCGCCAGGGACAGGCCGACCATATCCGTCCCCTCCGAAACGATCTCCGTATAATCCACCCACCACGCCCCGACCGGAATGAGCAGCATGGCAAGCCAGAACGCCCGGCGAGTGAGGGGAGCGGCGGAGGGCGAGGGAGGGGCGTTGCGGCCCGATGTGGTTTCCTGAGTAATGTTTTGGTTTGGTTCCGGCATCTCCCCTCGACTGTTGTAGAGATAGAATGGAGATTCGGGGTCGGGAGGAGGATTCCTGCCGGGGGGAGTATATATTCAAAGCAATCGCCCTCCAGCACACGCCGGGCTTCGGTTGAGGACCCGACGCATTTTGAAACGGCGTGGCAAATCGAGACATGAACCCAGCCAGAGGATTGACGGAATCCCATTCCGTCGATCCCAAAAATGTCAGCCACTCAGCCTCAGCAAGAGGAGAGACTTTCCCACAAGATCATCCTAAGAATATACAGGATTTTAGTATTTATATCTAATTAAAATATATTATTAAATGTTTCAGATATATAGATTAAGAATGAGAGAAGATATAAGAGAAGAAATTGATGGCTTAACGGACCCGCCCATCTCCTCCCTTACTCCATCCCCCCGCCCCTCTTCTCCCCAAAAACCCACCCGCATAGAAGGACATCCCCATTTTCACGGCGAATTACATAAGTTCGGAAGGCATGAGCGAAGCCGACAATGGGTTCGGGAGGGAGAAGGGCATGGAACCGATTGCTGTGGGGGTTTACGGGGCGACGCATCCGCACTCCAGGGGCTATCTCCAGACATTGCAGATACTGACCGAGGTGGAAAAGGTCAGCCTGTTCGATCCGGAGGAGGGCGCTGTCCGGCAGTCCGCCGCCGATTTCCCGATGGTTGCGCCTGCGGACAGCCTGGAGAGCATCCTGCAGGACCCGTCGCTGCCGGTGGTGATGATCTTCCGGCCCAACCGGGAAAACGCGCAGGCGGTTCTCCGCGCCCTGGAAGCGGGCAAGCACGTCTTCACCGAAAAGCCTGCGGCCCGTAGCGCCGAGGAGATGCGAGCCGTAGCCGATGCGGCGGCCCGTACGGGACGGGCCTTTACGGTCTGTTATCCCTGGCGCTACAACCCCATCGCTGTCGATATACAGTCTATGATTCGTCAGGGGCTTCTGGGGCGGCTGGTTTCCTTCGAGGCGCGGATGCTGACCAATCAGGTGCGCTTCCGCAACCCCTCCCACTGGCTTTTTTCCAGGGAGGAGTCCGGAGGGGGCATCCTCTCCTGGCTGGCCTGCCACTGGATCGATCTCCTGCGCTTCCTCTTCGACAGCGAGGTTACCTCCGTATGCGCCCGAGCCGTGAAACAGTTCGATGAGGCCATCACCGTCGAGGACACCGGCTGCATGATCCTCTCCTTCGCCAACGGCGCTGTAGGCACGCTCCGGGCCGCATACAGCCTGCCGGAAGGGTACGACACCTATATCGGCATCGAGGGAACGATGGGCCGGATCGCCTGGGACCCCAATGAAAACGCTTCGTTCCGCATCCAGACGATGGACGCCCGCTGGGGCGCGGCCCCGGCCCGGGAGATGCGCTACACTTTCGCCAAAGCCCCGGCCTATGCAGACATGTGGGGCCTCAATTTCGTCCGCGATTTCCTGCACGCGGCTATCGGCGGCAAGCCCTATGCGGTCAGGGCCGAAGACGCCTTCAAAACCCTCCAGGTGATCGATGCGGCCTATCGCGCCTCCGAAACGGGCGGCGAGGTGCGCCTGTAGTCGCCCTCTCCGCCGGTGTAAACACACTTATCTTTAGCCCAGGTTGCGACCTAACCAAATCGAATGTTTTTAGGGCGTAGGGGCGCGATGCATCGCGCCCCATAG
>JADLDR010000236.1 GCA_020846535.1 Armatimonadota bacterium | reverse complement strand
GTACCCGCCCGAATCCTTACGCCGCCAGATGGAGTGGCTCCCGCAGCGCAAAGCAGAGGATCCGGCTGCCGTATTGGTCGCCGCCATCACGGAAGACTGGGCCCCGCCCCCGGCGGTCCTGAAAACCAGGCGCAAGGAAAAACAGCAGGCGGAGAAGCAAGCCCAGGCCCGCACCCTGCGCCAGCGGCAGGCTGAAGCCCAGGCCCGCGCCCGGGCGGAAGCGGATCGGCAGGACGCCTGCTGGCAGCAGCTTCCACACGAGGAACGCCAGCGGATCGAAGTCGACCTGAAGGCCCGGCTTCGGGCGGAGAACCCCTTCCTGGGCCAGCGCATGGAGGGCCGCCCGGACAGCCCGGCGGTCGTGAAGCTGCTGGAGCAGATGCGCCGGCAGTATCTGGCCGAACGGTTCCCGGCCCCGCCCGCAGACCCCTGAAAGGACACTCTGATGCAGCTCTCCCCCCGGCTGGTCGGCCGATCTTTGCGCGTGGTCGCCACCGCCTTCCCGCCGGTGCGCCGGTATGTGGGCCAGACAGGCCGGGTGGTGGCCTGCCTGCCCCCGGAAAGCGCCCCGGCGGTGCGCCTGGCCTTTGCGGACGGCTCGGAATACCTTTTTGACCCGGACGAAGTGGAGGACGCCCCCTATGATTTGTGAGAATTCTGTCTTAAAACGTGGGAACACCGAAAGACAGCCTAATTGTTTACCGGAGTCCATGAACGCTCTCTTCCAGGAAGCTGCCGGGATCGAGTCACGGATCGGTGATCTCCGGCTCCAAGTGTCCGACTCGTCCGGCGAGGCCGCCCTGGGGTGCGCCGAACGGCTGTTGGGCATTATGGCGGCGCTACGGGCGGCCCTGGAGCGGGAGGCGGCGCTGGCGCAGAAAGTGGAGGCGCTGCGGGCGCAGGCGCTGGAGCGGCTGCTTGCCGGGAGGGGGGGATGAAGAAAACCCTCCTGGAGACCCCGCCTGAAAGCATGGTAAAAACAGAGTGCGGGCAGTGCGAGGGCTGCCTGAAACGAAACGGGCGCTGCCTGGTCCTGCGAACCCCGCCCCGAGGGAACTGCTGGGCGAAGGAGACCGACCGGGAGCGTCTGAAGGCGGTCATCGTTGAAAGCGCCTGCTATCGCGAAAACTTCCGGAGCTCGGCCTGGTGGCTGGTGTTCGCCCGGCTGTGCGGGATCGCCCTCAGCCGGGGGGAAATCCTGCGCGTCTGGAAAACTCTGTGACACGCCGCTGGGCGGGTCCGATGCGGACCGCTTCCTGGCCGGCAAGGACCGGCTGGCCCGGCGGCTGCTGAAGCGGCTCCTCCCCTGGGCGAAGGCCTCCGACATGGAGGCCGAAGATTTACTGATCGAGATCCGGATCGCCTTCCTGCTGGCCCGCGACAGATTCGACCCCGCTCATCCCCGCCAGGCGGCCCTGGACACCTTCTTGTGGGCCTATGCGCGGCGCTACGTGCTGCACCGGATCCGCGACCGGTGCAACCTGTTGGGGATTCCCCAGAACGCGCCGGGCCGCCTGTCGGAACGGGCGCTGCCCCTGGCGGACACCGTCCCCGAGCGAGCCTGCGAAGAGGCCGGGTTTGCAGAGGCGGAGCTTTCGGCGCTGATCGCTCAGCTTCCGCCGAAGCTCGCTGCGGTGGCAAAGCTCCTGGCTGAAGGGTGGGGGAAGGGCGAGATCGCTCGCGTGTTTGGCTACAGCCCGCAGTGGATGGAAAGCGCCCTGGCCGCCCTCCGGGTGCGCCTCAAGCGCCTGGGCTGGCCGTGAGCCTCCCCAAAACCCACCCCCGGCGGATCGCGGAAGCCGGCAAAGAGGCGCAGGCGCTGAACCTCAGAAAGCAGGGCCACACCTTTGAGCAGATCGCCGAGCAGGTGGGCTACGCCGACCGGAGCGGGGCGCACAAGGCCGTGATGCGGGCCCTGCAGCGGCTGACGAACGAACCGGCGGCGGAAGCGCGGGCGCTGGAACTCTTGCGCCTGGACGCGCTGCTCCTGGCCCTCTGGCCCCAGGCCGAAAAGGGCGACCTCAAGGCGATCCAGAGCGTCCTGAACCTGATGGCCCGCCGCGCCCGCTACCTGGGCCTGGACGCGCCCCCGAAGGCCGCCGCCCCGGAAGGCGGGTCCCTTACGATCCACGAGCGCCTGGTCGATGCGACCCCAGCCCCCGCAGAGGATTGACCTCCACCCGGCGCAGTGGGCGTTTCGGCAGAGCGCGGCCCTGTACCGGGGCTTTGTCGGGGGCCGCGGGGCGGGCAAGTCCTTTGTCGGGGCCTACGATCTGTTGCGCCGGGCCAAACCATTAAGGCTCTACGGCGTCTACGCGCCTACCTACCGGATGCTCAAGGACGCCACCCTTCGCACCTTTCTGTCCCTGGCCCGCCACCTGAGATTCCTGCGCTCCTACCATAAAGGCGATATGGTGGCCGTCCTGGGGAACGGGTCCGAAGTGTTCTTCCGGTCGGTGGACGATCCGGAAGGGGCGCGGGGGCCCAACATCAGCGGGGCGTGGGTGGACGAAGCGTCCCTGTGCCCGGCGGAAGCGTTCCAGATCATCATCGCCGCATTACGAGAGGCCGGGGAGCAGGGGTGGTTTGCGGCCACCTTTACGCCCAAGGGCAAAAGCCACTGGACGTACCCCACGCTGGGTACAGGCCGTCCGGACACCGCGCTCTTTCACGCGAAAACCTCCGACAACCCCTTTCTACCGCCCCAGTTTTACGCCGCGGTCAGGTCGCAATACACCTCGGAATATGCCGCTCAGGAACTCGACGGGCAGTTCATCGAACTGAAGGGCAACCTGTGCCAGCGGGAGTGGTTTGCCATCGTGGACGCGATCCCGGCGCAGGCGCAGAGATTGCGAAGCTGGGACCTGGCGGCGACTGAAAAGAAGCTGTCCAAGGACGATCCGGACTGGACGGTGGGAACCCTGCTGGCCTATCACCGGGGGCAGGTGTATATCGAGCATGTCGTGCGGCGTCAGGTGGGTCCCTCGAAGGTGCGGCCCCTGATCGTGCAGACGGCGGAACTCGATGGCAGGCGCGTGCCGGTCAGGATCGAGCAGGAGCCGGGGGCTTCAGGCAAGATCGTGGCGGAAGACTTTGTGCGGGCGCTGGCGGGGTGGGAGATTGTGACCGAACCTTCCACCGGGGATAAGATCGCCCGGGCGATGCCCTTCCTGGCGCAGGCGGAGGCTGGGAATGTGTGTCTGGTGCGGGGGGAGTGGAACGGGGAGTGGCTGGATGAGTTCGTGGGATTTCCGAAGGGGGCGCATGATGACATGGTGGATTCGGCCAGTGGCGGGTTTGCGGAGTTGATGCGGCGGGTGCGGGGAGACAGCCGGCTGGAGGATGTGGTAACGGTGTCGAGGGAGGCGCTGTGGGGGGAGGATCGGTGGGTATGGTGAGGGAAAGGTTTTCAAAAGATGTATGAAGCAGTGCCTTGAAAATACACCACCTGCTGCTGCCTTTGACTTGAATTTACAGGTTTCGATTTTAACTTAAAAATTTTACGATATATGAAGAAGGAGTTTTGCATGTTGTAGAGAATACCTCTTTAGTTCTAATGTTGAGTGAATGTACCCAGGACTTTCGCTTGAGCTTGAAAGGGATTCGATTTTCGGGTAACATAAGGGTATGACCAAACAACACTACATCGAATTTCTGATTGCCACTCCCGGCAACTACACCTGCACCTACTTGGCGGAGCACCTGGAGGGCGAAGAGGCCACCAGCCATGACGCGATCAGTGACTACTTGCAGCGCGAGAAATTGACGCCCCGGGGCCTGTGGGAGGTGGTGGAACCTTTGCTGTCGGATAGCCCGGAGGCCTACTTGATCGTGGATGACAGTGTGCAGGACAAGCGCTACTCTCAGAAGATCGACCTGGTCAAGCGCCAATACAGCGGCACCGAGCATGGCTTGGTGCGAGGGATCGGGGTCGTCAACCTGGTACATAGCAGTGGTCAAGCGGGGGAGTTCTACCCAATCGACTATCGGGTGTACCACCCGGATGGGCCTCAGGGCGATGGCAAGAGTAAGAATGAACACTTTCGGGAGATGCTGTTGAAAGCCAAAGGCGAGAAGCAAGTGCAGGCCAAGACGGTGCTGATGGATCGTTGGTATGCCTCGGCGGACAATCTGAAACTGATCCATCGGTTGGAGATGTGGTTTGTGACCACTCTCAAAGAGAACCGCTTGGTGTCGGTGTCGCCGGAAACGGGCTATCAGCATCTGGACACCCTCGAGTGGAGTCGCGAGCAACTCCAGCATGGCATGTGGGTCCACCTCAAAGAGGTGCCTTTCTTGGTGCGTCTGTTCAAGATAGTGACCCCAGACGGTGACATTGACTGGGTGATTACCAATCGTCCTGACGACGAGGACGCTCCCCAGAGTTCGATCACCTCGGAGGACATTCAAGAAGCGAATGCCTTTCGCTGGCAGATCGAAGAGGTACACCGAGATGTTAAGCAACTCACAGGTTCGGAAAAATGCCAGTGTCG
>JADLDR010000235.1 GCA_020846535.1 Armatimonadota bacterium | reverse complement strand
GTAGGGGCGAACGATTTGTTCGCCCTGAAAACGGCCCTACCGGCAGGGCGGGCGATCACAAGGATCGCCCCTACAGGTCGGACCGGATCCGCCAAAAACTGCCCCTTTACTCCAACGGGCTGCTTAGAATAATCCAGAGGACGGGCAACCAGCCCGTCCTTTCTTATTGTCTGACCAGGATTTTCCGTCCCGGACAAGAATATTAATGAAGCAACCATTCCCTCCGGAGGAGGCGACCCACCTCATGGCCTTCAGGCGGTTACGGCTGAGCATCCGGGCCAAGATCATCGTTCTGGTGATGTCCTTGATGCTGGTGGATGTGGCGTCCGTCAGTCTTTATACCTTCAAAGGCCAGTCGAAGGCAATCGTCGAGACGCAGCAGGAGCGCCTGATGGCGGCGGTCCAGACCTGCGGGGGGATGATCAACGGCACCGAGCACCGGAAACTGGCTGAAGCTTATCGAGAAAAGATGAAGAGCCTCCCTCCCGCCCAGGGCGGCTGGTATATGCTCAAATGGCTGAACGAGGCCCGCAAGCTTCCGCACTACCAGGATATCGAGGTTATCCTTCAGGCGGTGGCGGCCAGCCACCATCTGGAGAGTGTCTGCTCGCTCGCCCTCTCCCCCGACGGCAGCCAGTTCACCCCGGTGGTGCGAGCCGCCCTTTACCCTGAATTCAACCCTGTCTATCCGATCCGTCAGGAGATGTGGCGGGCCTTCTACAACGCCGAAGTGGTGGCCTCCGGGGTCTACAAGCAGAGGGGCCGCACCATGATTTCGGCCTATGCCCCCGTCATCGCCAACCGGCAGGTGATCGGCCTGGTGGCCGCCGACCTGAACCTGGATGTCGGCGACCCAAACGGCACGGGATACCAGGCCGTTCGTGAGGAACTCGGAAACCTGCGGCGCAATATCGCTCTGGGCACGATTCTCGGCCTGATCCTGACCGGCTATATCGGTTATTATCTCGCCCGCAGGCTGACCGCCCCGATCCAGCGCCTGGTGGCCGCCGCCCAGAAGGTGTCCGAAGGGGATATGAGCGTCCGCGTTCCGGTCGCCGCCGGCTTCTTGGACTACGACGAGTTGGCCGATTTCTCGCTGGTCTTCAACCGGATGGTAGCCGACCTGGAGAAAAGCCAGCAGAGCCGCCTGGAAGCTCTGATACGCTCCATGACGGACGGCGCGATCCTTTCCGACACCTCCGGCCGGCTGGTGGTACTCAATCCCGCGGCCCGTAGGATGCTCGGCCTCGATCCCGATATCCGGCCCGCCGATATCCCATCCCAGGCGCTGGAAGTCATCGGCCTGCCGGATCTCTGGCGCGAAGCCCTGGAGTACCCCGACCGCATCGCCCGGCGCGAAATCCGCGTCTCCCCGGAGGTCAACCGTCTGGCCCCTGCGGAGTCCGCCAAGGACAGCCTCTTTCCGCAGCTCACCGTGCTGGCCTCCTGCACCGCCGCCCGCGAAAGCGTCTCCGGTGCGGTGGTCGGCATCGTCACCACCCTCTTCGATGTCACCCGCGAGCGCGAGCTTCAGCAAATGAAGGAGGACTTCTTGGCTTCGGTCTCCCACGAACTCAGAAGTCCCCTGACCGCCATCGCCGGCTTTACCGAGGTGCTGCTGGAGGACGATACCGTTCCCGAACGCCACCAGGAATTCATCCAGATCATCGACCAGAACTCCCGCAGGCTCCTCCGCCTGATCAACGACCTGCTGGACATGACCAAGCTGGAAGCAGGCATGATGCGGATGGAGAAAAGGCCGGTCGATCTGGCCGAAATGGTGCATAAAACCGCCGCCACCCTTGGCCCCTTGGCCGCCCAGAAGCAGATTCGTATCCTAACCTATCTGCCTGCTTCGCTGCCCCCTGCGGACGTCGACCCGGACCGTATCGAGCAGGTGCTGGTGAACCTGGTGAACAATGCTATCAAATTCACCCCTGAAAACGGCCAGGTGGCCGTCGGAGCGGAGGTCAAAGACGGCAAGGCGGCGGTCTGGGTGGCCGATACAGGCGTCGGGATCCCCACCCGGGACATCGAACGCATTTTCGACAAATATCAGCAGGTCGAAAACCGCTGGACCTACGGCATCAAGGGAACCGGCCTGGGCCTTCCCATCGCCCGTCAGATCGTTGAGGCCCATGGCGGCGGCATCCGCGCCGAAAGCGAGGAAGGCAAAGGCAGCAAATTCACCTTCACCGTCCCGCTGGTACAGGATGATCTGAGCCGCACTCCCGCAGCCTGATGACCCCCTGCCCGGTCACTCCCAGACGAAGAGCGCCTTGCCGCACCGCCCCGTGTCGGCCAGGCGGTAGGCGGCGGGAGCCTCCTCGATGGGGAACCGGTGGGTCACGATAGGGTCGAATGAGATCTTTTGCTCCGCAAGGAAGCACACCATCTCCCAGGCCATCCCCAGCGAAATGACGAAAGACCCCATCAGGGTAAGCTGCCTTCCGATGAGGTCGCCGGGATTGATTACCGCCTCTTGGCTGCCTGCTCCCACGAATACCCCGCGCCCTCCCCGGCCCAGCGCGTCCACCAGCATCTTGCGCCCCTCGGCGCTGCCCGAAGCCTCGAAACCTGCGGGAACCCCTTCGCCGCCGGTCAGCCGGCGCAGGACGGACAGCGCATCCTCCCGGGAGGCGTCCACCACTGCGAAAGCCCCGGTCCGCTCCGCCAAGGCCAGCCGCTCGGGCAGGATGTCCACCCCTACCGGGCGGCAGCCCAGCGCGGAGGCCAGCAGCACCCCGCTCAGGCCCACCGGCCCCAGCCCGAAGACCGCGACCGTCTCGCCGGGGGTAAGCGCAAGCTTTCTGAGGGAAGCGTAGGCCGTGCCGCCCGCGCAGGCGACAAAGGCCCCGTCTCCGAAGGAAAGCGCCTCCGGCAGCGGAATGCAGTTGCGCTCATCGGTCAGGATCAGGTCGGCATGCGCCCCATCGATGATCCCGCCGTAGCCCCTGGTCTGAGAACACCACTGTAAGAATCCTGCGGCGCACCACCGGCATCGTCCGCAGCCCAGGTAGTGAAAGACGCTCACCCGATCCCCACACCGAACCTGCCGCACTCCCGGCCCCACCTGAGCCACCACCCCGGAAGGCTCATGCCCCGGGATCCGATCCCCTCTTTTGACGGCTCCCTCGCGGGTGGTTCCCCGCAGAAGGTGCAGGTCGCTCCCGCAGATGCCGGAAGCCATCATCCGGACGACAACCTCCCCATCGCCAGGCACAGGATCGGGAATCTCCTTGACGGCGCACTCCCGATCTCCCAGAAAGACAACCCCTTTCATCCGTCTCTCTCCTTTCCCCGGCGCACCCTCCGTTTGGGAGGCCGGGACAGGTAGTGTTTCGCTTTGGGTAAGCGTTTCCCTCCCGGTCGGCTCGGGGGCGATACGGGAAGAACCAACTATGCTTTTCATCTGCCCGAAAGGAAAGGAGCATCCTGCCGAGAACAGAATGGCGATTTTTGGTTGATACCGGGCTGCCAGCGGCCTGGCTTCGACTCCTTTGATTTTTACGATTACGTCCACCGGAGGTATCCATGAGCGACATCGAGACCGGCGGCCCGCAGCCCCAGCACGGCATCCATGAAACCACCCCGGCAATGACCTGGGACGAGGGGCTTCCCCTCGGCAGCGGCATCCTGGGCGCGATTGTCTGGGGAGACGGCCAGCCCCTCAACATCTCCCTGGACCGCACCGACCTCTGGGATTTGCGCCCTGTCCCGGAATACCATTCCCCGGAATACGCCTATCGCCAGATGAAACAGTGGCATGACGAGGGCCGGACGGAAGACCTGGTGCGCCTCTACGAAGCCCCTTACAGCCGGGCCGAAGCGCCCACGAAAATCCCCGCCGGGCGCATCGAAATCACCTTCGGCGGTCAGCCTGCCTTCCGGTCCGCAGACCTATCGCTGGCCGATGCCCTGGCCTCGGTGTTATTGGAGGGCGGCGCTCAGGCGGAGGTACTCGTCCATGCCCGGCAGCCGCTCGGGATGGCGCGGATCCGCTCTAAGGAGGCTCCGGCCATTCGCCTGAAAGCTCCCGCCTTCGGGGGCAAGGGAGAAAGCGGGCAGGCGCGGGCCGACGGAACGGTGGGGGAAGCCAACAGCCTCCTTCGCCTGGGCTATCCTCCGCCCGCCGAGTCCTCCGGCGACAACTGGCGAAGCTTCACGCAACAAGGATCGCAGGGCTTCCATTTCGCCGTCTATGCCGCCTGGCAGGATGGGAAAGGAGAGCGCGCTATCGCCTGGTCCATCGCCTCCAGCTTCGAGGGCGAAAATCCTCTAGAGATCGCCCGGGGGCGGGTGAAGCAATCGCTCCGGGCAGGCTTCGGGCAGATGAAGGCAACCCATCGAAGCTGGTGGAATCGGTACTGGCAGCAGTCCGCCATCCGCATCCCCAACAAGATCATAGAACGGCAGTGGTATCTGGAGCAGTATAAATTCGGGGCGGCCAGCCGGAGGGGCGCGCCGCCGATCACCCTGCAAGGCCCCTGGACGGCGGACAACGGTGGCATCCCGCCCTGGAAAGGCGACTACCACCACGACCTCAACACCCAGCTTTCCTACTGGCCCTGCTACAGCGCGAACCGCCTGGAGGAGGGCCTGAGCTTCCTGGATTGGCTCTGGAAGACCCGGGACAACTGCTTCGACTGGACGCGGCGCTTCTTCGAGATGCCCGGTCTGAATGTCCCGATGACCGCCGATCTCAACAACAACCAGATGGGTGGCTGGCGGCAGTACACCCATTCAGCCACCACTGCCGCCTGGCTGTCCCAGCACTTTTACCTTCACTGGCGCTACAGTCAGGATAGCAGGTTCCTGCGCGAGCGCGCCTATCCCTACCTCAAAGACGCCGCTATCTTCATCGAGGCGATCACTTCCGGGCGTGACAAAGAGGGCAAGCGCGCCCTTCCTTTAAGCGCCTCTCCGGAGATCAATGACAACCGACCCGACGCCTGGTTCAAGACGATCACCAACTACGACCTGGCCCTCATTCGATGGCTTTTCCAGGCGACCGCAGAGCTTGCCGATAGGCTGAACAGGCCGGAAGAAGCGGCCCGCTGGCGCAGCGCCCTTTCCGAAATGCCCGATTTCGCCTGCGCGGAGGATGGTCGCCTCCTCGTCGCCCGCGACTTCCCCCTGCCGCTGTCCCACCGCCACTTTTCGCACCTGATGGCGATTCACCCTCTGGGGCTGATCGATTGGGATGGCTGGGCCGGAGCGCAGCAGACGATCCGGGCCTCTCTGGAGGAACTCGACCGCCTGGGGCCGGACTGGTGGTGCGGGTACAGCTATGCCTGGCTCGGGAACCTCAAAGCCCGCGCCCGCGACGGCCAAGGGGCCGAAAAGGCGGTGGAGATTTTCTCCACCGCCTTCACCCTGCGGAGCAGCTTCCACTGCAACGGCGACCAGTCGGGAAAGGGTTATTCCAAAATGACCTACCGGCCCTTCACCCTGGAAGGCAACTTCGCCGCCGCCGCAGGGGTGCAGGAAATGCTCCTCCAGAGCCAGGGGGGCAAAATCCGCATCTTCCCCGCCGTGCCCGAAGCGTGGCAAGATATCGCGTTCACGAACCTGAGGGCTGAGGGCGCGTTCCTCGTCTCCGCACGGCGCGTGGCGGGCCGCACGGACCGGGTGGATATCCGGGCCGAGAAAGGCGGCGCGTGCGTTCTGGAATCTCCATTCACCGGCAAGGAAATTATGCTTTATATGAAGCCGGATGAGCGGATGACGCTGACAGAGGACCTTTGATGGGGATGTGCAGCATCAGAGGAGGGGCATATGGGCGCGATAGACCGCGCCCATATACATGGTTCTATTTATTCGCATTCCCGCAGAAGCCCCAGGACCAGAAGACGGGTTTGTAGTTGCGCTCGGAAACCCACTCCAGGGCGGCCACCACCCGATCCATCACATCCGGGAGGTGGTAGCTCAGTTCCTTGCGGAAATACTGTTCGTGGATGAGCAGTTCCACCAGCTCGGAGGTATGCGGGGAGGCCAGGTAGCTGTCGAGCTGCGGTTTGATATTGGCGAGGGCCACCCCGTTGACCACCATATCGCACTGGATGAAGGTGATGCCCCGGTCGAAATCGTGCCAGTAGTCCCGCCAGTAGAGATAGTCGTTCATCTCGGGGCCGATATAGTATTTGGTGGTGCAATCTTTGCCGTCCGGCCCGAAGAGCGAGATGATCCGGTCCACGCCCCGGTGCGGCAGGGCGACCAGGGCTTCGGCGGGGGCCTCCGCCCAGTGGACGGTGGTTTCCCGTCCGGTCACTTCCTGCCCGGCGAAGCGGTAGATATGGGACATGACCAGATCGAAGTCGTGGGCCATCTGCGGGTATTTGGCGTTCCGGTAGGGCCGGTCCGGCTTGTCCTGCAAGGCGTGGAAAGAGAGGTGAAGCCAGTCGCCGTTGTCCTGCCACTCCCTTTTCCATTTATCCGGCATCTGGGTCAGATCGAAGCCGTCGGTCTGGTAGTAGATGTTGATATGGACATTGGTATGGAACCGCTGGTGCATGGCGCGCCAGAAATTCAAATACCAGTGGTCGAAAAGGGATCGGTAGGCCCCGGGGTCGGTTCCCAGGTCTTTGAGGAATTGGATATTGTCATCGATGGAGAAGCGGAACCGGGGATAGGAGTTCTTGTCCCACAGCACCCGCACGCTGTCGACGCAGGATGTGCCGCCGCCTTCCCCTTGTGCCTCGATGGTGGCGTCATGGCTGGCGATGAGGGCTTCGCACTCGAACCGCTCCTCGCTTCGCTTCGCCTCCGCCCCGTTGACCGTCACCTTTAGCCCCGGCGACGCCGTTCCCTGAACCCGCACTTTCAGGCCATCCGGCCCCTCGCTGCCGTCGTGCCGGTTCAGGACGTCGCCCTGCCGCGGCGATGTGATCTTCAAGTAAGGATCATTCATTGCAATGCCTCGCTTTTCATCATGTTCGGATGCTATAGCGCCATCCTCCTATCAGTTCGACAGAGGAGGCCGCTTTGTCCTGCCAGAAAACCGCTCAGGGCAGCTCCCGGAGGTAGATGTTCTTGAAATAAAGCGTGTTGCCGTGGTTCTGAAGCTCGATCTGGCCGGTCGGATAGATGGACTTGTCGCGCTCCCAGTAGTTCTCCATGGTGGTGTCATTGACGACCAGTTGATCGTTCAGGTAGACGGTCACCTTGTCCCCGATCATCAGGATATTGAAGCGGTTCCACTGGCCGGGCGGGCTGTCGGCCTTCACCAGCGGCTGGCTGGGGTTCTTCTGGTTGTTGTAGAGGCCGCCGGAGCCGACCGGGTTGTCCCATATCTGAACCTGGGGCGTGCCGCGCAGGTAGATGCCGCTGTCCCCGCCCGGCAGGATTTTCCAGTCCACCGTCATCTCGAAATTGCCATAATCTTTGAGGGCGCAGAGGCTGCCGCCCTTCCCGTCGAAAACAAAGGCCCCGTCCCTGACCTGCCAGTGGGCGCGCATGGATTCATCGGCCTTTCGCTGGGCTGCGGCCAGCGCCTCCCGGCTCATTCCGGCCCGCTCGGGCGGGCTGGCGACCAGGCCCTTCCAGCCAGTCAGGTCTTTCCCGTTGAAGAGGGCGGTAAAGCCTGCAGGAGGGCGGTTGTCCTTCTCAGGCCGGGAGAGATCGCGGATATAAAGGTTGCGGAATTCCAGGCGGCTCCCGTGTCCCAGAAAGCCGATATGCCCCTTCGCCCGGCGCATCCCCGGATGCCTGAGCAGGGTGGCCGGGTCGGTGGCAGAGTTCAGGTTGGCGTCCAGGACGGTTTTGCCGTTGAGCTTGATGGTCACCCGCCGCCCGACCGCCTTGATTTCCCCTCTGTTCCACTCGCCCGCCTTCCGGATTGCGCCGCGCTTCACCGGCAGGACATCATAAATCGCGCTGCACGAATGTTTCGGATCGCTGTCGGGGTAGGCGTTATCATCCAGGATCTGCACTTCCATGCCCACATAGGCCGCATCGCCCTGCAAAGGGGCGCGGATGCCCACCCCGTTGTTTCCACCGGACATGAGCTTGAATTCATAGCGAAAGACGAAGTCGCTGTATTCCTTCTCGGTGAAGAGGTTGCCGCCCCCTTCTGCCGGGCAGACCAGCACGCCGTTTTCGACCGCATAACCCGGGCCGTGCCCGCCCACCAGGGTCCACCCGTTCAGGGTTTTCCCGTCGAACAGTCTCACCCAGCCAGGGCCTTGCGCCCCTGCCGGGATCGCCCACACCAGAAGTAAAACCAGAAAAAGCCAGCGTCGGTTCATATCGAATCGCTCCTTCTTATGAGAATCAATTCTAAAACGACTCGAACGGATGGCCTGCCGCCCGGTGGAAGGACTGGAGGCGGATCGTGCCGTCCGGGTAGATATCGGCGGCGGCGTATGCGTTTTCGTTTCCTTCCACCATGGCGGCCAGGGTGATATAGTGGATGCCCTCGATCTCGGAATAGGCGTTTTCGTGGCTGTGGCCCTGGAAGACGGCCCGCACCTTGTGGGAGGATTCCAGGATGCTCCGCACCTCGGGGGTGGATGCCACCGCATAATGATTGCCGGGCACCAGGTCGAGCCGCTGGTGGACGAAGACGAGGGACTGCCCCCTGGCGGCTTTCAGGTCCTCGGCCAGCCAGGACCGCTCCTCCGGGGGAATCTCCGTATCCGTCCACTCGAAATTGCGCTCCCCGTAGGGCGTTCCGTCCTTGCGGAAGCAGGCGTCTAGGACGATGAAATGAATCCCGCTCCGGTCGAAGGAATAGAAACTTTTCGGCTGGCGGACGATCTCCAGAAAGCGATTTTTGGTCATATTCCAGACGCAGTGGTTCCCCAGGACGAAATGCCTCCCTGCTTTCAGCTTCGCCATCTCCGCGCAGACGGACTCCAGGAACCGCTCCTCACGCGCCTGGTCGGGCGGGTCCGCGGCATCGATGAGGTCACCCAGTTCCACCGCCACCTGCACGCCCAGCCGGTTCATGTGGGCCGCCGCCTGCCGCACCTTGCCCAGCGAAAGCCGGTAGTGCCTGGACCCGCGGGCCGGAGCCTCCGCGTAATGGGTGTCGGTCAGCAGCCCCACCCTGACCGCGGGCAAAGCCGCTTCCGGCGCGTTCGCGGCCTCCAGGGAACGTCCCGCCGCAGCCGCAGTCAGGTAGACCGCGCCCTGCCGCAGCAGCGCCCGGCGGGAGATCGCTTTTGAGATCGGTTCATAAGCCATGTCAGGCTCTCCTTTCTTGCCTTATCTCATTCGAGGTTTTGCGGGGGATTCCTTTCTTGGAGGGTGCGAGCGGCCCCGTACCGGCAAAGGAATCGCCGGGACAGAGGGCGAACCGTAACATATCAACGGGATGCGCCCGCCCTATCCCGATCCGGCGAGAAAAGCGATGAAGCCAAGCACGAAAATCATGCTTGCGATTTTGATTTTGCTTGCAGCAGTCGTCTTCTGGCTTCTGCGGCCCCAGGCGAAGCCTCCCGACGAGCAGCAGATCCGGGCCGTTCTGGAAGAAGGCAGGCAGGCCGTCCTCAAAAAGAACGTGCAGGGGTGCATGCAGCATGTTTCCCGAGACTATCAGGACGACATGGGCTTTCGTTTCGATTCTCTCCGGCTGGCCCTGGCCCATGCGCTCCGGTCGGAGAAGGAGTACGATATCGTTTTCAACCGGGTGGATGTCTCCGTCCAGGGGGAAACAGCCACCGCCGACCTGAACCTGACCATCGTGGCGCACGGTCAGGGCGGGGCCTCCCAGCCGCGCACCGGCAGCCTGACCCTCACCTTTCAGCGCGAGGAAAAGCGCCGCCACTTCTTTATCCCGGATACCGCCTGGCGCGTCACCCGGGCCTCCGGCCTGACCGGCTGGGGCGACCTGGTGGAATAGGAAAGATTATGCCCAGATCCAACATCCGCTACGTCTGCCAGCAGTGCGGCTACGAATCCCCCAAGTGGCTGGGAAAATGCCCGGACTGCAATTCGTGGAACACCATGTCCGAGGAGGCCAAGCCGGTCGAGTCCGCCCCGTCCCGCCGGGCGGCCCAGGCTTCCGCCGCCCCCCGCCAGCCCGCCACCCCGATCACCCAGGTGGAAGTATCCCACTGGAGCCGCTCCACCACCCGCATCGGGGAGTTCGACCGCGTTCTGGGAGGCGGGGTGGTGGGCGGTTCGGTGGTACTCATCGGGGGAGACCCGGGCATCGGGAAATCCACCCTGCTGATGCAGGTGGCGGCCCATGTCAGCGCCGATTACGGAACCGCCCTCTACATCTCCGGCGAGGAGTCCGTCGAGCAGATCAAGCTGAGGGCCGAGCGGACGTCCTCGGTGACGGACCGCCTCTATCTGCTGGCGGAAACCAATATCGCTGCCGTCCTGAGCGAAGTCGAGCGGCTGGGGCCGCGCTTTATCATCGTGGACTCCATCCAGACGATGTTCGACCCCACTCTGGAATCCGCCCCGGCCACGGTTAGCCAGGTCCGCACCTGCACGGCCCACCTGGTGCGGATCGCCAAAAATACCGACACCCCGATCTTCATCGTGGGCCATGTCACCAAGGAGGGAGCCATCGCCGGCCCCCGGGTGCTGGAGCATATGGTGGATACGGTTCTCTATTTCGAGGGAGACCGCCACCAGAGCTACCGCGTCCTGCGGGCCGTCAAGAACCGCTTCGGCTCCGCCGATGAAATCGGGGTCTTCGAGATGCATGAGGAAGGACTGGAGGAAGTGGGCAACCCTTCGGAGATTTTCCTCTCCGAAAGGCCCGAGTCCTCGCCGGGATCGGCGGTGGCGGTGGTAGTGGAGGGGAGCCGCCCTTTGCTGGTAGAAGTGCAGGCCCTCGTCTCTCCGACCCACCTGCCCGCCCCGCGCCGGATGGCCTCCGGGGTGGAGGCGAACCGCATGGCCCTGATCCTGGCCGTCCTGGAAAAACGGCTCGGTCTGGCGATGGGAACCCAGGATGTCTATGTCAATGTGGCGGGGGGCATTCGCGTCATCGAGCCAGCGGTCGATCTGGCCGTGGCGATGGCGATTGCCTCCAGCTTCAAGGATGTGCCGGTCCCTCCCCGGAGCGTCTTCATCGGCGAGGTCGGGCTGGCCGGCGAGATCCGTAGCGTCACCCAGGCCGTCAAACGCCTCACCGAAGCCGCCCGCCTGGGCTTCGAGGAAGCTGTCCTCTCCCACGGCCCGGCTGGCAAGCGCCCAAAAATCGACGGCATGCAGCTCTACCCCGCTCGCAGCCTCCGGGAAGCGGTCTATACTTCGCTGGTGGGGTAGGGGAAATGGCTCGAATGTCTCCCTAATGTCATTGCGAGGAGCGCAGCCCTATCGATCAGGTCTGCGAGGGCGAAGCCCGAAGCAATCTCCAGACTCGTGCCTATGCTTAGAGCCTTCGTCATTTGGTACGCTGGAGATTGCCATGTCGCTGCGCTCCTCGCAGACTGCATCGCTTTTATGACCAGACGCAAGCCTTGATTTCTTTCAAAGGAAAGAATTATGTCAGTGCTACGGGTTGGGATGCTCGGTTGCGGCGGGATCGCGAACCGCCATGCGCCCATTCTGATGAAACTGCCGGAGCGGGCGGAGATGGTGGCCTTTTGCGACACCCTGAAGGATCGCGCGGAGGATTTCCGCGGGCGGTATTCGGGCGGGAAAGGGGCCGTTGACACGGATTTCGCGGAAATGCACGACAGGGCCGGGCTGGATGTGGTTTACATCTGCCTGCCGCCGTTCGCGCATACCGATGAGGTTCAACTGGCCGCCAAACATAAAGCGCATGTCTTTATCGAGAAGCCCATCGCCCTGACGATGGGGGCGGCCCTGGAGACGGTCGATGCGGTGGAGTGAAATCCCAGGTGGGCTTCATGAGCCGCTTCGGGGAGGCGGTGGAGACCGTCAAGGCCATGCTGGAGAGCGGGGAGGCCGGGGGAGCCGGGGCTGATGATCGGCATCTATTATGCCAATTCCCTTCATGCCCCCTGGTGGCGCGGCCGGGCGAAAAGTGGCGGTCAGATGGTGGAACAGATCATCCATACCTTTGACATCATCCGCCACCTCCTGTATGAAATTGATACCGTTTATGCCCGTATGAGGAATATATTTCACCAGGAGGTTGAGAATTACACCTCGGAGGATGTGAGCGGCACGGTCATTGCCTTCAAGAACGACGCGGTCGCCACCGTGGCCGGCTCGAACGGGGCTGTCCCGAACCGATGGCTGAGCCAGTGCCAACTGGTAGCCCGACGCCTGACCGTCTATTTCAGCGACCCGAACAACGCCATCCCGCACCACACCGGCGGCCCCTATGCCAAACAATGCTCCCTCTCCTCGGACAAGGATTCCTCCCTGACCCAGACCCTCGACCGCCTGGATGCCATCGAAAAGGGCGGGCCGACCCGAACCCCGATGCTGGAGGGCGCGAAATCGCTCCAGTTGGTCCTCGCCGTCCGGGATTCCGCGGATAGCGGCCAGCCCGGGTGGGTGGAGGGGTTGTAAGTAAAAAAGAGTTGATGAGTACAGGACGCGCTGGTTGGGGCCTCCCCGGCTTCCATGCACCACACAAAATCTTATGTTGAAATCGATGGGCTAAAGAAGCGCAATGCACACCGATCAGCAGTTTCCTCTTAGGAGGTTCGTTCTTGAGTAATGTCGTTCCCCAGATAGCCATCCGTGTGAGGCCGGAAGCCCTGCATCGCTATACCCACGCCGCCTTCCTGAAGGTCGGCCTGAGCGACGAAGACGCCGCCCGCCTCGCCGCCGCCCTCCTCGCCTGCGACCTGCGCGGCG